>CAXTWC010000192.1:0-10654 GCA_964247805.1 uncultured Acetobacteraceae bacterium | reverse complement strand
GTCTCTGCCCCTTTGACCTGCACCGGCTGGTGCCGATCCCGGACGGCATCCTGCAGCTGGGCGAGGACGCTCCGCACGCTCAGGACTGGCTGCGGGCGCATTGGGGCACCACCCAGCTTCGCACCGTTCGTATCCGCGAGGAGGGCAGCGACCACCGGCTCCGCCGCAAGGCGGAGATCGTCTACGAGTTCCGGTCGGCCGACTGGACACCGTGGCAGGCGATCATGCGGCTTCGGCGGGATTGGCCGAAACTCGTGCTCACCGTGCGGCCCTGCTACGACGATGGCTGACCAGGGCGAAGCGCAGCTGGCCGACCCGCTGCCGGACGCCCTCTGGGACGATTGGGACAGTCCGCCCCGGGTTCCCGACACGCCCGAGCTGCGCCTCGACGGGTTCGACGGGTCGCTGGACCTGCTGCTCGACTTGGCCGAGCGCGAGCGGATTGACCTGAGCCGGCTCTCGGTCGTCGACATGACCGATCAGTTCCTCGCCGCCATGGTCCGCTACGAGCGCCACGTGCGGCTGGAGCGGCGGGCAGACTGGCTCGTGCTGGCGACGCGCCTCGTTCTGCTGCGATGCCACCACCGCCAACCGCCGCCGGATCGCCTCCAGGTCGTAGCCGTCATCCATCTTAGGCGCGCAGAAACGGGCAGGCTCCGATGCGTCCGGATACAGCGCCGTGAACTCGGACGCATTGTGGAACACGCCGCGGCTGTCGTCGTCCATGAAGCTTTCTGACGGAGCGCCCTCGGCGAGCAGCACATCGTGACGGTCGAGCTCGACGTGAAAGTAGTCGACGCGGTCCAGCCCGCGTTCCTGCACGATGGTCGACCGGTTCACCAAGCAGCGCGCCGGAACCAGCAGGTCGTCGAGGAACATCGCGTGTTCGGGCGAGACAAGCAGGTCGCGGCGGGGCAGGCCGTCGCCGAGCGACCCCGCACGGAAACGGATCGGCTGCACGTTCGGATTGGCGGCCAGGAAGCGTCCAGCGTAGCTGCGGCAGCCGATCCATTTGATGGGGCGGTGCTCGCCGGAGGCGGTGACCACCAGATCGCCAATCGCCAGGGTCTCGACCGGGGTCTCGCCTTGGCTGGTCATGATCAGGGTGCCGAGGCAGTAGCAGGGCACGCTCTGCAGGGTGACGAGGGTGCCGGACATCCCGTCCGACGCCGTCGCGAACACTGCGTTGGTGTACGCGCCATACAGCTGGATTTTTACTTCGCCCTGTTCAGCCACGACCAAATTGTCGCTGGCATCGACGGTTGCCGTCCCATCGCTCACGTAGGCGAGAAAGCTGACATCGATCGAGCCGCCGATCTGCGGGATCGAGCTGATGATCGTGGCACTTGGGTCGTAGACCTGGGTCCCGCCGCTGCCGATGGTCGTCATCTCGGCGGTGCCGCCCAGCGACACGACCTGGAAGCCGCCATTGCCGATGATGCTGCCGCTGGCGTTCCCATGCGAGGACACGGTCTCGGTGCCACCGCTCATCACCAGCGTCCCGTAGGTCTGCGCACCATACGAGATCACCTCGAAACCGGCGTTCTCGATCAGCGCTCCGGATGCCGTGGCGTTATCGATATAATACTGGCCGCCATTGGCGATGGTCCCGGTCGCGGTCCCACCATCCTGGTGGTAGCTGCCGCCGCCGTTGATCGTCGTGGCGATATCGTTGCTCGCACCGAAGGTGTAGAACCCGCCACCGCTGTCGACCGTGACACTAGTCGCTACGCCACCGTATAGTTGTTCCAGCTCGCCATGATTGCTGATTGTGGCCAGACTCAGCACGCCACCAGACTCCAGGTAGGCGTCGGCGCCGCTGCTTAGCGTCAAGCCGTAAGCCGACCCGCCCGACAGGATGTCTAGTAGGCCAGATGCGCTCACGACGGTCGCGCTGGCGGTGCCACCTGAGTAAACCTGCTCGTCGCCATCGCTGGTGATGACTGAGCCGGTGGCGACACCGCCCGACAGAACTTCGGCAAGGACGCCCGAAGCCACCACGAGGCCGGTCGTCGTGTTACCAAGAACCTGGTAGCCGGCCGTCGAAGACAGCAGGATCCCGGTCGACACGACGGAGCCGCCCGACAGCTGTGTCCCACTCGCGACGGCACCAGGGAGCACGATGAGAGTGGCGCCGGTCTGGACGGTGAGATCGTCCACGGTCGCCCCTGACATCGCGATCTCCACGCCGCCGGCTCCGAGCGTGCTGCCCCTGTCGGTGGCGCCCGACGTAACCGACACGACGCCGAGGGAGAACCCGCCGATATTCGTGCGGCCTTCGCCGATGTCCTCGAGACCACCCGCCTGGACCTGCGTTCCGCTGACTGCTCCGGAACCGAAGAATAAAAGTTGCTCCCCGCCGGACAAGACGATGGTGCCCGATGTTGTTCCGCCGAGGACATACTCGTCTCCGCCGCTGCTCACGACGGTTGCGCTTGCCAAGCCGCCTGCCGAAACGGTTTCGATGCCGCCGCTGCTCACTATCAGGCCGCTGCCGATCCCCCCGGCGGAGATGATCACGTAGCCTCCGCTGCTGATGACCGTCCCGCTGCCGACGCCGCCGGCGGCGAGGTATTGCACGCCGAAATAGCCGACGGTCGTGCCTGTAGCGACTCCGCCGAGAACGACGTCCTGCTGGCCGCCAGACATGAGCGTGGCGTCCGACGCCGAACCCCCGCCGGAGACCACCTCGCCGCCGCCCGTGCTCACCGTCGAGCCGGTGACCGAGCCGCCGGAGGAGACGAAAACGCGACCGCCGCTGCTGACCGTTGTATCCAGGGCAGAGCCGCCGGCCAGTAGGGTCAACGTGTCTCCGCTGAGAAGCGTCAGATTCGTCGCCTGCGGTTCTCCTGAGCTCTCGACGTAGCTCGTCATTTTATGACTCCAATTCGGCTTGTCAGCTTGAGGCGAGCAAGGCACAAGCACTGAGACACCAAAATGACGGACGTGTCGTCATCCGTTTGTATTACGTGATGCACGTGCCAATCCCGGTGCTCGGCCGTAAGGCATGCGCTGCTGCAGGCGAAGTCCGGCCCGATTACCCGATCAGATCCCGCACGATCGCCTGCGTGAACTGGCCATTATGTCGTCCCTGGGCTTCATCAACTCCGCATCCCAGAGGGCGAGGCTGTGGGCGCGGGCTACTTGCCCCTGTCGGGTGACCGCTCGCAGTTCACAGATGCGGTCTGCCAGCGGTTCCTGGGCATCCGCAAGCCTGTCACGGTCGCCTCGGCTGCATCCCACTCTGGACCGTCATCCACGCCCGGGACGTAGGTGGCCAGATAGGCCCGCTCCAGCGTGTCGAACTCGGCGCACGCCTCCAGCAGATCGGCATCGGGCGATGTCACTATGGACGTCGGCGACCCGCCCAGCGCCGCGCTGTCGCGGATGAGGTAGACCAGCAAGCGGTCGACCATGCTGGTGTCGCAATCGAACGGGTATTGTCCGTGCCCGCCGTGTAGAGCGAGGCTGTGCGCCCTTGCCTGGATACCGGCGGGCGTGGTGGCTCGCAGTTCGTCCATGCGGTCGAGAAGGACATGCATGCGGGTGAAGAGTGGAGCGGACACGACGTTCGCTTCGTCATCGTCCACCACGCAGTCAGGGCCGGTGCCGTGGATGATGCAGGTTTGGCGCTCGCAGGCGTCGAACTCGGCACAGACCGCGATGAGTTCAGCGTCTAGGTGCCGTACCGGCTCAGCATGGGCCGCCAGCGGTAACACGGTCTTGGCCACCACGGCGCCGGCTGTGAAGGCGAAGAAATCCCGGCGAGTGCTCATGCTGGGCCCCTTTCCATCGTCGCCAGGTCGCGGAGCAGCGCCGACTTAAAACGATCCTCCGCCGCACCCTCTGGGTTGTCCCTGCAACCGGAATGGCCAGGCAGATAGAAGAACGCCATGGAGCGGGCGCGAGCGAGGTGCCCTTCTGCCGTGGTGGCGGGCAAGGCGACAATGACCTCCACCAGTGCAGGCGCCGGGCCCAGTATCGCTAAGCCGGGATCGCCCATCTCAATGTCGCCTGGCAGGGTGTCGTAATAGGCCTCAAACTCGCGTTGGATGCGGAGGTATTCGCTGCACGCGGCGATCAGGGCCGCGTCGGGGTGAACTGAGGGCGCCCCCGAAACGGGGATATCTTCGGCCTTCACGGCACCCGGCTGGAGAACCGGGCGGCTCATGCGACCTCTCCCAGCGCCAAGACGTTCTTCAGCAGGCGCCAGGCGCCTAGAGCCTGCCACTCGGCCGAGTCCTCTACCGTGTCACCTACGAAGATTGGCTCCTGCATTTGACGACCGTCCACAGGCTTAGCCTGCCCTGGCGACCGTCCGGTGTGCGTCAACACGCGTTCAGGGGTCTACCACTATCAGGGCGATCGGTATTACGGCTCCACGAAAGAGGGGCCGTGAGTGTGAGGCGGCGGCAAAGCGCGAAGGCGACCGGGCGACCCCTAACGGGCAGTAACTAGCCGGCCCCATGCCCCGCCGCCTTGTGCCCAGCCTCCGCTGCCGCCGAGCGGAAATAGCGCATGACGTAAGAGTGCAGAGCTTCGATCAGCGGACGGTCAGGGAAGGCCGCATGCGCCATATCCTTGACCTGCGCCTCATCCAGGCGCTCGCGGGCGCAAAGCTCAATCAAACCGGCTGAAAATTCCGCCGCCAATCCCAACTCGGCTAGCAGGCCATTATGCGCGTTCATGCGCTGGCGTAAGCGCTGCGTTTCGCTCCAGCAACATATATCATCATCGCCAAGGAGTTGGATGTTGCAGTGCAGCATTATGGCAACAGTGCTGTCGTTCACAGGTGGGTGGGTCAGGGGCTGGTTCGGTTTTTCACACAGCGAAACGGCATGGAATCAATTCCTTTACGCTCAGATCGGTCGGGTTCAAGCTGACCCACTACCGATTGGCACGACGGCGGCGCTGGGAGTTACCCCCGGGGTAACCCCTAGTCGTAATCGTCAAATCACTGGCGCTCTACCGCGCTGCTAAGCCATGCTGCCGCGATGTTCTGCGTCACCGAAGCCGAGGCCCCCACCATCCGCGCCGCCTTCAGTCAGGAGGGAGAATTGTCCCCCAGCGTCGAGCTGCGCCGGCCGTTCCCGGGGATCCCCGATGACACCGAGGCTCGGGAGATGGCCAGGATGATTGCTGGGCGGGGCCCTCTACACGGCAAATTCTCCCAGCGCCGGGTTAGTCGAGACATCCGCAAGATCGCAGGCCGACACATGGACACCATACGGCTACTGACGATCCTGCTTGCATCTGGGCTGACAGTGCCGGCTGCAGCAGACGAGGTCACGGCCGTGACGCTTGCGCAGACCGCGCGCCTGTCCGGCGACGCCGTCATCGCTGATGCTTGCCACCTCCGGCCAAGGGCTTGGGTGACGATCTCCGTCCCAGCAATCGTGGAGGAGCTCAACCGGCAGGCAAGGGACGTGAGCCCGTCTGGCGGAGTAGACCCAAGCGAGATGCCTGCCTTCCTCTACGCCTCGCTAAATCAGGCCGTGGACGAAGGCACGGTGCAGTTCGCCCGTTATCACCAAGCCGCATGCCAAGCGATTCAGGATGACGGCAGCCTAGCGCGCATCGATGCACTGGTTGCAGGTTTCAAGCCGCGGAAACGCTGACTGGATGACTGCTTTTCGTACACGATCACAGGGCTCCAATGCATCGTCCAACCCTTTTTCTTCTTGCTTTCCTTGCTGCCACACCCGCAGGGGCACAAACGGTCGTCCCGATTGAAGACACCTTTCATCGCGTCATTGCGGTGGGACAGGAGGCGGTGATCCGCAGCTACAGCTCTTGGAATAGCAGCACCTGCGCTCCGAACCCGCCGCCCCAGGTATTACTGCGCTCGCAGCCGCAGCACGGCACGGTGACCATTCGGCCCGGAATGTCCACGATCCGGCTAGTTCGCGATGGGAAACCGAAGGCATGCCTTGGCGTGACAATCCCTGGCACTGTCGTTGCCTATACGCCTTCACCGACCTTTAGGGGCACGGACGGGTTTGACTACATCATCACAAGCACCAACGGCGTCTACCACGACACAGTGGTGCTGGACATGCGTTAAACCTGCGCCACCTCACCAGCCACCACCGCCAGCCGCCGTCGGTTAGCCTCGAGCTCGGGCCCCTGCTCCACGCGCCGGGCGCAGAACCCGTTGGTCTCGGCGCATCCGGATACAGCGCAGCGTAGTCGCTCGCGCCCGACCCGTGAGGGAAAGGCGGTTGTGGTGGGTCCCGCCAGAACCTGCCCGGCGGGCTATAGTTGCGTCTCAATGCAGTGTGGCGGGTCGAAGAACGATTTCTCCAACCCATCGAGTCCCCGACCAAACCTCTGATCTGTCATAAAGGCCGATAAAACGCCGCGCCATCTGACAGGCGATTTCGTCACTCGCGTAATTCGCATCAAAGCCACCTACGACCGCGCCCGCCTCATCCATGTGGTAAATCTGATAATCTTCCATAGTACCCTCCTCGGGCAGTGCGCGCGAGGTTGCTCGCCAAAGCCAGACTCGGAATCTACCTACGGGTGCATGCCTGAGCTTGGTGCAAACTCGTGGCCAGGCTCGTCAGAACGGCCCTGGTGTGGCATGGATGGGTAGTTGGCGGCGGCTCAACCCCGGTGATAGTTGCCCCGCAAAGCACGGTGTTCATTGCGACGTCGTAGGTAGATTCCGGGCCTCACACTGCGATGTCGCAACCAGTAGCTTCAGAGTCTGGTTTCGGTTCCCCTGCCGAACCAAGGGCGGGTAACTTGTCGTGTCAACGCTAACCTGGCGAGCTGCTTTGCTGCCAGGCGGAGGCCGTGTCGCATTTACGATCCTTTCTGTCATCGGGGTCGAGTGGCGTCTGGCGAGATGTGACCCGCACTGTCGCCGCGTAGCAGCAAGTTCAACCTCACGTTACGGCAGACTCGCGCTCGCTAACCTGAACGGATGACGCGCTCGCCGTGATCGTGGTCGACAAATTGGTGTTGTTGGCGACGGCGGTCAGCTTGCGGCTGGTGAAAGCTTCGAAGGGGATAGGCAGCATTACGCGAACGCCTTTCCACCGAGGGTGCCGTTCGTCGACGTTCCGTCGTAATAAGCCAGGATCATGTCGACCGAGTAAGGCGCCGTGCTCAGGGTCGGTATGATGCCTGAAGGCCATTTCCAGCCGGAGAAGGTCAGGCCGCGGCTGCCGGTCGCGTCCTAGATGACGCGGAAAGTATAGTAGTTGCCCGCCCGCACGTTCGCCGGAATACCGAGCCGGGACGTGGCGAGCGACAGGGTGATGACAAAGGCAGTGCCTGAGGTGGCGTCGGCGGTGATGGTCGCCGTGTCGGTAAGGGCGATCTCGGCAGTGTTGCTGGCCGCGCCGGGAATGCCTTGGGCACCCTGTATCCCCTGAATGCCCTGCGGCCCCATGAGGCTTCCGACCGATGCATAGGCACCCGACTGTCGCTGGTACAGGGCTCCGGTGGCCATGTTCAGATAGTAATCGCCGTCTACGCCAGTGCCGTTGGAAGGAGCGCCGGTGCCATTGCGCAGGATCGATCCCTGCAATTCCTAAATCGCCTGCGGTTCCCTGATGTAAATGATCAGGGTGTAGTGGCCGGACGCACGCTGATAGAGATCGCCTGAGCCGGTTACGAGATACAGGTCGCCATCGTTGCCGACCGTATCGTTTGGAACGGCGCTGCCTGAGCGCCACAAGGTGCTTGTTCCGGCAGGGCCCTGAACGCCGTGCGGTCCGACCAGGCTTCCTACGATGCCGTAGGTTCCGGTGACTCGGCGGTAGAGATTGCCCCTGGCGTGATCGTATAATATTCGCCATCGATCCCCAGAGTATTGCTCGGAGCACCGGCGCCGTCGCGTGTGGTCGTCCCCGGCGCGCCGTTACCAGGAGGGCCTTGGATGCCGATCTGGGTGCTGAAGACGGTCGGCGCATAAGTGGCGGTCATAGAAACTCTGATGGCGAGGATTAAACGGTTAGCGTGTGACGTTCAGGCTGAGAGTGATCGTCCCCTGAAAGGGACGGACGACATAATCAGGGCCGCCTCCAAGCGGGGTGAAATAGAGCTCGATGTCGTAGGCGGCCTGATCGAAGGTGAGCAGGGCGGTGGAGACTGCTGATAGGTTCAGCTGCACCTGCGAGCCGGTGATGACGATGCCCGGCGCGTCCTGGTCGGTCGGCGTGCCAGCCACGGTGACGCTGCTGCTTTCGGTGGTCAGCGCGAAGATGACGCTCGGATCGGTGGCGCTCGCCCGCGCCCGCATCCGGGCTTTGTAGCCCGTCCAGTCGATAGGTGCCTGGGTCTGATCCAGGGCGGTGAGGACGGGAGTGAAGGTGGCGCCTTGAAGGATCGTCAGGTCGGTTGCGCCGGGATAGGTGGTCATGTGGGGTTCAGAAAAGGTGGTGTTTCAAAAAAAGTCGTGCGCGTTGAGGAACCGCTAATCGTAATGAATCCCCTTGCTTGGCATTAATAAACCGTTAACGTCTCATCCATCTGAGCGACCATCTGAGCGATCAAGGAAGCCTACGAATGGGACATCGTTATCGTACCTGCCGCGTTTCTGCGGCCGTAGCTCTGTCAGTCATATGCGGCGGCGCGATTAACGCTCGCGCGCAGAATTACCCCGGGTGGGGCCTCGTTCAGCCCTATGCAAGCGGCTTCTTACGCCAGCAGCAGACGTATGACCGGCAGCAAGCGCAGGCGACACAGCAGCAGGATCAGGCCGCGCGGCAGGAGGCGGCCCGTGAGCATGCCCCGCACCCCGCTTCGGTCAGGTACAGTGGAGAACTCACCCCGGTCACTGACCTGAAGAGATTTATTTCAGGCCGCACGCTTTTTCTGGCCGCCCCAATCGTCGCTGATAACCAAGTCGTTCGCATGAACGAGATGCCTGTTTATTTCAGCGCCGAGGGACGGTCATATTCGCCTTTCTGGGCGGGCCAGACCTGGGTCGTAGAAGGCAACGCATTCTGCGTCGGCGGCAGCGACCCAGCTCATTGCGTCCGCGTGTTCCAAGACAGCGAACATCAGGTGTTCGCCATGTCTCCCCAGAACATTCTCCAGCATCTCACCAAAATCGAAAGCGGAGATACGCAACGGTTCCAAGCCGCCTCTGCACATATCCAATCAGCGCAACGGGGCGCCCAGCCGACTAGACCCACGCCTAATATGTCAGAATATGACGCGTCCGCGGCACTGGCAGGGATGCTTTTCAAGCAGATCGGTAAAAACCCGTCCCATTGTTACAACTTTGTTGGACGTTATACAGGCAATACAGACAAGTGGGACGATTGCGATCCTAATATCGCACCGTAACGGATAGGCGTTGTCCTGCGACCCTCCGGCTGAACGCGCATATTCTCCGGGAGACTAAAAACGATCAAAATGTCGCGTCCAAATCGTAATCGATAGAGCCCTCAAAGCCCGCAGGCGGTGCCGCAAAAGAAAGTAGATGTCTATGACGCAGCGAGTGTCCAGGCGATTCAGGAGAGCGGCTGCTTTCGCGGCCGGCGTCGTGGTATTAACCCTTTGTGGGCCGGCAGACGCCCAAAATTACCTGAATCAAATGCTCAATCAGTTTGGCCGATCTATGGCGCAGCCTGCGCCTCGTTATTATGCGCCGCCGCCGGCTGCCTATCCGTATCAAAATGCTCCGAGCCAGGCAGCGCCGTACGCTTCCGATCCTGGGCCTGCGTACAGCCCAGCTCCGGGGCCAACTTACAGCTCTAGCCCGGGGCCGACTTACGGCTCCGCGACGACACGTCGCGCCGCAGCTCCACGCCCCCCTGTAAGGGGGCCGTCCGATGTCACAATGACGAAGGACGAAGTGGACATGCTGATACGTGGAAATACTGTCCACTTCACCAGCGCGCAATCGAAGGCTGCAATTTCAATCGACGACTATTTCGCGGCCGATGGCAAGTTCTGGGAGTCGTACAACCATCAGCCGGCTCAAACCGGATCATGGAAGATCATCAGCAATCAAGTTTGCACGTTCGTGCCGGAGCGAAGCGCACCCTACTTGTGTTTCGATGGCCTACGCCACGAGCATGCGGTGAGACTTTCCGAGCCGAAGTCTACGAGGAAACTGCTCGTCACTTCTGTAGAAGTCGGCGACAAGATGAACCTTGCGTCGATCCAGACGCCGCCGGTCGCGGTGACTTCTACGCCACCCGTTTCACCGCCTTCTCCGTCTCAGCCACCGGATGTACCAGCACCCTCGGTGCCACCTGCCAGCGCATCCCGCGGAGAATGTCGAGATATGGCAGAACCGGCTAAGACCGCGATGGCTATGCATGCGACGGCATGGCATGACTTGATCAGCAGCTTACAAAGCGTAGGTCTAAACCCGCGAGATGCTGAAGATGTAATTGTGGACTATACGAAGCTGAAACCTGAGATCCTCCATGACTCACAAGCGAAGGCCGCATTGTTCTATCAATACGGGGTCGAGGAGGCGTTCGTCCAAAATACTCCGGAGAAGGCCATCAAGCCTTTCACGGTGGTAATGGAGTCGGCCTTAGATTCGCCTACTGACGCATCGATCTTCTACATCAACACTATTGCAGTCTTTTTTGCAGCGGAAAGGAACTATAAGGCGGCGAGGGCCACGGCCAACGAGGGCCTAAATATCAAGTCCAAAGGCGCCAACATAGTATTTGGC
>CAXTWC010000191.1:4516-10655 GCA_964247805.1 uncultured Acetobacteraceae bacterium | reverse complement strand
ATGATCGCCGACGCCGCCCCGCTATTCGATCGCGGCGAGAAGATGCAGTTGCAGTACAACGTCCGCAACACGCATCGGGCGATCGGCACCAAGCTGTCCTCCCGCATTACGCGGCAGTTCGGCATGAGCACGCTGAAGCCGGGCCACATCACGGTGCGGCTCCGTGGCTCGGCCGGGCAGTCCCTGGGTGCGTTCGCGGTGCAGGGGCTGAAGCTCGAAGTGCTGGGGGACGCCAACGACTACGTGGGCAAGGGCTTGTCCGGTGCGTCGATCGCGGTGCGCCCGGCGCCGTCCTCCGCGTTGATCAGCCAGCACAACACGATCATCGGCAACACGTGCCTGTACGGCGCGACGGCCGGGTCGTTGTACGCGGCGGGGCAGGCGGGCGAGCGGTTCGCCGTCCGCAATTCCGGCGCGGTTGCGGTGATCGAGGGCTGTGGCTCGAACGGCTGCGAGTACATGACGGGCGGCACGGTCGTGGTGCTGGGCGCGGTCGGGGACAATTTCGGCGCCGGGTTCACGGGCGGGATGGCGTTCGTGCTGGATGCCGAGGACATGTTCGGCAGGCGCGCCAACCCCGACACGATCGATTGGCAGCGTATCGCGCATCCGCACTGGGAGGCGGTGCTGCGGGAGTTGGTGGAGACTCATGCGCGCGAAACCAACAGCCGTTATGCGTCTGGGCTGCTGCATGACTGGCCGGGAACGCTGTCCCGGATGTGGCAGGTCGTGCCGAAAGGCTACGCGAAGTATCTGCCCATGCCGCTGTCCGCAGAGGCAGAACAGCGATCGGCCTAGGTTCGTCCGACTAAGCCCGCCGGCGAGCCTCGGCCAGGCGGTCGCATGTGGCGTTCCTCCCCCGTTCTTCACGGGGGAGGGGACCGTGCGAAGCATGGTGGAGGGGGCGGACACGCTCCGACTGTCGCCCGCGCGTCCCTTGTCGGCTTCGCCGCCACTGCTAGTAAAGCCAGGCCACCGATGACAGGCCCGACGCGATGTTACCTCGGAACAGGCCGACGCCCTCTCCGAGGAGCATTCCAGCCCATGGTATGCAGGTAGCCCGCTTCAGCAACGCCACAATCGATGAGTGTAGTCGCTGAATGGTCATTACCCGCTTTCGCATACGGATGCATGTATCACAGTCCCGTGACCCAGCTCAAGTTCGTTGGCTGAGCTGTGTTGGCGCGGCTCGGCTTCGGGTGCCATAACGGTGTGGTATGCGCCTGCTCTACCACCTCCCACTCTCGCCCTATGCCCGCAAGGTCCGCCTCGCGCTGGCTGAAAAGAAGCTGGCGTTCGAAGTCCGCGTCGAAAAACCGTGGGACCGTCGGCCGGAGTATCTGGAGCTGAATCCCTCTGGCTCCGTGCCCACTCTCGTGGAGGAGAACGGGCTCGCGGTATCGGACTCCGGCGTCATTTGCGAATACCTGGACGAGGCCTACCCGGACACCCCGTTGCTCGGGCACACCTTGGCCGAACGCGTCGAGGTCAGGCGCCTCGTGGCGTGGCTCGACGGCAAGTTCTCCCAGGAGGTCACGCGCTACCTCTACGGCGAGAAGATTATCAAACGGTTATCAGGCTCTGGCCAGCCCGACGCGTCGGCGCTCCGGGCGGGATTCCTGAACCTGAAGACCCACCTCCAATACATCGGCTGGCTGGCCGAGAGCCGGAAGTGGTTAGGCGGCAACGTCATGACATTGGCTGATTTGGCGGCCGCGGCGCATCTCTCGACGCTCGATTTCTGCGGGGACGTAGACTGGGCCGCTGTTCCCGCGGCTCACGACTGGTATGCGCGGATGAAATCCCGGCCCTCGTTCCGCCCGATCCTCGCAGATCGGGTCCCCGGCGTCATGCCGCCGGCGCATTACGCGGACCTGGATTTCTAGTCGCCAAGCATCTTACGCACGGCCGCGCAGATCTCCGACGGCAGATAGGGTTTGGCCACGTAGAGCTCCCGCGCTCCTGGCCCCTGGGGTCCGATCGTATCGGGCCGCCCCGTCATGAAGATCACCGGCAGGTCGGGTTTGGTCTGGCGGACGTGCTGCACGAGCCCGCGGCCGTCGAGTTGACCTGGAAGCTGGATATCGGTCAGCAACACATCGATATCGGGGCTCTGCTCGATCAACTTTACGGCTTCGTCGGCAGTCTCGGCCTCCATGACGGTATAGCCTTCGTCGGCGAGAACCTCCGCCAGCGTGAGACGGATGAGAAATTCGTCCTCGACAATCAGGATGCGGCGAGGTGGGACGGAGTCCTGCCCCTGCTCAGTGGTTTTTGATGACGACATGAGACTCTGAACGCTCCAGAGACGAGTTCGTTTTGGCGGCCAGGCGATGGGAGACAGCCCAGTGCAAGATCGATCTCGCTCTTTGTCCCCCGGTCCATTGTCTGCCCTGGGCGTGCTCCTGCTTCCGGCAGCCTGGGTTGCCCTGCTGGTTACCGAAAGCATCTTGCCACGCGCGCGAACCATTGGGCGCTGGCCGCCTTTGGCCCGAGCTCACGCATGGGTCGGGCGCTTGCCGCCGGTCGTTGCCTTGTTTCTGTTCCTGGTCCCGGAAGCATGCAGCCGGTCTGGCTGGCTGGTATCCACCTGGCTCCTGTTCCAAGGCGAAGGATGGCGGGCCGTGGTGGTCTACGCTGCCACGAAGCTGATCGCCGGGTCGCTTGCGTTGTGGATCTACTCCGCTTGCCTGCCGGCGTTGCTCCGGGTGAGGGCGTTCGCGGTCCTGCATGCCAGCTTGCTGACGGTGCAGCGGCGCCTCGCGGCTGGGCTGGGTCACCGCACAGGCGGTTCGTTCGCCGCAGCCACGGCCTGGCTGCGGGCCCGCCGGACCCTCGCCAAGGGCATGGGGCGACATGCACTCTCAGACCCGGCGCGGGCTGGATCTTCCGTGCCAATCGACCCGCCCCGCATGGAGTGAACCGAGCATCCTTCCCGTGGTGCTTGTTTTCGGCGATAGCTCGCGACCGAGGACAGCGCATGGGCGGGTCGATGTCGAGGATGGTTGTGATCGCCGCCGGGTTCCTGCTGCTTGCGGGGCGGGTAGCGGCCCAAGGACAGCCGGATCTGCTGTTCCAGGCCGAGGCGCAGACCTTGTCCGGCACCTGCACCGGGCAACTGGTGCGGCTGGAGGGCAACCACAACATCGTCACGCTGCACGGCGCGTGCGGCGCGCTGCTGCTGAAGGGCGTCAGCAATACGGTGCGGATGAGCATCGTGTCCGGCGGGTCCATCCGGGTGGAGGGGAGTGGCAACCGCGTCCACTACGCCGTGCAGGGTGCCGCGCCCGCCATCGTCGCCCTTGGCCCGGACAATGATGTCGCCGCCGGTGAGCCGCCCGCCGTGGAGCCGCCGAAACCGGCCTCCATGCCAGCCCCGGTGCCGGCCCTTGTGGTCCCGCCCGCGAAGCCGCCGCCGGTGCCCGCACCTCAGGCGACACGGTTGCCAACGCCCCAGGCGCCATCACGTGCGGCGCCCCAAACGCCATCACAGCCAGCGGCCCAGCCGCAATCGCCACTCGCGCCCCAGGCACTGCAGCAGATGGCGCCGCTCGCCCTGGCCGGCGATGACGTGCACGGCTTGGCGACGTGCGCCGGTCGGGATGTGATCGTGACCGGCACTCGGAGCGACTATGTGCTGCGTGGCGACTGCAAGTCACTCACACTCAGGGGGGACTTGCTGACGGTGCAGGCGGAGATCGCGCCCGGGGCGAAGGTCACTGTTACGGGACGCGGCAGCATCGTCACCTGGGCGGTCAAGGGGCGCGGACACGGCCCGGCCTCGATCGTGCGCGGCGAAGGCAGCCGCGTGCAGGCGCTCCTCGCGAACAGAGGGCCGGGGTGAAGGGGCTAGCGCGCTCACTTGCCGCCGATCGGACCCGCTAGTCGGTGTAGTGTCGCGGCGAGAGCAGGAACACCAGCGATACGCCGATCCCAACCATTCCGATCAGTCCGAGGGGAAAGGAAAACGCCGCGCAAGCCACGACGAGTCCGAACACGGCGACGATCTTGCTGCCGAATAGCAGGATGACGGCCAGTGCCAAGGCCAAGGCGACGAGTAACCCCATTGCTGGCTCCCGTTTTGATGGCAGACTGACCCATTACGAACGCGCAATGCAAGCATCTCGCATCTGCGAGAGGACGTCGGCAGCGCGGCGGAATCCCTGTCACTGTGGCGAGAAAGCATGGTAGGAACCGCGCGGAAGTCGTGGATTGAACATGAAAAAGCTGCTTCTCGCCCTCCTCCTCCTCCCGAGCCTCGCAAGCGCCCGTTCCTTGGCGTTCGTGATCAATTCCGCGGAAGCCTCCGTCAGCCTGATTGACATGGACACCCGCACCGAGATCAAGCGCATCCCCGTCCTGCGTGAGCCGCACCACATGGCGCTGACTCCCGATGGATCGTCGCTGTTGGTGGGCGATACCGCCGGCAATGCGGTGTTCATGCTCGACCCGCAGACGGGGGAGATGCAGCGCCGGGCGGTGATGAGCGATCCCTACCAGTTGCAGTTCAGCCCGGACGGCAAATGGCTGACCGTGGCCGGCCTGGCCCGCAACCAGATCGATATCTACGATGCGGCGACGCTGACCCTGGCGCACCGCATCCCGGCCTCCTCGATGCCGAGCCACATCAATTACTCCCCCGATAGCGCGGTGACCTATGTCAGCCTGCAGGGGACGGACGCGCTGATGGCGATCGACGTGAAGTCCGGCTCGGTGCTGTGGACGGCAAAGGTCGGCAAGACCCCGGCCGGCGTGCTGTGGCTGAACGGCAAGATCCTGGTCGGCATCATGGGCGCCGATTACGTGGCCGTGGTCGACCCGGCTAATGGCGCCGTGGAGCGCAAGGTCGTCACCGCCAAGGGCGCGCACAACCTGTTCATGTCACCCGACGGCCGCACCCTGTATGTGTGCAACCGGGTAGACGGCAGCATTTCGACGCTGGACCCCAAGACGCTGGCCGTCCGCAGTCGCATTGCGATGTCCGGCGGCCCCGACGACCTGGACTTCGCCCCCGACGGCAAGATCTGGGTGACCCGGCGCTGGGCCCACACGGTCGCCATCCTCGACCCGGCAACCGAGCAGTTCAGCACGATCGAGACCGGGCGCTCGCCCCACGGCATCTGGCTGAACAGCCACCCGAACTCCGCCCCCACCAAGGTGAGCTCGCGCTAGAGATGGACCCGTTCGACACCGCGGCCGGATGGCTGCAGGAGCATTTCGTCATCCCGATGCTGTATCAGCTCGACCTGATGCAGTGGGAGGACGTCGGCTACGGCTGGGCACTGTTCGCGGTCTACGGCGTGGCGCAGGTGGTGATCACCCTTGCCGTGTGCCTGCCGCTGGAGCGCTGGCGGCCGGTCGAGCACTGGCCGGACGCCAAGGCGGTCACGGTCGACGTGTTCTACACGTTGGTCAACCGCGTCGGCGTGCTGCCGTTGGTGACGTTCGTACTGTTCTACCAGGTTCAGGTGTGGCTCAGCGGCTGGCTGACCGACCGTGGCATCGTGCCGCCGACGCTCGAGATGCTGGTCCCGGGGCTACTGGGACACCAGATTTTAACCTTTGCGCTGTATGTTCTGATCCTGGATTGCGGGGAATACTGGCGTCACCGGCTGAGCCACACATTTGGCTGGTGGTGGGCGCTGCACTCCT
Source organism: uncultured Acetobacteraceae bacterium (assembly GCA_964247805.1). Lineage (GTDB taxonomy): Bacteria > Pseudomonadota > Alphaproteobacteria > Acetobacterales > Acetobacteraceae > LMUY01. Next base: position 5,003 of record CAXTWC010000191.1, on the reverse strand, counting down.
TGCACCACGCCCAGCGGCAGATGACGTTCTGGTCCGACGATCGAAACCATGTGGTCGACGAGGTGATCTCGTTCCTGTGGTCCGCCGCCATCGCGTTGCTGATCGGTATCCCGCCGCTGCAGTTCCCGCTGCTGATCCTGGTGCTGCGCTTCCTGGAAAGCCTCAGCCACGCCAACGCCCGTGTATCGTTCGGGGCGGTTGGGGACCGGCTGCTGATCTCGCCGCGCTTCCACCGGGCGCACCACGGCGTTCTGGCCGCGGGGCAGCAGAGCTGCAACTACGGCGCGATCCTGCCGATCTGGGACATGGCGTTTCGGACTGCCGATTTCGGCCGAGAGTACGTCCGCACCGGCGATCCGTCGGGTGAGGAAGCCCTGGCGACGGGCACGTGGTGGCAGCAGCAGAGTGCTGGCTGGCGCCGGATGGTGCGGATGCTGCAACGGCGGCGTCGGGCGACGGCGAGGACCTCGCTCTCCCCTTAGAACCT
>CAXTWC010000191.1:0-4416 GCA_964247805.1 uncultured Acetobacteraceae bacterium | reverse complement strand
GGGAGAGGGAGTAGAAAGGCAGCTAAGCGAGCCAGCCTGGCACGGGCAGCCCCTTGGCCCGCAAAAAGGCCGGGTTGAACAGCTTGGACTGATACCGCGCCCCGCCATCGCACAGGATCGTCACGACCGTATGCCCCGGGCCCATATCGTGCGCCACGCGAATCGCCGCTGCCACGTTCAGCCCGGCCGAGCCGCCGACGGAAAGCCCCTCGTAATGCAACAGGTCGAACACCTGCTCCAACGCCTCCGGATCGAGGATGCGCACGGCGTCGTCGATCACGGCGCCCTCCAGGTTCGCCGTCACGCGTGACTGCCCAATGCCCTCGGTGATCGAGCTACCGTGCACGGACAGATCGCCGTTTTTCACCCAACCGTACAAACCGCTACCCTCCGGGTCCGCCAGCACGATCCGCACATCCGGCCGCATCGCCTTTAGCGCCATGGAGACGCCCGCCAGCGTGCCACCCGTGCCGCAGGAGCAAGTGAAAGCGTCCACCTTGCCATCGGTCTGTTGCCAGATTTCCGGGCCCATCGTCGTGCGGTGGCCCTCGCGGTTGGCCAGGTTGTCGAACTGGTTGGCCCAGACCGCGCCCAGCTCCTGCGCCAGCCGCTCCGACGTGCGGACGTAGTTGCCGGGGTCGCTGTATGGCTTCGCCGGCACAAGCCGCAGGTCGGCGCCGATCATGCGCAGGAAGTCGATCTTCTCCTGGCTCTGCGTCTCCGGCATCACGATGATGCTGCGATAGCCGCGCGCGTTGGCGACCAAAGTGAGGCCGATGCCGGTGTTGCCGGCGGTGCCCTCGACGATCGTGCCGCCGGGCAGCAACACGCCACGTGCCTCCGCGTCGGCGATGATCGCGAGTGCAGCGCGGTCCTTCACGGAGCCGCCGGGGTTCATGAACTCGGCCTTCCCAAGGATCGTGCAGCCGGTCGCTTCCGAGGCGCGCCGCAGGTGGATCATCGGCGTGTTGCCGATCGCGGCGCTCAGGCCACCCTGAGTGTTTGTGCTTTGCATGTCGCTGGGGCACCTTCTGCGCCGGATTGGGGACGTTAACCCCGGAGTAGGATCAAGCAGATGGTACAAGATGTCGCGCCGAAACAGGTGTGGGACGCGCTGGTCAGCCAACCGAAGGCTCGTGTGGTGGACGTGCGCACCGACATCGAGTGGGCGCAGATCGGCGTCCCCGACCTCACCGAGACAGGCAAGCAGCCGGCGCTGGTGTCGTGGCAGGTAGCCCCCACGATGCAGGTCAATCGCCAGTTCCTGGAGGAAATGCGTGCTGCTGGGGTGAGCGAGGACGACCACGTCTATTTCCTGTGCCGCAGCGGCGTGCGCTCCACGGCGGCAGCGCAGGCCGCGTCCGCCGCCGGGTTCAAGCATACCTACAATATCGCCGACGGCTTCGAGGGCCCGCCGGACGCGCGCGGTGAACGGGGCAACGTGGCGGGATGGCAAGCCGACGGCCTGCCATGGACCCGCGACTGATCTGCGCTAGCCGGTGATACTGGCCGCCCGTGTCAGCGGGATGGCCAGTACCTCGGGGAGCAGCGGCATACGTTCGGCTCCGTCGCCAGTTCTCCCGTAAACGGGGAGGATCTGATGCTGCCTGGGCTACGCGTCGTAAGCGACGTGCAACACCACGAACCAGGGATACCGCGTGTCGACGACCCCTGTGGCCGGGTCGGCCAGCATGCCGGAGGGGGTAGTCGGGATGTGCTTCTCCGTCACCGCATCGTCCACGTTGCCGCCGATGACGGTCAGCTGCCCGCCACCCGCTGCCACCACGAAATCGCAATGGCCGGGGAAGGAGGACGAGGTCGGCAACTGATCATACGTCAACGTACCGTTGTGGATGCGCGCCATACAAATCAGGTCACCCGGCACCGGCGCATAGTTCTCGGGCCGCTGCGCCGTCACCACCAGAGGGCCGCCGCCTGAATCCGCCTGAGTCTTCGCCGCGTTGATGTACTCGGAATGCGTGGCCGAGTAGGGAAATCGGTCACCTGCCCCCGCAATGCGCATCACGTAGGAGATGAAGGCCGCTGACCAGGCGTAATGGGCATCTTGGCCGGCGGGAAACACTTGGCCGTTCGCGTCGTGCTTACCTGTCCAATACGCCGTGACAGAGGACGCATCCTCGCCCTCCCACCAATATTCGCCGACGCGCTCCCACAGCCCGGGGTAGCGTTCCGGCTTCTGGTCCGGCAGGGGCGCCGGACGTGTGCCAGGTGGGTCGTCGTCGACCGGCGAGTTGAACACCCGCCATTCCCGCAACGCGACGGCGATGGCGTCCTCCCGGCTGAACGGCCCGTAGCCGAGGCGGGCAAACGGCGGGACCTGGCCGAATCCAGCCGAGGGGATTTGGGGGGCAGTGGGGGTCAGCGCAGGCGCTGGAGGGTGGCTGGCACAGGCGGTCAAGCAGGCGGCAGCAAACAGGGCAGCGGTTGGACGGAACATTATGTGGGCAACTTCAGCTGTGGCCGGGGAACAGCGTCGCGAGCCCCTCCGCAGTTGCGGCGCACCGGCCGCGTTCGGTGATCAACCCCGTTACCAGCCGCGCCGGAGTCACGTCGAAAGCCGGATTGGCCGCCGGGCTGCCGGACGGCGCGGTGCGCACGGTGGTGACCTTACCATCCAACCCGCGGCCGGTGACGGTCGTGACCTCACTGGCGTCGCGCTGCTCGATTTCGATCTCGGTGAGCCCGTCCGACACTGCCCAATCGATGGTGGAGGAGGGGCAGGCGACCCAGAACGGCACCGCATTGTCCTGCGCGGCGAGCGCCTTGAGGTAAGTGCCGATCTTGTTGGCCACGTCCGCGGTGCGGGTGACGCGGTCGGTGCCGACGATGACCAGGTCCACCTCGCCGCGCTGCATCAGGTGGCCGCCGGCATTGTCCGCGATCACGGTGTGAGGCACGCCGTGGCGACCCAACTCCCATGCGGTGAGGAAGGCGCCCTGGTTGCGCGGCCGGGTCTCGTCCACCCAGACTTCGACCGGGACCTTGTCCTCGAAGGCGGCATAGATCGGGGCCAGCGCCGTGCCCCAATCGACCGTGGCCAGCCAGCCGGCATTGCAATGCGTCAGCACGCGGGCTGGCTTGCCAGTGCGTTCGTGCGCGTCGCGGATCAGCCCCGCGCCGTGCTGGCCGATGGCCTTGTTCTGCTCCACATCCTCGTCCGCGATCAGCCCGGCCTCCTCGTAGGCGACACGGATGCGGTCGGCGGAGGCGGTGTTGCGCAGCCGGGTCAGCATGCGATTGGTGGCCCATTTCAGGTTCACCGCTGTCGGCCGTGTTGCGTTGAGCTGGGTGGCCGCCCGCTCCATCGCGTCAGTACTGCAATCCGCCCGGATCGCCAACGCCATGCCATACGCCGCCACCGCCCCGATCAGGGGCGCGCCACGCACCTGCATCGTGCGGATGGCATGTGCCGCCTCGCTGACGGTGGTCAGCCGCAGGAAGTCGAGCGACCAAGGCAATTTGGTCTGGTCGATGATGCGAACCGACCAGCCATCCGATGGCTCGAGCCAAACGCAGCGATAAGGCGTACCGTCGATCTTCAAGGCGGGCTCAAATCCTCTGATGCAGCACGCAGACCAGGGTGAACAGCCTGCGCGCCGTTGCGAAGTCGATGGTGATCTTGCCGTCGAGCCGCTCGACCATCAACGCGGCACCTTCGTTGTGCAGCCCGCGACGACCCATGTCGATGGCCTGGATGCGCTCGGCGCGGCCCTCCTCCATCGCCAGCACATGGCTGTCGACCAACATTTGGTAATCTTTGATCAGGCCGCGAAACGGGCCCAACGCCAGCACGACCGCCTGCAGCGGCGCATCCGCCAGGTCGCGAACGTCGAACACCAGCCGTCCTTCCTGCACCGAAAGATGCAGCGCATACGGGCCGGGGTGCTTGCCGAGTGCGAACCGGTTGTCGGCGGCCAGATCGTTCGTCGCCTGCGTGCGGTCGGCTTCCTGGATCGGGGACAGCCGGGTCAGTGCCTCGCCATCCAGCACGACGCGTTCGATCCGGTCCCGTGACGTGAGGTCGGACGCGTTCACTCGTCGTCCGGTTTCGTCATGCCGAGTTTCAGCATCAGCCCCAGCGTGGCTCCCTTGATCGGACGCAACAGCAGCACCGACATGATCGCGGTGGTGGGCAGCCAAATGGCGGCTTGCACCCAGAACGGCGGGTCATACGCCTGGTAGGTCGCGAACATCAGCCCGACTACGACATGGGCCACGATGAAGACGGTGAAGTAGGGCGGCGCATCGTCCGCCCGCAACTCGCCCAACGGAGCGCTGCAAACGGCGCACACCGGAACGACGCGCAGGTAGCCGGCGAACGCCCGCGTCAGCCCGCAAGCGGGACACAGACCGCGGGCGCCGCGGAGCATGGCCACAGGCATCGACGGCATGGGC
>CAXTWC010000190.1:3896-10843 GCA_964247805.1 uncultured Acetobacteraceae bacterium | reverse complement strand
GAGGAGACGAACTCCCGCTTCTCCGTACGGTCCAATACCGCTCTCCGTCGGTGGCCCCGCGCGTTTGGACCGCGTGAGGCCTGGTTGCCCTCTGGGAATGGCCAAGAGACCACCCCCGGTTCGCCTGTCCATCCAGCCGGAACCGCCAGAGATCATCGCCGATCTCGGGCATTCCCGTCTCCTGCGCGCGGGCGAGCCCCTTAGACCCCGAAGGGTACGTGCAATCTCGGACAGGTTCGGTGGAGCAGCTGCCCCACCTGCCCGCCGGGTCCCATCCTTAACGGATGAGCAACCCAGCGAATTTCGCTAACTAGCTAAGCTGGCCACGTCTACCCTGATACCTGGGCCCATCGTCGAAGAGATGGCGGCCTTCTGCAGGTACGTGCCCTTAGCGCCCGTCGGCTTGGCCTTTTGGACGGCGTCCACAAGGGCGCGGATATTCTGCACCAGCTTGTCGTCCTCAAAGCTCGCCTTGCCGATGCCGGCATGGATGATCCCGGCTTTCTCGGCACGAAACTCGACCTGGCCAGCCTTGGCAGCGGCCACGGCATCCTTCACGTTCATCGTAACGGTGCCGAGCTTGGGGTTCGGCATCAGGCCACGCGGCCCAAGGATCTTACCGAGCTTACCTACCAGCGCCATCATGTCCGGCGTCGCAATGCATCGATCGAATTCGATCTCGCCCGCCTGCACCTTCTCCGCCAGATCCTCAGCGCCCACCACGTCGGCCCCGGCGGCCGTCGCCTCGGCGGCCTTCACGTTACGGGCGAACACGCCCACACGCAGGGTCTTCCCCGTGCCGTTGGGCAAGGAAATCAGGCCACGCACCATCTGGTCGGCGTGGCGCGGGTCAATGCCAAGGTTCATGGAAAACTCGACAGTCTCGTCGAATTTGGCCTTTGCCGTGCTCTTGATCAACGCGATCGCCTCAGGAAGCGAATACAGCTTGCTGCGATCGACATTCGATCTTGCAGCAGTCAGACGCTTGTCGTGTGCCATACCTCAGCCCTCCACCACGGTCAGACCCATCGAGCGGGCAGAGCCAGTCAGCATACGAACAGCCGCGTCCACATCGTTAGCGTTCATGTCCTTCATCTTGGTCTCGGCAATCTCACGAAGCTGCGTAATGCTCACCCGACCAACAGCTGCACCCTTACCCGGGGTCGTGGTACCTTTGGTGATACCGGCGGCCTTCTTGAGGAAGTAGGTATTGGGCGGAGTCTTGGTGATGAAGGTGAAGGTACGGTCACCGAAGGCTGTGATCACGACCGGAACCGGCATACCCGGCTCCATTTGCTGCGTAAGGGCATTGAACTCCTTGCAGAACTGCATGATGTTCAATCCACGCTGACCGAGCGCTGGTCCTACCGGCGGAGACGGGTTCGCCTTTCCGGCCGGGATCTGCAACTTTATGTAGCCTACGATCTTTTTCGCCAACGCCCTGGCTCCTTACCTACCCAGGGACCGCGGTGCAAACGACTCCGCCAGCGCAACCTTGCGCCCAGAGTCTCCCGCGTTCCAGATGAGGCGCGGGTTTTAGAGGGCCGGAGCCCATATGTCGAGTCGTATTTAGACGCTCTCGGTTGAGACGGTCCCCTTTCAAATGACCTGCGACACCTCGTCTGTAAGTTCGCACGGTCGAGGGACGGCATAAATCACCTGCCACACTCAAGTGGGCGGCTGGAGTTGGTCACGCCGCTGCGGCCAAGACCGGCAAAGCGGTGTCGATACGACCCGGCGCGTCGTGGCGGGTCGTGAGAGCGGCAGCCGCTTCCGCGATCGCCATGCTTCGGATGCGGGCGGCCTCGGACGCCTGTTCGGCCCGGCAGATTGCGTCCGTGACCGTGCCAGTGCCCTGCGCGACCCTTTGGACGCTGCCAGCAATCTCGGCCGTTGCAGCACCTTGCTCCTCGACCGCGCACGCCACTTGAGCAGCTAGCGTACTGATGTCCTCGATGCGGCCTGAGATCGCACGGATGGCGCCGATGCTGCCCTGGGTCGCCGACTGCATAGACGCAATTTGGCTGCCTATTTCCTCGGTCGCACGCGCAGTCTGGGCAGCCAGCCCTTTAACTTCACCAGCGACCACGGCAAAGCCTCGGCCTGCGTCGCCAGCACGGGCGGCCTCGATCGTCGCGTTCAAAGCGAGGAGGTTAGTCTGCGCCGCGATATCGCCTATGAGACGCACCACGTCACCGATACGGCCGGCAGCGCTCGCCAAATCCTCGACCGCGATATCCGTGCGTCTGCTCTCTTCCGCAGCTTGACGCGCACTTTCGGCGCTACGGGCCACTTGCACGGCGATTTCGCTGATCGAGGAGGAAAGTTGTTCCGATGCGCTTGCAACCTCCCCGATGCCCTTGGCGGCCAATTCCGCCGCTCCACGGACGGAGGCCATCTCCTGCTTCGCCTCTTGCATGCTGTAGGCGACATCGCGTGTTGCGGCCCGCATATGCGCCGCGATACCACCAACGGCCGCAGCATCCTCCTCGAGGCGATGTTGCAAGGCCGTACGCGCGACCTGCTCGTCCGCCAACTGCAGCCTCGTGGCCGCGAGTGTCGCATCGAGATCGGCCAGCTTGTCGTCCTGGGATGCAGACCACCGGCGCAAGGCAGTTTCCCGCTCGAGCGCTGCGCCGATCACGCCGGGGACCCTCGGATAGCCGTTCGATTCTGCCAGCGGAGACAAGGTCCAGGACACCAACGCCGCCATCAGGCCGGTGGCAACCAGCATACCCACCCCGCCACCTACCCAGATGTCCAGGCTAGCGTCGCTTGACCAGGCAATCCCCGCAGCCACCCCGCTGGATAAGATCGCAGACGCCCCCGTGAGCAGCGGACCGGCTGAAACACGACTAGCGATTGCGGAGATAGCACGGGGCATACTGCACTCGCTCTGTTCGGAAACAGACTACCCAATAGATATTAAGATACGGTCAACGTGGCTCACCCACCCGGCGGCCCAGCCATTCCGGCGCGATCCATTCCGCTGACGGGGCCAGTGAGGCGACGCGAGCCGCAGCGTGGCCGCTGAGCGGGATCGCACGCCGGGTCGACAGGTCGACATGGATGAAAAGCACCTCTTGCAGTGCCACTTTGGATCCCGCGGAGCTCATTTCATGCATCAGGTGTAACCGTTTGCCCGAGGCTGCCACTAGGCGGGAACGAACATGAAGCGGAGCGTCGCCGCGCACCTCTTGCCGGTAGATCGTGTGAGTTTCGGCGGCAAACACACTGAAGCCGCCATCACGATATGGGGCACCAAGCCCAGCCAAATCAAGCCAGGCGTCGGTGCCCCGATCGAATACCACTACATAGTAAGCCAGGTTCATGTGGCCGTTGGCGTCCAGCCACTCCGGCCGGACATAATCGTTGTGCTCGGACCACACCATTATGGCGTTAGATTTCGCCGGTCAGCCCTGGCGCCGAGCGTGCATATCAATCCGCACTCACTCGGCCGCCAACATGCACCTAGATGGAGTTATCGTCGAAACCGCCACCGCCACCGCTGTTGTCATCCCAGCCGCCACCACCGGTGTCGCCCTGGATGCTGTTGTCCCAGCTTGGGTCACTACCGCCGCCTTGGGTGGCATTATCCCAGGCACCAGCCCCGCCTTGCTGCCCAGCGTCACCGTAGTTGTTGATGATCGTGGTCTCCTCCGGCACCGGCATACCGCCAGCAAACCCGCCGCCACCGCCAAACCCGCCACCCATGCCCCCGAGGCCTCCGCCATGGCCAGAGAACATGTCCATCAACACGTTACCCGCTACGACACCGCCAGCAACTCCCGCCGCCGTGGACAGCGCAGAACCAAGGAAGCCGGAGCCACCCCGCTGGAACATGCCGGGTTGCACACCGGGGGGCGGTGGCACTGCCCCTGACTGACCGTATTGCGGCGGCGGAGCGTATTGCGGCTGCTGAGGCGCACCCTGGTTCCACACCGGGGCTTGAGACGGCGACGGGGCGGACGGGCCTCCGCCGAACAACCCACCTAGAAATCCGCGGTGCTGCCCACCTTGTTGGGACTGCTGAGCCTGTTGCCGAGCGGCCTCCAACTCGGCTTGCATACGCTGGAGCCGGTTTGCAGCCTCTGCCAACGCCGCTTCCTGAACCACGGCCATCTGGGTGACGCGGTAGCGCGCCTCGGGGTGCGTTTGAAACTGCTGGGCGATGAAGCGGTCGGCCTCCGGGTCGATCGGGGGCAAGCCTGGTTGGGTCGCTGGCACGCTCTGGTTGAACCCACCGGCAGCGGCGCCTCCCACACGGGCGACGAATTTCTCGATTAGGTCGCGTTCCTCGTTGGTCATCGATGTGCACCTTGTAAGGGTTTACGCTGTTCCGGAACCGACATGGCCCGGTCGAGTGAGCGGTTCAAGGCTGGGAAGGTCCGACCCGAAGGCGCGGGACCTCGATCGCGGGGCACCGATCCATAACGACATTCAGCCCGGCCGCACGGGCCCGGGTGGCAGCTTCCCGATCGATGACGCCCAACTGCAACCACACCGTCCGGGCGCCTAGGCGGATTGCCTCGTTCACCACGGCACCAGCCTGGTCGGAGGCGCGGAAAATATCGACCATGTCGAGAGGTCCTGCCTCCGCCAACGAGCCCACCACGGTCTGCCCAAGCAAGCTTTGCCCAGTAAGCCCCGGGTTGATCGGCGTGACCTCCCACCCAGTAGCAAGCAGGAAGCGCATCACACCATAAGACGGGCGTTCTGGTCGGTTGGACGCACCAACCAGAGCAATGCGCCGCGTTTCGCGTAGGATCCGCGTGACATCCGCATCGGCTAGTTCGTCCAGTGCCATGATGGTGTCAACGTCCGGAGTGGATGCGCGTTTCCCAAGATGGTGCTTGGCCGTCGACGCTTTGCCCTGCCTTGCCGGTCCCGTAAGATGCGCACCATGAACTCGGCCGCACCCTCATTCCAAGACCTCATCCTACGACTGCACGCCTTTTGGGCGAAGCAGGGCTGCGTCATCCTGCAGCCCTATGACCTGGAGATGGGGGCGGGCACGTTCCACCCCGCAACCACCCTGCGAGCGCTTGGGGCTAAACCGTGGCGCGCCGCCTATGTCCAACCGAGCCGCCGGCCCAGCGACGGTCGGTATGGTGAAAATCCCAACCGTCTGCAGCACTATTACCAGTACCAGGTTATCATGAAGCCCTCACCCGAAACGGCGCAGGCGCTGATGCTCGCCTCATACGCCGCCATCGGGTTGGACCCGGCGCTGCACGACATCCGTTTCGTGGAGGATGACTGGGAAAGCCCCACCCTCGGCGCCTGGGGCTTGGGCTGGGAGGTTTGGTGCGACGGCATGGAGGTGGGGCAATTCACGTACTTCCAACAGGTTGGCGGCATCCCGGTGGTGGCGCCCTCCTTCGAAATGACATACGGCCTCGAGCGTCTGTGTATGTACGTGCAGGACGTGGAGCGAGTCTACGACCTGGATTTCAACGGCGCCGGGGTAACGTATGGCGACGTCTTCTTAAGGTCCGAGAAAGAATACAGCCGCTATAACTTCGAGGCAGCCGACACCGCCATGCTCACCCGGCATTTCGCCGATGCGGAGCAGGAGTGTGCCGCACTGCTAGGGGGGAATCTACCATTGCCGGCGTATGACCAGTGCATCAAGGCGAGCCATCTGTTCAATCTGCTGGATGCTCGCGGAGTGATCAGCGTGACCGAGCGGGCAGCGTATATTGGCCGGGTTCGATCGCTGGCGAAGGGCTGCTGCGAGGGCTGGCTGGCGGGGGAGAACGTTGCCTCTACCACAGCAGCGAAGTAATCTACCATCCATGGGCATGCAGTTGAACATCAAGAGTGACGAGGCCTATCGAATGGCCGCCGAACTTGCAGAGCTTACCGGCCAAAGCCTGACTGCGATCGTAACGCATGCCATCCGCGAGCGGCTTGAGACCGAGCACAAGACACGCGAGCGAGAGTCGAAGAAGCAGCGCATCTTGGCGCTCGCCGCTGAGATCCGGGCCGACTTGACCAAGGACGGCCAGCGACCCGATTTGAGCGCTGACTTCCTCTATGATGACCAAACAGGGCTTCCGGTTTGATCGTCGATAGCTCGGCCCTTATTGCTCTAGTCATGCAGGAGGCAGACAGAGACGAGATCACGGATACGATGCTGACTGCGCCGAGCTTGAAGATGTCGGCAGCGACGTGGTTCGAATCCTGTAGTGTTGTCGACGCTCGGAAATGGGCGGCGGCATCCGCCCGGTTTGAAAACCTGGTTGCCGAATTCGAGATGGAAATCGTTCCCGTCACCGCGGAGCAAGCCCGGATGGCCAGGACCGCCTACCAACGCTTCGGCCGTGGCAACCACCCGGCCAAGCTCAACTACGGCGACTGTTTCGCCTATGCCTTGGCCAAGATCACTGGCGAGCCACTGCTGTTCATGGGCAACGACTTCAGCCAGACGGACATCCGCCCAGCGTTGCCAGTCTGACGCCGCCAGTTTGATGCTGCCAACCTGATGCCGCCTGTCTTGATGCCGCCAGTCTGATGCCGACTGTCTGATTTAGAGAGCCCAATGCCCGAACTCCTGCTTGAACTGTTCAGCGAGGAAATCCCCGCCCGCATGCAAGCGCGCGCGGCGGACGACCTTGCACGCCTCGTATCGGAAGCATTGGCCGCCCTGTCGCCGAGTTCGGCCCAGACCTTCCATGGCCCCCGCCGCATCGCCCTCACCGCCAACGTCAATGCCGCCGTGGCTGCCGCCAGCAGTGTCGAACGCGGCCCTCGCAGCAGCGCGCCGGAACAGGCGCTGGCCGGGTTCCTCCGCAAGCACGGCGCGACGCGGGACGCGCTAGTGCAGGAGGGCGATTACTGGGTGCTTCACAAGCAGGCACCGGCACAGCAAGCCGCCACGCTGATTGCCGCCGCCCTGCCCCCACTGCTTCGCAGATTTCCCTGGCCCAAATCCATGCGATGGG
>CAXTWC010000190.1:0-3796 GCA_964247805.1 uncultured Acetobacteraceae bacterium | reverse complement strand
GCCGCCCTGCCCCCACTGCTTCGCAGATTTCCCTGGCCCAAATCCATGCGATGGGGCGGCAGTGGCAGCCTGTTTACCTGGGTGCGTCCGTTGCGCCGTATCCTCTGCATCCTCGACGGCGTCACGGTCCCGTTCGGCCTAGCCGAGGGGAACGATGACGGCCACGGCCTGGTCTCGGGCAATCAGACCGAGGGGCACCGGTTCATGGCGCCCGGCGCTTTCACGGCGCATTCGGCCTCGGAGTGGCAGGCCGGCCTGTTGGCCAAGCGGGTGATGGCCGATTCCGCCCACCGCCGCCTGCACATCGCCCAGGGTATCGCCGCCCTGGCCACCGAGCGCCAACTGCAGGTGGTGGACGACCCGGTGCTGCTCGACGAGGTCGCCGGGTTGGTAGAGTGGCCGGTGCCACTGCTCGGCCGAATCGACCCGGCGTTCATGGACCTGCCGCCCGAAGTGATGCAGGTCTCCATGCGGGTGAACCAACGCTACTTCGCCCTGCGCAACCCGGATGGAACCGCCGCCCCCTATTTCGCCTTCGCCGCCAACATCGAGGCGCCGGATGGCGGCGCCACCATCGTCGCGGGCAACGAGCGTGTGCTACGCGCCCGGTTCAGTGACGCCCGCCACTTCTGGGATGCAGACCGCCGGGTCAAGTTAGCGAGCCGTGTCAATGCGCTGGACGCAGTGACGTTCCACGCCAAACTCGGCAGCCAGGGCGCCCGGGTGCGCCGGGTCATGCAGATCGCAGAGGCCGTTGCACCCGCGGTAGGCGCCGATGCAGCCTTGGCCGCCCGGGCGGCGTGGCTCGCCAAGGCGGACCTCACCACCGGCATGGTGGGCGAGTTCCCGGAGCTGCAAGGGGCGATGGGCCGTTACTACGCCCTCCAGGACGGCGAAGATCCCGCCGTCGCCGATGCGATCCGGGACCATTACGCGCCCAAAGGCCCCGAGGATGGCCTGCCAAAAGCACCCGTCACCATCGCCGTGGCACTCGCGGACAAGATCGACCTGCTCGCCAGCTTCTTCGCGATCGGTGAGAAGCCAACCGGCTCTGGCGACCCTTACGCTCTGCGCCGGGCCGCGCTTGGCATCGTGCGCATCATCCGTGAGGGGCAGCGCGGCATCCATCTTCGCACGCTGATCGGCCTGTGCAGCGCCGCCCTCCCCGCGCCGCCACCGGTCGACGAGGTGCTGGCCTTCATCGTGGACCGCGCCCGGGTGCTGCTTCGGAGCGAAGGCGCCCGACATGACGTGCTGGAGGCCGTTTTCGCCGCCGGAGGTGGGGACGATCTCTCGTCCTTGCTGGCCTTGTCCGAACAGGTCGGTGCGCTGCTGACCACGGACGACGGCAAGAACCTGCTGATCGCGCACAAACGCGCCGCCAACATCCTCCGGATCGAGACGGCCAAGGATGGGCCGCATGACGCAGTGCCCGACCGCGACCTGTTCTGCCTTGCCGAGGAACACGCATTGGACCAGCAACTCACGGTTGTCGGCGCCGAACTCGAACCCCGACTGCAAGCCGCGGAGTTCACCGCCGCCATGCAGGCGCTTGCCTCGCTCCGGCCACCTTTGGGGGCTTTTTTCGATCGGGTCACGGTGAATGATCCAAACCAAGAACTTCGCCGTAACCGCCTGCGTCTGCTACACCGCCTGCGCGCAACGATGGATCGCGTGGCCGATTTCTCCCGTATCGAGGGCTAATTTGATGACCAAGTGGGTTTATAGCTTCGGTGCCGGCCACAACGAGGGGCGTGCGGACATGCGCAACCTGCTCGGCGGCAAGGGCGCCAACCTGGCGGAGATGGCCTCCATCGACCTGCCGGTGCCCCCCGGCTTCACCATCACCACCGAGGTCTGCACCGCATTCTATGACAACGGCAAGAAGTACCCCGGCGAGCTAACCGGGCAGGTCAAGGAGGCACTCGCACGGATCGAAGAAGCGGTCGGGCTGAAGTTCGGCGACAAGGAGCATCCGCTGCTGGTTTCAGTCCGCTCCGGAGCGCGGGTGTCGATGCCGGGCATGATGGACACCGTGCTCAACCTGGGCCTGAACGACGAGACGGTGCAAGGCCTGGCCAAGGCCAGCGGCGACCCGCGTTTTGCTTGGGACAGCTATCGCCGCTTCATCCAGATGTACGGCTCCGTGGTGCTGGGCGTGGATCACCACCGCTTCGAGGAAATCATCGAGAGCGCCAAGATCGATGCCGGCGTGACCGAGGACACGGCGCTCTCCCCGGAGCACTGGCAGGCCGTAGCCGAAGAGTACAAGTCGATGGTGCAGGCCGATCTCGGCCGCCCCTTCCCGCAGGACCCTGAGGAGCAGCTCTGGGGCGCGATTTCGGCGGTGTTTGGCTCGTGGATGAACCCGCGCGCCAACACCTACCGCCGGCTGCACGACATTCCCGCGTCCTGGGGCACGGCGGTGAACGTGCAGGCGATGGTGTTCGGCAACATGGGCAGCGATTGCGCCACCGGCGTGTGCTTCACCCGTGATCCGTCCACTGGCGAGGACATTTTCTACGGCGAGTTCCTGGTCAACGCCCAGGGTGAGGACGTGGTAGCTGGCATCCGCACGCCGCAGCCGCTGTCCAAACTACGCGCCAAGCCGGGCGAGGTCTCCATGGAGGAGGCATTGCCGGCGGTGTACGAGGACCTGGTCCGCGTCCGCACCACGCTCGAGACGCACTACAAAGATATGCAGGACATCGAGTTCACGGTGCAGCAACAAAAGCTGTACATGCTGCAGACCCGGTCCGGGAAGCGCACCGCGGCCGCTTCGCTGCGGATTGCGGTGGAAATGGCCGAAGCCGGGCTGATCGATCGCGAGGAGGCGGTACGCCGAGTCAACCCCGCCAGCCTGGACCAGTTGCTGCACCCGACGTTGGACCCGAAAGCGCCGCGGACGCTGATCTCCAAGGGCCTGCCAGCCTCGCCGGGTGCGGCCAGCGGCGTGGTGGTGTTCAACTCGGACGAGGCGGAGATGCGCTCGTCCAAGGGCGAGTCGGTCATCCTGGTCCGCATCGAGACTAGCCCGGAGGACATCCACGGCATGCACGCCGCCCGCGGCATCGTGACCACCCGCGGCGGCATGACCAGCCACGCGGCCGTCGTGGCGCGCGGGATGGGACGGCCTTGTGTGGCCGGCGCGGGTGGCATCAGCGTCGATTACGGCGCGCAAACTCTGACGGCCGGTGGCCGCGTGGTGCGGGCCGGCGACACCATCACGCTAGATGGCGCGACCGGCGAGGTGTTCGCCGGCTCGGTCGCGATGGTGGAGCCTTCGCTATCGGGGGATTTCGCCCAGCTGATGGAGTGGGCGGACAAGATGCGCCGCATGAAGGTGCGGACCAATGCCGAGACCCCGCTGGACGCTGAGACCGCGCGCAAGTTCGGTGCCGAGGGAATCGGCCTATGCCGCACCGAGCACATGTTCTTCAACCCCGAGCGCATTGGCGCCGTGCGGCAGATGATCATGGCGCAGGACGAGCGGGGCCGCCGGGCCGCCTTGGCCAAGCTGCTGCCGTTCCAGCGCGACGACTTCCGTGACCTGTTCCGTATCATGGCCGGCCTGCCGGTCACCATCCGCTTGCTCGACCCGCCGCTGCACGAGTTCTTACCGCATCAGGAGAACGAACTAGCCGATGTGGCCGCCGGACTGGGGGAGGATCTGGACGTGATCCGCCGCCGAGCCGACGAATTGAGCGAGGCCAACCCGATGCTCGGTCATCGCGGCTGCCGGCTGGGCATCACTTTCCCCGAGATCTACGAGATGCAGGCTCGGGCGATCTTCGAG
>CAXTWC010000189.1:0-10955 GCA_964247805.1 uncultured Acetobacteraceae bacterium | reverse complement strand
CCTCCAGCCGCTTGCGCCGCAGCATGATCAGCACCGGCATCTCCAGCCCGCGCCGCCGCACCAGCGAGATCAACCCGGCCGGCTTGCTCAGCAGGCCGCGCTTACCCCAGTCCACCACCATGCAGCCGATTGCGGC
The DNA here is from genome assembly GCA_964247805.1 of uncultured Acetobacteraceae bacterium. Taxonomy (GTDB): domain Bacteria; phylum Pseudomonadota; class Alphaproteobacteria; order Acetobacterales; family Acetobacteraceae; genus LMUY01. The sequence goes on along the minus strand of CAXTWC010000189.1, from coordinate 10,819 downwards.
GTCGGTATGGATGGCGAGCTCGGCATCTTCGGTGTTGCGCGCCACCAGGACGCTGAAGCCCAACCGTTCGGTCTCGCTGACGATTTCCTGCAGGCGGACCCAATCGAGATCTGCGTCGTTGAAGGACGGCGCACAAATCAGAAACTTGAAGCGGCGCTCGTATTCCATGCAGATCCTTGGCGGCTCAACGCAGCCAGGACGTATCCCCGGCGGCTCATCGCTGCCGGGTAGGCTCGCAGCGCGCTCCCCATATCAGGCGGAGGGCACGCTTCCCAGGGGTGGCCGTTCAGGCCGCGTTGTTGAATGCTCTAATAATTGCCGAAGATCGCAACAAACACAGCGGCGACGAGCCCTACGACGATGATGATCTGGATACTCCTCGCGTTACTTTCCGCGGTTTCCGGCGCGTTTGCCGCTGCTGGTAAAGCAGAAGTCGCGTCGATGTTCGATCTTTCGCTGGGATGGCGGTCCTGGTAGGGCATCGTCGTGTCCTCAACACTTCCGAATTGTAACGTAATCGCAAACGTGGCGATAATCCCAACATAGATTACGCCAGCGTCATTCTATCGTTGGCTCTATGTAAAGAAAAGGCCGTCGTAAGCTTCTGCCCCGACTCATTCTACGTACGGAGGTTGGATGCCTATTCAGCCGCGTCGCCCACCCGGCTTCACAGCCTCGGACGCGCTGATTGACTGGCGCTTACCAGCACGGTCCGGCTGCAACCGTGGCGGCATGGCAATCCGCCCGAGCCCGGTGGCGACGACCCGGCTGTTATGACTGCCTCGCAAAGAAGGTGAAGCCGCAAGCGCGGGACTGGTCACTGCGCCCTAGCACTCTGCCCTACCCGGCGGCGCTGCCCCGCCGTCGCGCTTGCCTATCCAGGCATTTGCGAACGGGGGGTTAGGCCGGTCTGGACTACATCTTGACGAGCATTGCCTGCGATGTGGGCAGCTCGATGGGGCGCTCGCGCCGAGTGGCGAAGAACTCGGCGAAGGCCTCACGCACGCCGTCCAAATACGAGTAGTCGTGCGTGAGCAACACGCCGCCAGGAACCAGGCGCGGATAAAAAAACTCCAAGCAAGCCCGCGTACTAGATTTAAGGTCCACATCCAAATGCACGAAGGAGAAGCGAAGCTCGCTTGCCGGGGCGGCCGTGTCGGGGAACAGCCCGGGGTAGTAGCTGACGTCCGGGCAGCCGGTCATGAAGCTACGCACCCCATCAAGCGAGGCGGCGTAATGCCCGGCGCGCATCCGATCGTGTTCATCGGCATCCGGGGTCGGCAGGCCGGCAAACGTGTCGAACAGATGCAGTGGCACCCCCCCGCTGGCGGTGCTGATGATCTTGGCGGAACAGCCCTGGTAGACGCCGACCTCCGCCATGTCGCCCTCGAGGCTGCTTTGTGCGCGGGCTAGCGAATATACCGTGAAAACCTCGTTGCCGCTGAGCAGCGACTCCCGCCCGGCGCGCGCCGCTTTGATGGCGGCCATCACAGCCGGTTCCTTGTGGCCCTTGAGCAGCATCAATTCGAGCCGTGCGAGCAGGCCGATGGACAAGGATCGCACCAGACGGCTGGAAGCAATCAGTCGATGCAACCTGGCGCTGTTGAACCGAACCCCTGCAGCGACAGGAGCCGGCTCGAAGGCGATAGCCTCCATCGGGAGGGTTGAGGGAATGGAGATGACGAGACCCCTTTCGGGCGTAGGGCAGCACCGGACTGGAGCCGCAGAGACTGTCATTTGATGGCAGCGCTGCGACAACGTCTGTCGTTGGCAAATAGTTCGTGTCGCAAGATCTGTCCGTCGTTGCGGCTACAGCCCCAAATTCGGCAGGAGCACATGGAGCACGAGCAGGATCAGGAACAGCGCCAGCAAGATGCGAAAGAACCCTCCGAAAAACCGCAGCACGGCCACGATGAAAACGATCGCCACCACCAGGATGACGATCTGCTGGACGTTCCCGGGTACACCCAACTGGTTCAGCAGTTCACGCAGGGCTCCCTCGATGACACCGAAGATGGTGGCAAAGAACGCGACGATGACTGCGATCCAGTGCTCCACGGTCCCGAGGGCGTCGCCGGTCTGATTCATGGGGGTTCGACTCCGTTGCGCCCGGCGTATAACTGCCCGCCGCGCGTCGTGTCACGCGACAGTGGCTTGACGCAAACGTCGTGGCGACGGAACCCCGGTGCATGATCCGCTGGTTCGAGACCATCCTCACGCCGACCGCGCCACCCCCACCCGGCGAGCCCCCCGACGGCTTGGCCGCGTTCTATTGGCATTTCGTCCGCCAGTCCCGCGCCCTGGTGATCGCCCTGTTCACCGTCGGCACCGTTTCGGCGCTGCTGGACGCGCTGATCCCCGCCTTCCTGGGCCGATTGGTCGCCCTGATAACCCGCTACCAGCCGGCCGAGCTATGGACGCAGGCTCGCTGGCAGCTCACGGGCATGGCGGTCGTGCTGCTGGTGGTGCGGCCCGCGGGGCTGCTGCTGCGCAACCTGGTGACCAACCAGGCGATTGTTCCTGGCCTGACCAACCTGACGCGCTGGCAAAGCCATTGGCATGTCGTGCGGCAGAGCTGGACGTTCTTCCAAAACGACTTCGCTGGCCGGGTCGCGAACCGCGTGATGCAAGTTGGCCCGGCGTTACGCGAAAGCGTGGTCGCGACCACGAATGCGGTCTGGTACATCGTCATATACGGCGGCAGCGCCATGCTGCTGATGGGCCACGCCGATGCGCGCCTGGCGATCCCGATGGCGCTCTGGTTCGTGGTCTACGCCGTGCTGCTGCGCTGGTTCGTGCCCCGCGCCCGCACCCGGTCCCGCCGCAACTCGGAAGCACGCTCGGCCGTGACCGGTGGCGTGGTGGACAGCTACACCAACATCCTGACCGTCAAGCTGTTTGCCCGCGCGACCGACGAGGACGCTTATGTCTCTGACCTGATCGGACACCAGACCGACCTGTATCGCAGCAGCACCCGACTGCTGACGCTGTGGGCGCTGATGCTGCAGGTGACCAATGCCTGCATGGTGGTCGGCACCGCGGGGCTGTCGATCTGGCTGTGGCAGCGAGGTACCGTGGGGGTGAACGTGGTCGCGATGGCGCTGCCGCTGGCCTGGCAAGTGAACAACATCGCCGGCTGGGTGTCGGACAGTGTGACCAGCATCTTCGAGAACGTCGGCGTGGTGCAGGACTCGATGCGCTCCATCGCCGTGACCCGGCAGCATGCGGACGCCCCGGGCGCCCGCGACTTGCGTGTCACGGCGGGTGAAATCCGCTTCGAGGGTGTTCAGTTCGGCTACGGCACCCAGCGCGGCGTGCTGCACGGGGTGGATTTGACCATCCGGCCCGGCGAGCGAATCGGCCTGGTGGGGCAGTCGGGCGCTGGAAAGTCCACGCTGGTGAACCTGCTGCTCGGCTTCTACTCGCCCGAGGCCGGACGCATCGTCATCGACGGCCAGGACATCGCCGGGGTCACCCAGGAGAGCCTACGCGGGCAGATCGGCATGGTGACACAGGACACTTCGCTGCTGCACCGCTCGATCCGCGACAACATCCGTTACGGCCGTCCCTCCGCCCCCGAGGCCGAGGTGCTGGATGCGGCGCGCCGGGCCCATGCCGACGTGTTCATCACCACTCTGGAGGATTGGAACGGCCGGCGCGGCTACGACGCCCATGTCGGCGAGCGTGGCGTGAAGCTGTCGGGCGGCCAGCGCCAGCGAGTCGCCATCGCCCGCGTCATTTTGAAGGACGCGCCCATCCTGGTGCTGGACGAGGCCACCAGCGCGCTCGACTCGGAGGTGGAGAACGCGATCCAGGAGCAATTGGACGGTCTGATGGAGGGTCGCACCGTGATCGCGATCGCCCACCGCTTATCGACGCTGGCACGGATGGACCGGATCGTGGTGCTGGACCGCGGCGAGATCGTGGAACAGGGTACCCACGCAGCTCTGCTGGCGGCGGAGGGGGCCTATGCCCGGCTTTGGCTGCGTCAGTCCGGTGGGTTTCGCGACTCCGACGCTCCACGTGCGGTCAGCGTGGGCTAGCGCCGGCCTGGGATGTCTGCTGAGCCGCAGAAGACGGCCACCCCTCAGGCTGCCCGTGCCCAAGCACGATCGCTCGTGGCTTAGATGAAAACCATTGCTCTCACGTTCTTGACACCCCTGGTGCCCCCCGTTAGCAAGCCCACGCCTTCTGACGGCTCGCACCAGCGGGCGCGGAGAGCAGGATGAGTGACGATTTCGAGCGCCGGCTCAAGGCTGCACGGGACCGCGGAACGCCGGTCGATCGGTCCCCCAAGGGATCCGGACCGTCGCCCTGGGGCATCGGCGCTAGGGTCGGGGTGGAACTGCTGTCCGCCCTGATCGTGGGGCTCGGGATCGGCTGGGCGCTCGATCGCTGGCTGCACACGACGCCATTGTTCTTGGTGTTGTTCGTGCTGCTCGGTGGGGCGGCTGGGATTGCAAACGTGTGGCGTCTGATGACGCCGAAGCCGGCCAAAGTGGCCGACGAGAAGGGACGGAACCGTGGCTGAGGGTGCAGCACCGACGATCGACGCACTGTCGCAGTTCAAGCTGCACCATGGCTGGGGCCTGATCGGCAAATCCGTCAACTTCACCCAGGCCAATGCCTGGATGATCGCCGGCGGCGTGCTGGTCCTGTTCCTGCTGGTATATGGCATGCGCCACAAGGCGGTCGTGCCGAACCGGCTGCAATCGGCTGCCGAGATGAGCTACGGCTTCATCGAGAAAATGTGCCTCGACCAGATCGGCGAGGAGGGGCGGCGCTTCTTCCCGTTCATCTTCACGCTGTTCTTCTTCGTGCTGATGGGCAATTTGCTCGGCCTGCTGCCGTTCGCCTTTACCTACACCAGCCACATTGCCGTCACCGCCGCGTTGGCGATCATGGTAATCGTGTTCGTGACGTTCGTGGCCATTCGCGAGAACGGCCACCACTTCTTCACCGAATACTTCTTCCCGCCAGGTGCGCCGAAGCTGCTGGCGCCGCTGATTATCCCGGTGGAAATCATCTCGTATCTGTCCCGCCCGGTTAGCCTGTCGATCCGTCTGTTCGCGAACATGGTCGCCGGGCACGTGATGTTCGAGGTGTTCGCCACCTTCATCCTGATGCTTTCCGCCGCCGGCTTCCTCGGCACCATCGGCGCCATCGGGCCGCTTGCCATCAACGTCATCCTGGTCGGGTTTGAACTGCTGGTAGCCTGCTTGCAGGCCTATGTGTTCGCCATCCTGACCTGCATCTACCTGCACGACGCAGTGCATCTGCACTAACGCCGTCAGCCTCCGCCCTCCCCTTCTCTATAGACAAAGGATTAACAAGACATGGACGTCGCCGCTGCTAAGGCCCTTGGGGCTGGTATTGCCGTGATCGCGCTTGCGGGCGTGGGTATCGGTATCGGCAACATCTTCTCAGCGCTGGTGACCAGCGTCGCTCGCAACCCGTCCGCCCGTGACCAGGTGTTCGGCCTCGGCATTCTGGGCTTCGCGCTGACGGAAGCCGTGGCGCTGTTCGCGCTACTGATCTCCTTCCTGATCCTGTTCACCTGATCAGGTAACCCACCGCGATGCCCCGCTTCAGCCAGCGCCTTCATCTGGCCGGCATCGCCCTGCTTCTCATGGCCGCCGGGCCAGAGAAGGAGGGCATGCCGCAGCTGAACTTCAAAAGCCCGCTCACCGTCAGCCAGGTCGTGTGGGGTGCGATCATATTCGCGCTCCTCTATGTCCTGTTGTCGCGCTGGGCGCTGCCGAAGGTCGGCACAGTTATGGAGGATCGGCGTGCGAGGATCGCGGGCGATCTCGAGACTGCACGTGCCTCCAAGGCCGAAGCGGATGGCGCAGTCGCCGAACTGACGGAAGCGACTCGGCGAGCTCGGTCGGAGGCGCAGGCCTCCATCGCCGCCGCCACGCAACAGGCCAAGACCGAGGCCGCCGCCCAGGCCGCGACTATGAACGAGCGGCTCGATGCCCAATTGTCCGAGGCCGAGGGGCGGATCGCCGCCGCCCGTGCGTCTGCGATGGGCGCCCTACGCCAAGTTGCGGCCGAGGCAGCAACCGCCGTCGTGACCCGGTTAACCGGGCATGCTCCGGACGCTGCAGTGGTTGACCGGGCTGTTGCGTCTCGGCTGCCTGCCGCTGCGAACGGCTGAGGAGCTTTAAATTGCACGAGTTTTTCGCCGAGCCCCGCTCCTGGGTTGCAATCGCCTTCGTAATATTCTTTGTCCTGTTCGGGGGGAAGCTGTGGAAGGCTTTGGCCGCCATGCTGGATGGGCATGCGGCTGCGGTTCGGGCCGAGTTGGATGAAGCCGGCCGGCTACGGGTGGAGGCAGAGGCTATGCTCGCTGACGCTCGCACTCGTCGCGAGGCAGCTCTCACCGAAGCCCGCGCCATGCTTGACTCGGCGCGGTCCGAAGCAATCCGCGTGGGTGAGCAGGCTCGCCTCGATGCCGAAGCGGCTGGCCGGCGTCGCGAGCAGATGGCGATGGACCGGATCTCCGCGGCTGAGAAAGCCGCGGTGACCGACGTGCGATTGGCCGCTGCCGATCTCGCATCCCGCGCCGCCCAGGAAGTCATCGCGTCGACGCTGTCCTCCGAGGGTGATGCGCCAATCATCGACCGCGCCATCGCCGGTTTACCGTCGGCCCTAGGCCGCCGCGCGGCCTGAATAAGGGTCCCGCGATAGCGCGGGATCCACCACCTGCCCGCGTTATTGCACTCTGGTGCCAGCGGCTTTTGCCTGGACCCACGCGACCCGGTTGAGTGTCGACGAATGCGTGGCATGGTTGGATGCGACGCTTCGGTAACGATGTTGGCGGACCGCTGTGAAAACCACGATGACCCGTCGCAGTCATCTAGCCGCGGACATAGTTGGCCACTGCGCCGCTCACTCACACTCACGTTTCGAGATGATTGCACGATCACCTCATCGTGCAGCTTGTCCCCCGTATCCAAGACTCACGCCTGAAAAGAATTGGTCGCACCTTAAGAGTCGCGCATCTGCGTTACCAACATGCCACTATATGCACCCAAACTAAATTCAACTCGTACGTTGTCCATTGTGCTCTCTTCGAATAGCCGCTTTAACGTTTGGATAACGTAGCATAAACGGAGTTCTCTTATGGGTTTGCGGTCCCGGTTTGCGGGCTTGCTCCTCGCTTCCACGGTTGGCTTGTTCGCGATCGATGCATCGGCGGCGACCTTCCGCTGGGCCAATGATGGCGACGCGAACTCAATGGACCCTTACACACGGAGCGAGACGTTTCTGCTGACCTTCACGCAGAACTTCTACGACCCTCTTGTCCGCCGGGATGACCACCTCAAGGTAGAGCCGGCTTTGGCTGAGAGTTGGGAGCAGCCCAACGCCACCACATGGCGCTTCCATCTGCGGCACGGTGTGAAATTCCACGACGGCACCGCCTTTACCGCCGATGATGTCGTGTTCAGCTACAATCGGGTCGTCGCGCCCGGCAGTCAGCTCAACGGCTATATGCAAGCCGTCTCCGAAGTGAAGAAGATCGACGACTACACCGTCGACTTCCTCACGAAAGTGCCAGACCCGATTTTCCTCGAGGAAATCACGTCCTGGGTAATCCTGTCCAAGAAGTGGTGTGAGACAAACCATGCCGAACAGGCCATGGACCTCACCAAATCCGATGAGAACTACGCCACCCGGCACGAGAACGGCACCGGCCCATTCATCCTCGATGCTCGCGAACCAGACCGACGCACCACCATGCACGCCAACCCGGCCTGGTGGGACAAGATGCCGGGCAACCTTGATAAGGTCGAGTTCAACGTCATCGGCAACGCCGCCACCCGAGTGGCCGCCCTGCTCTCCGGCGACATCGACATGATGTACACCGTGCCACCTCAAGACATGCAGCGCCTCTCTTCCAGCGCCGATCTGAAAGTGTTCGAGACCCCGGAGCTGCGCACAGTATTCTTGGGCTTCGATCAGTCACGCGACCAGCTCCTGAAGTCCGACGTGAAGGGCAAGAACCCCTTCAAGGATCAACGGGTGCGTCAGGCGTTCAACGAGGCCGTCGATATCAGGGCGATCCAACGCGTCGTCATGCGCGGCCAATCCCATCCCACTGGCCTGCTGTATGGACCCGGCGTGAACGGCTACACCGATCAGTCCGACGTTCGGTATCCCTTCGACGTGGCGGACGCGAAGAAGCTGCTCGCCGCCGCTGGTTATCCGGACGGCTTCGGCGTGACGCTCGATTGCCCGAACGACCGCTACATCAACGACGAAGCCATCTGCCAGGCCGTAACCGCTATGCTGGCGCGCATCGGTGTCAAAGTGACGTTGAATGCGCAGACCCGACTGAAATACTTCGCCGAGATCAGCAATCCCGACTACCACACCAGCTTCTACATGCTGGGTTGGACGCCCAATACCTATGACGCCCTGAACTCCCTCTACAACCTGGCCGGCACGCGCTCCGGGACGCGGGGCATCTTCAACGACGGCGGTTACTCAAACCCTAAGTTCGACACGCTGCTCGACCAGATTGCAGTCGAGACCGACCACGCCAAGCGGGACGCTCAGATCATCGAAGCGTCCAAGATCCTGCACGACGACGCGGCCCTTATGCCCTTGCATCAGCAGGTGGTGGTATGGGCCGCCCGCAAGAACGTCGACTTGGTGCAGCTAGCCGATAACTCGTTTCCGCTCCGCTTCGTGACTGTCAAATAGTAGGCCCTGCATAAGACGTCAGCCGCTGAGTAAACCCTCTCCCTCTGGGAGAGGGTTGGGTGATAGACCTGGGCCACATAATATTGCGGCTGTTTTGCTAAAGCTTTCTCACCCCGGTCCTCTCCCCGAGGGAGAGGGAGAAGAAAACCACTCGATCTCGAACCATCTCCCGCGCCACCCACGGCAGCACGGGAGGCTGGCCAGACTACTCCGCCGCGATCGCGTAAGCCTCGAGCGGCGCGCAGGTGCAGATCAGGTTGCGGTCGCCATACACGTTGTCGACCCGCTTCACCGGCGGCCAGTATTTATTGGCCCGCACCCACGCCAGTGGGAATGCCGCTTCAGCCCTCGAGTAGCTGTGCTGCCATGTCTCAGCCATCACCTCGGACGCCGTGTGGGGGGCGTTCTTCAGCGGATTGTCTGCCCTGTCCCACTTGCCCTGGCCAATCGCGGTAATTTCCGCACGGATCGCCAGCATGGCCTCGCAGAACCGGTCCAGCTCGGATTTCGGCTCGCTTTCCGTCGGCTCGATCATCAGCGTTCCGGCGACCGGCCAACTCATGGTCGGGGCATGGAAGCCGTAATCTTGCAGGCGCTTGGCAATGTCTTCCACCATCACGCCCGCCTCGGCCTGGAAGCCGCGGCAGTCGATGATGCACTCATGCGCCACCCGGCCGCCCTGCCCGGCATACAGCACCGGATAGGCGTCGCGTAGCCGAGCGGCGATGTAGTTCGCGTTCAGGATCGCGACTTCGGACGCACGGGTCAGCCCCGCCGCGCCCATCATCCTGATGTAGGCATAGGAAATCGGCAGGATCAGCGCCGACCCGAATGGAGCCGCGCTGACCGGGCCAACGCCGGTCGAGGGGCCGGCATCCGGGCGCGAAGGGTGGTTCGGCAGATGCGGCACGAGATGCGCCGCGACGCCGATCGGACCCACGCCGGGGCCGCCACCGCCATGGGGGATGCAGAACGTCTTGTGCAGGTTCAAGTGGCACACATCGGCGCCGATCGCCGCCGGACTGGTGAGGCCCAATTGCGCATTCATGTTGGCGCCGTCCATGTACACCTGGCCACCGTGCTCGTGGATGGTGGCGCAGATGTCGCGGATCTCGGTCTCGAACACGCCGTGGGTCGACGGATAGGTCACCATCAACGCCGCTAGCCGCTCGGCATGCAGCACCGCCTTCGCCCGTAGGTCGCCGAGATCCACGTTGCCATCTCGGTCGCAGCCGACCACCACCACCCGCAGCCCTGCCATCGCCGCACTCGCCGGGTTGGTGCCATGGGCGGAGGACGGGATGAGGCAGACGTCCCGATCACCCTGCCCATTTGCCTCGTGGTAGGCGCGGATCGCCAGCAACCCGGCGTATTCGCCCTGCGACCCGGCGTTCGGCTGCAGCGACACCGCGGCAAATCCGGTGGCGGCGGACAGCCAGCCGGCCAGCCGCTCGATCATGGTGACATAGCCGGCCGTTTGATCCACTGGCGCGAACGGATGGATGTCAGCGAAACCCGGTAGCGTCACCGGCACCATTTCCGCCGTGGCATTCAGCTTCATCGTGCAGGAGCCTAGCGGAATCATGGAGCGATTCAGCGCCACATCCCGGTCCTCGAGCCGCTTCAGATAGCGCAGCATCTCGTGCTCGGACCGGTGCGCGCCGAACACGGCTTGCGGCAGCACCGGACCAGTGCGGAGCAGCGCCGCCGGAATGGAGGCCGGCGCACCCCCCAACGGTCCACCCAATAGCTCAGCCAGGACAGCCAGTTCTGCTGTCGTGACCGTCTCGTCCAGGGCGATCGACACCCCCGTCGCATCGAGCCGGCGGAGATTGAACCCAGCCGCGACCGCACGGACCATCAGTCCGTCGGCGTCCGGCACGTCGAGCGCGATCGTGTCGAAGAACGAATCGTGCCGCAGTGCCAATCCTGCGCGCGCGGCGACTTCCGCCAGGGCACGCGCCTGCAGGTTGGTGCGCCGGGCGATACGGGTCAGCCCCTCGGGGCCGTGCCAGACGGCATACATGCCCGCCATCACGGCCAGCAGCACTTGCGCGGTGCAGATGTTGCTCGTGGCCTTCTCGCGGCGAATGTGCTGCTCGCGCGT
>CAXTWC010000188.1:0-10972 GCA_964247805.1 uncultured Acetobacteraceae bacterium | reverse complement strand
CCGAGGCGCGCTGGCAGCGGGGTGAAGGCAAGGGCAAGCTCGACGGCATCCCGATAGCCCACAAGGACATCTACAACACCGCCGGCATTCGCACGACCGCGCATTCCCGGCTGCTGGAGAACAACGTTCCCACCGAGGACGCGGTGAGCGTCGCCAAGTTGGCGGAAGCCGGAACGGTGATGCTGGGCAAGCTGGCCACGCACGAATTCGCGATGGGCGGCCCGTCGTTCGACGTGCCGTGGCCGCCGGCGCGCAACCCGTGGAACCCCGACCATTTCACCGCCGGCAGCAGCAGCGGCACGGGCGCCGCCGTGGCCGCCGGGTTCATCCTTGGCGGCACCGGATCCGACACCGGCGGTTCCATCCGCGGCCCGGCTGCGCTGTGCGGGATCGCCGGGATCAAGCCGACCTACGGGCTGATCAGCCGACGCGGTATCCTGCCGCTGTCCTTCACGCTGGACCACGCCGGCCCGCTGGCTTGGACCGCGGAGGATTGCGCGCTGCTGCTGCAGGCCATGGCCGGCCACGATGCCTCCGACCCGGCGAGTGCAGACCGCCCCGTGCCCGACTTCACCGCCGGCATCGCCGAGGGCATCAAGGGGCTGCGCGTGGGCGTGGTCAGCCATTTCCACGAGACCGACAACCCCGCGAGCCCAGCCACCCTGTCCGGCATCGAATCCGGGCTGGACGTGCTGCGGCAGCTCGGCGCCACGGTGAAGCCGATCACGCTGTCGCCGATGCAGGAGTATCATTCCTGCGGCTTCCTGATCCTGACCGTGGAGGCCTACGCGATCCACGAACCCTGGCTGCGTACCCGGTTCTACGACTATGGCGAGCTGTTCCGCGACCGCATCGCCCTGGGCGCGCTGGTGAGCGGGCCGGACTACGTTCAGGCGCTCCGCCGGCGGCGGGAGCTGTGCCTGGAGATGGCGGCGGCGATGGCTGACGTGGACGTGCTGGTCACCGCATCCCAACCCGGTGAGGCACTGCCGATCAAGGCGGTTCCTAAGTGGACCAATCTTGAGAAGCCGAACTTCACCATCCCGTTCAACGTGACAGGCTACCCGGCGATCTCCGTCTGCAGCGGTTTCGGCGAAGGTGGCCTGCCACTGTCGATCCAGATCGCCGCCAAGCCGTTCTGTGAACCTCTGCTGTTCCGGGTCGCCCATGCGTTCGAGGGCGCAACCCCGTGGCGCGACAAACGGCCGGAAATGGCCTGGCAGACGGAGACGGCAGCATGACCACCGATGCGGTCTCCGGACGGCGATCCGAACTCGGTCTGCGCGTCCCAGCGGCGGAACTGGAGGAGTTGACTGCCCTGGTTGCGGACATGCACGCCGCTTCTGTCCGCGCGCAGCGTCCGTTGCCCTATGCTTGCGAGCCCGCTTGCACGTTTGCGTTGCCTCACCCGCCAGCGAAAGGGTGAGCCTCGGTCACGACGATAAGCGGAACGAGTTCAGAATTCGAGCAGGTTGTCGCGGAAATGCTTGTGCCCGTACTCACGGCGCACAAGTCCGCGCTGCTGCAAGGCTGGCACCAGGCCATCTGTTATCTCGGCGACAGCCTTGCGGCTGACATTGGGTAGCGCGATCAAGAACCCGTCGCCGCCGACCTCCTGCATGGCCTCGTCCATCTGCGCGGCGACTGAATCCGGTGTCCCCACGAAGTCGAGTGAACCGCCGGCGCTGCTATGCGCGATTACCGCCTCGCGTAGCGTCTTACCGCCAGCCTTGCGGATGAAGTTCTGCAAACTCGATTGATGCCCGTTGGTGGTCAACTCGGCGATCGGCGCATCCAGGTCGTGGGTGGAGAAGTCGATGTTGGTGGTCCAGCCGATCTGCGCCATGCAGCGGTCGATGTTGGCGGCGGCGTCCACGGCACGCTTGTCCGCACGCTCCCGCGCACCGGCTTCGGTGTCTGCCAGGATGGGGTAGGCCATGAACAGCACTTTGCACGTGTCCGGGTCGCGGCCGTACAGCGCCATCTGGGTGCGGATGTCGTTGCGATAGTCCTTCATTCCGTCGATGCCCTTAGGGTGGGCGACGATGGTGTCGGCATAGCGCGCCGCGATCGTGCGGCCCTTCGCCGAGCCGCCAGCCTGTGCGATCACCGGCCGACCCTGCGGCGTCGGACCGGAGTTCAACGGCCCACGGCTTTTGTAGAACTGCCCGGCGTAGTCGATCGTATGCACCTTGTCGGGATCGATCAGCACGCCGGTCTTGCGGTCGGCCACGATCGCCCCCGGCTCCCAACTGTCCCATAGCCGGGTCACCACATCGATGTATTCGGCCGCCATCTCGTAGCGCGTGTCGTGCTCGGGCAGATGGTCCAGGCCGAAGTTCTGGCCGGACAGGTCGGACGACCCGGTCACCATGTTCCAGCCCGCCCGACCGCTCGAAATCTGGTCCAGCGTGCCGACGATGCGTGCCGTCAAATAGGGGTGATACGCGAAGGTCGACAGCGTCGGCACGATGCCCATCCGCGTGGTCGCGGCGGCCATCAGGGTGGAGATGACCGTCGGCTCCTGACGCGGAATCGACATGCCGTTCTTGAGGAATATGTCGCGCCGGTTCTGCCAGTTCTGCCCGACATAGATCGAGTCCTCCAGCAGCAGGTAGTCGAACCCGGCGCGTTCGATGTTGCGCGCCAGATCGAGGAACATGGACGCCGACATCCACTCCTCGCTGATGTTGCCCGTCCACTCGGCTCCCCAGGCCTGAATGGAGGAGCCCTGCAGGAACCAGGCAAGGTGGAACGGGTGTGCTGTCATAGGAACGGTCCCTCAGGTCAGGTGGTCGGAAAGATGGTGGGATGTAGCGGCAAGCGCTGCGGGCAGACCGGGTAGCGTGTCAAGGTGGCACGCGACGGCGAGCGTGCCGCCGACTGGACGAAGCTGCGGCATCTCGGTCTTGCATACCGCCATGCGGTGCGGGCAGCGGGTGCGGAAGGGGCAAGCACCGGCGGCTTCGGCCGTGCCGGATCAATCCACCTCCGCGGGCCGCTCGTGCGCCACGGAGGCCAGCAGCGCGCGGGTGTAGGGATGGAACGGCGGGCCGAGCACTTCGGCGGCGGTGCCCGTCTCGCACACTCGGCTGCAATACATCACGGCGATACGGTCGAATAGTTGCGCCACCACCGCCAGGTCGTGCGAGATGAACAAGTAGGGCAATCCGAACTCGTCACCCAGGTCGGCCAGCAGGTTCACCACCGTCGCTTGCACCGATACGTCCAGGGCGGACACCGGCTCGTCGCAGACGATGAAGCGGGGACGGGTCGCCAGGGATCGACAGGTCGCAGCGCACGGTGTGGCCGGGCCGAATGGGGGGTGGGCCATGGGCGGCGCTCCTATGCAGGGTGGCGGAAGCTAGGCAATGTGCGTGCCAGCGGGGGTGATGCGTGTGCCAGCGCGGGCATGCCACCGTGTCTGGCACAGGGATTGCCTCGACCGGCTGGCTGCAACGACCAATGCACCCCAGGAGAAACCAGAGTGACGGCGCGGTTCCCGTTTGTCATGGGCGCGGACAGCGTCGCGGAGGTAGTCGCGTGACGATCAAGCAGAGCTTTGTCTTCACACCGGCGGACGGTGTGCCGCCTCAGGTCGGGCCGTTCTCCCACGCGACACGTTTCGGCAACCTGGTGTTCATCACCGGGCAGATGCCGACCGACCCGGCGAGCGGGCACATCGTCGAGGGCAACGTGGTAGTGCAGGCGGAGCAGGTGCGCCGCAACCTGGCCGCCGTGCTCGCGCAGTTCGGCCTGACGTTCGAGGACGCGCTGATGGTGCGCGTCTATCTCACCTCGTTCGAGGACTACGCCGCGTTCAATGCCGCCTACACCGGTTGGTTCAGCGGCCCGTTGCCGGCCCGCACTTGCGTCGGCGTTACCGGGCTGGCAGTGGGCGCCGTCGTCGAGATCGACCTTATCGCTGGTGTTCCGGACGCAACGCCATGACGATCGCTGACCACGAATACTCGCCCGGGCGCGCGCGGCTGCGCCGGGTCTCGCACGATTTGCGCGCGACGCCGAACACCGTCCACTGCGGCTATTTCGATGCGGCGCTAGCCACCATCCCGGTTTCCCCGCCCGCGTAATTGGAGCAGAGCGTCCTTGGCCAACAAACCCCGCCAGATGCACCTGAACCTGTTCATCCAGGGCATCGGTCACCACGAGGCCGCCTGGCGCAGCCCGGACACCAATCCGGCCGACATGCTCGACATCGGCTATTACCAGCGTCTGTCGCAGGCGGCGGAGGCGGCGAAGTTCGACGCGATCTTCATCGCCGATGCGCTCGCCATCAATCCGAACATCGAGTTCGGGCCGTTCAACAATTTCTTCGAGCCGCTGACTCTGTTGGCGGCCATCGCCGCGGTCACCGAGCGGATCGGTGTGATCGGCACAGCCTCGACCACCTATGGCGAGCCCTACGACATCGCCCGCCGGTTCGCCTCGTTGGACCGCGTGAGCCGCGGGCGTGCCGGCTGGAACATCGTCACCTCGGGCAACGAGATGGCCGCACATAATTTCGGCCACGATGCCCACCTGGAGCACGGCAAGCGCTACGCCCGCGCAACCGAGTTCGTGGACGTCGCGATGAAGCTGTGGGCTAGCTGGGATGACACTGCCTTCATCGCCGACCGTGCCCGTGGCCGCTTTGTGGACCGCGGACGCATCCACCGCATCGATCATGAGGGCGAGCACTTCAAGGTGCGCGGCCCGCTGGATTTCCCGGGCCCGCCACAGGGCCATCCGGTGCTGGTGCAGGCGGGCTCCTCCGAGGATGGGCGGGAGTTCGCCGGACGTTTCGCCGAGGCCATCTACACCGCGCAGAACAATCTGACAGATGCCCAGGCGTTCTATGCCGACGTGAAGGCCCGCATGCACCGCTACGGCCGTACGCCGGACCAGATGTGTATCCTGCCTGGCCTGGCGCCGATCGTCGGCCATACGGAGGCGGAGGCCAAGGCGAAACAAGCCGCGCAGAACGAGCACATCATTCCCGAGTATAGCCTACACCAGCTCTCGACCAATCTCGGTGTCGACCTGTTCAGTCACGACATCGACGGCCCGCTGCCCGAGGTGGCGCCGATCGAGAACATCAACGGTGGCAAGAGTCGCTATCAGGTGTTCCTCGACATGGCGCGGCGCGACAACCTCACCATTCGCGGACTGATCCACCGCATCGCCTTCGGCCGCGGCCACGACACCTTCGCCGGCACACCCGCGCAGATCGTCGATCACATGGAGCAGTGGTTCACCTCCGGCGCCTGCGACGGCTTCAACCTGTTGCCGCCGACCCTGCCCGGGGATTTCGACGTATTTTGCGAATTGGTATTGCCCGAACTGCGACGGCGAGGGCTGTTCCGTACCGAATACACCGGGCGCACGTTGCGGGAGCATTTCGGCCTGCGCCGTCCTGCGACGACCCTGGAGACCTCTGCGCCATGCTGAACGATACGGCAAAGCCCGCCTACGACTTCTACTCGCCCGACCAACAGAATTTTGCGGCTGCCGGCTTCGATGTCGACTTCGACGTGGTGGAGTGGGGTGACCCGGCGCAATGCGCCCAGCCCGGGCACCTCGCATGGCGATGACGGCATCGACAACAGCCTCGGCTACACCGACCCTTCTATCATGTATCGTCTGTTCGCCACGGCGAGCTTGGCTCCATATTTGCCACGACCTCAATCCGCGCGCGATGAATAAGCGGGTGCAGAACTTCCACCCGGCGCAGAGTTGGTCGCAGGACTTCACGCAAATCACCATGGCCTAGCAAAGGGAGTACGAACATGCCACTCACCATCGACGAATTCGATTTTATGGCAGCGAAGGCCGGTGTGACGTTGACCGAGGCGCAGCGCACCGAACTGATGTCGGTCTACCCCATCGTCGCGGCCATGGCCGAGCGCAACCGCTCCAACCGCGGGCGCCAGGCCGAGCCCGCCCATATCTTCGTGCCCGGCGAGGGCAGCGCCCCATGATCGTCACGATCGCCGAGGCGGCCAAGCAGATCGCCGCCAAGACCCTCTCCCCGGTGGAACTGACGAAAGCTTGCCTCGCGCAGGTGGAGGCTCTGAACAGCACGCTGCATGCCTTTATCCTGGTCACGGCGGACCGCGCGATGGCCGATGCCAGGGCTGCGGAGGCCGCGATCATGGCGAACGGGCCAAAGACCAAGCTGCACGGCATTCCACTCGGCCTGAAGGACATCATCGACACCAAGGGCATCGCCACCACCTGCCACTCGGCGCAACTGATCGGCAACGTGCCGACCACCGATGCGACCTGCGCGGTGAGGCTGGCGGAGGCGGGCAGCGTGCTGATGGGCAAGCTGTCGACGCATGAATTCGCCGATGGCGGCCCCTCCTTCGACCTGCCATTCCCCCCGGCCCGCAACCCGTGGGATCCCGATCACTTCACCGCCGGGTCGAGCAGCGGTACGGGCGCTGCAGTACCGGTCGGCATGATCCTGGGCGGCCTCGGCACGGATACCGGTGGATCGATCCGTGGCCCGGCGGCGCTGTGCGGTATCGCGGGCATCAAGCCGACCTACGGGTTGGTCAGCCGCTCCGGCGTGGCGCCGGCTGCCTACAGCCTCGATCATATCGGCCCGATGGCCTGGACGGTGGAGGATTGCGCCATCATGCTGCAGGCCCTGGCCGGCTACGATCCGACCGACCCTGGCAGTGCCAAGCGCCCCGTGCCCGATTTCAGCGCCGAACTCAGCCTTGGCGCCAAGGGGCTGAAGATCGGCGTGATCCACCACTTCCACGAGGTGGACAACAAGGTCAGCGCCGCCACGCAGAAGGGCATCGACGACGCCATCGCCACCTTCCGCGGCCTGGGCGCCGAAATCCGCGAGGTAACGCTGTCGCCGCTGCAGGATTGGGGCGCCTGTGGCTCCATCATCTCCATCGTGGAACGGGCCGCTGCCTACGAGGACATGATGCGTAACAATCTCGGCAAGTTCGGCGAGCGGTTGCGCAACAGGCTGCTTACAAGCCTGTTCGTCACGGGCGTGGACTATGTGCAGGCCGTCCGCCGCCGCCGCGAGCTCTGTGCCGAGGTCGCACTGGCCATGGCGGATGTCGACGTGCTGCTGACCGCGGCACAGCCGGGCGAGGCTGCCAAGATCGACGCCGTGCCACAATGGGACAATATGGAGAAGCCTAATTTCACCATGCCGTTCAACGTTTCGGGGCTGCCCGCGATCTCGATCTGCAGCGGCTTTGGCCAGGGCGGGCTGCCGGTCGCGATCCAGATCGTGGGCAAACCCTTCGCCGAAGCAACGGTGTTCCGCGCCGCGCAGGCCTACGAGGCAGCCACGGAATGGCGGTCGCGCCGCCCGGACCTGGACGTAGCCGTAGCGAAGCAGGCCGCGAACTAAGCATGGCTGAATCGAGGAGAATGGCGCGCATGGCGTCACCGAGCCGACGCGTTACTCCCTTAGGGTCTGCCTCAGCGTCGTCCCGGTGTAGGCTGTCCGAAACACCCCACGCTTCTGCAGCGCCGGGACCACGGAACGGGCGAACTGCTCGAACATCCCCGGGAACGTGGTTGGCGTGACGATGAAGCCGTCGCACGCGCCCGATTCGAACAGGTCCTGCATCCGGTCGGCGACCGTTTCCGCGGTGCCGACCAACTGCGGCGCCATCACGCTGGTGCCATAGCGCTGCGCCGCCTGCCGCAAGGTCAGCCCCTCGGCAGCGGAACCCTGCGCCAACACGTCCAACGCGCCGCTGACCGTCTGGTCCTGCGCCAGCACCTCCAACGTCTCGTCCAACGGATACCCGGCCAGGTCGATGCCGATGTGGCAGGACGTGATGGCCAATGCCAGTTCGGGGTCCACCAGCCCGTCCAGGTAGTCCCGCCGATCCTCTGCCATCGCCTGGGTCTCTCCAAGAACCACGTCCAGCGAGGGCAGGATCACGCATTCCGCCGGATCCCGCCCAACGGCGCGCATGCGGTCGTGCATGTCGTCGCGGAACGCCTGCATGTGCGCCTTGTCGTGCTGGAAGGTGAAGATCACCTCCGCAAATCGCGCCGCGAAGGCTCGCCCCCGGGGGGAGGAGCCGGCCTGCATGATCACGGGGTGGCCCTGCGGGCAACGCGGCGTGGGCAACGGGCCGCGGCTGCGCACGTGGCGGCCGTTGTAGTCGGCGTAGCGCACCTTCGCCGGGTCGGCGAACCGCCCGCGGGCCTTGTCCAGGACCAGCGCGTCCGCATCCCACCCATCCCACAGCGCCAGGCAGGCTTCCACCGACTCTTCGGCCTTGTCATAGCGCGTCTCCCGGTCCGGGATGCGGTCCATGCCGAAATTCCGCGCTTCCATGTCAGACGCGGAGGTCACCACGTTCCACGCCACCCGGCCGCTGCTGAGGTGGTCCAGCGAGGCCAGCAGCCGGGCGATGTGGAACGGGTGATAGAAGCTGGTGGACAGGGTGATGCCCAGGCCTAGCCGGCTGGTAGCGCGCGCGATGAACGGCAGCACCATCAGCGGGTCGAGGAGGTTGAGCTGGCCGCCCCGCCCCAGGATGGCGTCGTAGCTGCCGCCATAGGTGTCGTAGATTCCGGCCAGGTCCTCGAAGAAACACGCATCGAACAGGCCGGCCTCCAATACCCGCCCGATATGCTCGTAGCGTTCGGGCTTCAGCATATCCCCCAGCGGCGCTTCCGGATGCCGCCAGCCACCGTGGTGATGGAAGGTCGGACCGGTCTTCAGGAAGGCGATCAGGTGCATGCTGCGGGGCATCGGCGGGGCTCCGGCGGTTAGGTACAGGCTGCGAAGTCTGCGGCGATTGCGAAGTACGGCCTTGCGTCCGTCGGTTCGGCCGGGTCGTCCACACGGCCTAGTCCTTTCCGATGTTCCAGTAGACCACGATCGGCGACGACAGCACGCCGGTCACGTTGGCACGGTACGCGACGGGTGAGTGGGATTGCCCGAGCACCCGGTACGGCGCCATCTCGGCCAGCCGGCGGTGCAGCGCCTCCAGTATGGCAGGCTTCGCCGCATCGTCCGCGTCGGCGAACTGGCTCCGCAACCGTTCAGCCGCCTCGTCGCAGGGCCAACCGGAGAAGTTTCGCCGCGAGCAGCTCATGTCGGTGCCGGAGTTGGTCGCCGGGTTGGCTGTGGCCGGGCCCGGCGAGCTGGTCACGCGCAGGTTCCAGCCGCCTTCCGCCACCGGCCCCTGCTTAAGGGCGCGTCCGACCACGGTCGCCCAGTCGGACCACACCATCTCGATGTTCATGCCGGCTCTCGCCATGGCGTCAGCCGCCACTTCGGACATGGCGCCGTTGGCGTTGTCGTGCGATGCGATGAAGGTCAGTTTCTCGCCGTTATAGCCGGCCTGCTTCAGCAGCTCGCGGGCTTTGGCGAAATCCTGGTGAAAGCCCTCGGCGCCGGCATCGATGCCGTATGGGCCACCACACACGAAGAACGCGTTGCAGCGCGACCAGTTGGCCTTGTCGCCGAAAGCGGACGCCATCTCGTCGCCCTGGTCGATGACGTAGTTCAGCGCCTGCCGCGCCCGCACATCGGTGAACGGCCATTGCAAGTTGTTGGCCCGCAGCATGGTCTGGTCACTGATCTGGCTCAACCGCTCGATCTTGATCTGCTTGTTCGCGCTGATCAGTGGCAGCAGGTCCAGCGCGGGCTGTTCGACGAAATCCACCTCGCCCGCCTGCAGCGCGGCCACCACCGTGGCGGGGTCCGGCAGGATGTCCCACTCCACCCGGTCCACCTTGACCACCCGGCCGCCGGCCGTCCCGTCAGGCGGCTCGTTGCGCGGGATGTAGTCGGGATTGCGTTCCCACACGATCTTGGCGCCGCTGATCCGCTCGCTGGCGACGTAGCGGAATGGGCCGGAGCCGATGGCGGTGGTGACCTGCTTCTTGGGGTTGGTGAGGTCGCGGGCGCGCATGATCGCTGCGAAGCGGGACGGCGCCGCCGCCAGGGTGGCCAGCATGGACGGGAACGGGCGTTTCAGGACCATTTTGAACGTGTTGGCGTCCACCGGCTCCATCGCCGCGAGATCCTCGGCGAGCTTG
This sequence comes from uncultured Acetobacteraceae bacterium, assembly GCA_964247805.1. Lineage (GTDB taxonomy): Bacteria > Pseudomonadota > Alphaproteobacteria > Acetobacterales > Acetobacteraceae > LMUY01. The sequence goes on along the minus strand of CAXTWC010000188.1, from coordinate 928 downwards.
CGGCCGCCGCCGTCGAAATCCATCCAACGCTGCATGGACGGGATCACGTCGGCGGTCGTCACCGGCTGGCCGTCGTGGAACTTCAGGCCGGGTCGCAGCGTGAACGACCAGGTCAACGCGTCGGGCGAGGTGGTCCAGCTCTCGACCATCTGCGGCTTGGGCTGCAGGTGGGAGTCCCAACTGAACAGCGACTCGTAGATCATCATCCCGGCGATGTTGGAGATGGAGGCGGTGCCGAACACCGGGTCCAGCAGCACGATGTCGGTCTGCGGCACGACGTGCAGTATCTTGGGTTCCGCCTGGGCGGCCCCCGCTGCGAGCCAGGCGGACAGCGCCACGAGCAGACTGCGACTGCGACTTGTCATGCTTGGCATCTACACTCCGATCCGGCGGCACTGGCTAAACTTGGCCGGGCGGCTTCGTTGACTGTCAAGCCGGGACTGCCATGCTGGCTGCGGGTCGAGAAGGGATTCGCCAGTGAAACGCCGCATGTTCGTCGCCACCTCCGCCGCAGCGCTGGCAGCGCCCGCCATCGGACGCGGGGCGGAGGCGCGGCCGCTGCGGTTCGTTCCGGAGGCTGACCTGGCCGTGCTGGACCCGATCTGGACGACGACGACCCAGACGGTGCAGCACGCCTTCCTGATCTACGACACGCTATGGGGGCAGGACGCCCAGTTCCGCCCGCAGCCACAGATGCTGGCCGGCCACACGGTCGATGCGGACGGCCTGACCTGGCGGCTGACGCTGCGGGACGGGTTGCGCTGGCATGATGGCCCGCCCGTGCTGGCGCGGGATTGCGTCGCCAGCATCGCGCGCTGGGCCAAGCGGGACGTGTATGGACAAGCCATGATGGCCGCGACGAACGAGATCGCGGCGCCCGACGACAAGACCATCACGATCCGGCTGAAACGCCCGTTCCCGGTCTCCG
>CAXTWC010000187.1:0-11062 GCA_964247805.1 uncultured Acetobacteraceae bacterium | reverse complement strand
GCAGGCGAGCTCGGTCTCGGTGCTCGCGCCAGGCTGCCGTTCCGCCACCATCACCCGCCATACCAGTTTTGACACAGCTCACCTTCGCCCCGTGAACCCGCACCCTAGCCTAATCGCCTCAGCCCCCCAGAACTCTACATGCTTCCCTGGCGCAACCGGCTGTTCATGGCATCCTGCACGTCGATCTACTCGGTCTACGTGAATACCCAGGGCGTGCCGGGCGGGTGATGCCGTAATCGAGGTTTCGTCCCGCTATTTGTACCTTGTCGCCGCCAGATCGCTCAAGCTGATGCCGGTTGCGATATCGCGCTTTTGCCGCGTGTCCCCGGCGTCGATCTCCAGCGCCCGCGCCAGGATCTCCGCCACACGGGCAAACGGCAGGAACACGATTCCGGCTTCGTCCGCCGCAACGACATCGCCCGCGTCCACCATGACCCCGCCAATGCGGACCCGGCCGTTAATCTCGACGGTCTGCAACCGCCACTTGCCGGTGATCGGCGTCAGGCCGCGGGACCAGATGGGAAAGCCGCAGGCGGCCGAGGCTTGCGGGTCTCGGTGAGACCCGTCGATCACCGCGCCCGCGCAGCCGGAGCGGTGTGCCAACGTCGCCGATTGGCCGCCCATGTTGGACACCTCGTGCACGCCCTCGATCACCACCACATCGCCCGGCTCGGCGAGGTTGTAGGCCTCATGCTCGCCCATCCGGCCGGCTCTGCCAGCGGCTGCGATGGTTACCGTATCGGGCCGCTCGGTGTTGCGCACGGTCACCGCTTGACCGACGACCCGCTGCCCGGGCGTGGAGGGTCGCAAGACAGATGCGGGCAATGCGGCAAAAAGGCCGAGATCATCCATCGCGTCAGACAGCGTGCCTGTCAGATCCTCGAGGCCGCGCAACTGGTCGAGCAAGGCGGGTTCGAGCCGAGGGATCTCGAGATTTCGGATACAGTCGGGAGCAACTCGTCCCGTCAGTTTTTTACCTGTCATGAAGCACCTTTCAGACGGTCGGCGCGGGTGATCCGCTTTGCGTCGAGTTCAGCCCGCTTTCTCCAGCGATATCGTGAAACAACTCGCGCCGGCGGAACAGCCATTGGCCGCCGCTGCTGACCACGACGTCGCGATAGGTCCCGGCGACTGCGACCACCGGGCCGGCCGGGGTGTCCCGGATCACCAGGAAATTGGACTTCACGTGCGCTGACTGGCCATCAATGCCGATGATGATATTGGTGGTGAGATGTTTGCGCCGGGTCCCCGGTGCTGGCGCGGGCACCAGGCGGGACAGGAAGTCGGCGATCGCGTCACGGCCGGTCGCTTCGCCGTTGCGCGAGATCCAACTCCCGCCCAGCTCGAACAGCGCGGCGAGGGCGACGAGCTCGTGGCCATCCAGCAGAAAGCAGTACTCGGCCAGCAATTCGCAGATCGCCTCGCGTGCGAGCAGTTTTTCAGTGGGGTCCATCACTGTCTTACCTCTCCCAACGCAATGGCGGGGTGTGGAATGGCGGCCGCGCCCGGAGCGGCAATGGGCTGGCGCGTCATCGTGAGCGCCACGGCGGCGCCGAAGAACAGGATGATGCCGGCAATGACGAACGCGGCGTCGTAGCTGCCCGTGCCGGAGATGATGTATCCGGTCGCGATCGGGGCCACCACGCCGAACAGGTTGCCGCCGGTCACCAGAACGCCATACACACGTCCGGTGTTGGCCGGGTCGACGAGTAGATCGTTGGTCAGCGCGATGTTGAGGCCGACCGTGCTGCCGATACAGGTCAAGGAGAGGGAGAACAGCGCGAGCACGACGCTCGTGTTGGTCACAAACGGGGTCAGCAGGATGCAGGACGAGAGCAGCATCATGGTGGCGACCATGTTGCGCCGCCGCCCGGAATTGACCGGTGCGCCGCGCAGGATCCGATCGCTGATCCAACCCACCAGGATCGTCCCCGGCACCGCGACCGCATACGGGATGGCCGTAAGATAGCCGCTCGACATCACGGTGAGGCCGCGCGTGGCTTGCAGATAACTCGGCAGCCAGGTCAGGAAGAGATAGACGGTATAGACGGCGCACCCTTGGGTGATGAAGACGCCCCAGAGCGAGCGGCAGCGCAGCAGGTCCGCCAACCGGGCGCCGCCACCGGATTGCACGGCGGAGCCGCCCCGCTCGGCAAGGATCTTCGCCCGCTCGACCTCGTCGATGAAACGCGCCTCTTCGGGCTGGCAGAATACGAGCAACCAGACGGCGACCCACACGAAGCAGATCGCCCCCGCGGCATAGAATCCGGCGCGCCAGCCGAAATGGGACACGATGTAGGCCATCGTGATCGAGCCGATGGCTGGGCCGAAATAGCCTCCGCAATTGAACACCACCGTCGCGAGACCGCGCTCGCCCGCCGGGATCCACTCACGGATGGTGCGCCCGCCGGCCGGATAGGTGGAACCCTCGCCCAAGCCCATCAGCAGGCGGGAGATGAAGGCAGACGCAAAGTTCCAGCTCAGGCCGGTGAGGATGGTCGCAAAACCCCAGAAGGCCATGCCACTCGCCGTCGACCACCGCGTTCCGATGCGGTCGACGAGGATGCCCCAGGGGAGCACGACAATGAGGTAGCTCCACAGGAACGCCGAGAATAGATAGCCGAGTTGGATGGTTGAGAGGCCGAACGCCTCCGCAATCGGGTGAGCCGCTACTGACAGCACGACGCGATCGACGTAGTTGATTGAGCAGCCGGTGAAGAGGAGCCCGTAAATCCAGGCACGGTTGTGCGTCACTCTTCACTCCCTTGGTATACCTTCGACCGTTTGGCCGCGGTATTTTCGTGATCAATCCAGCGTATCTGCACAGACCCCGATGCAAAACACCAAGGCCGTTGAGTTATCGCGGACCATGCCGCAACTGCATGGCTTGTGATCGACAAGCCTTGGTATCAGCCTCCCGAAAGACCCTGAGCATTAACGTATAGGGCGTAGACCGAAGTGCATGAGGCCATGAAGAGGCGATTACGCCACTGGCCGCCGAAGCACAGGTTGGCGCATCGCTCCGGAAGGCCAATATGCCCGATCGGGTCGCCGGCGGTATTGAAGATGCGCACGCCGTCCAACTCAGGCGTGCCCATGCCCCAACCGCACCAAAGATTGCCGTCGACGTCGACGCGGAAGCCGTCGGGCGTGCCGGCCTCGGCATTGACCAGAATACGGTTGTTGGCCAGCGTCGTGCGGTCGGCGCTGACGTCGAAGACACGGATCTTGCGGGGGCGGGCGCGGGACTCGATGACGTAGAGCTTCGACTCGTCGGGCGAGAAGGCCAGGCCATTCGGACCATCGACTTCGTCGGTGACTACGGTGAGACGACCCGTTTGTCCGTCGATCCGGTAGACGTTTTGCGGGAGTTCCTGCGGCGCGCGCTCGCCCTGGTAATAACCGGCAATGCCGAAGGGCGGATCGGTGAACCAGATCGAGCCGTCCGACTTGACCACGAGGTCGTTAGGCGAGTTCAGACGCTTGCCCTCGAAGGAGTCGGCCAGGACGGTGATGCTGCCGTCGTATTCGGTGCGGCTGACCCGGCGGCCGCCATGCTCGGCAGTAACGAGGCGGCCTTGTCGATCACGCGTGTTGCCGTTGGCATGGCCGGATGGCTTGCGGAAGATTTCGGTTTGGCCGGTCTCCTCGCTCCACCGATACATCGTGTTGGCCGGGATATCGCTCCAAATGAGTGCGCGGTGGTCGCTGAACCAGACTGGTCCCTCGGTGAAGCGATGGCCCGTAGAGATCCGTTCGACTCCGGCGACCACCAGACGATACTTCTCGAAACTGTGGTCCAGGATTCGGATTGCGGGGTCAGGGTAATAGATGTGGGGAGGCTGCATGAAATGTCTCTCTGAGTTGAGGTCCAAATTATCTCAGTGCATTCAGTACTCACACAGGCAAGGCCCGAACACGGGCGACCTGTTCTTGCATTCCCCTCAGAAGGAAGGCGACATCGACCCCGGTCGAGACGTAGCGGACCCCCATCCTGACCAATTCGGCGACGATCTCCGGAAAGCCGGCCAAGCCGCCGGTGCCTACGTGCTTGGCGTGCGTGCGCGCGGCGGCGATGATGTGGGCGTAAGCGGCGATCACTCTGGGATCGTCGTGTCCGCCGACCATGCCCATCGACGCGGTCAGGTCGTTGGTGCCGACGTGGAGCAGGTCGATCCCGGGTACCGCTGCGATGGCCTCGACGTTGTCCAACGCCTCGGCGTCCTCGATCATCACCGCGACCATCGTCGCCGCGTTGACGACTCGGTGGGCGGCCGCCTGCGGGACGTTGCGGAACATGAGTTGCGGGAGCATCGACGTGCTGCCGCGATTGCCCTCGGGTGGGTATTTGACGGCGTCGACGGCCGCCACCGCGTCGGCGGCCGTGCGGATGTGCGGCACGATGATGCCGAGAGCGCCGGCGTCCAACACCGCCTGCACGGCCGCCAGGCTGGGAACCCGGACCAACGGCGTCAGGCCGGCAGCGATCGCCTCGAGACAAATATCGCCGGTCTCAGCCAAGGAGATCGTGCTGTGCTCGAGGTCGACATACAGCGTGTCGAAGCCAGCGGTGTGGGCGAGGCGGGCGATGTGCGGCATGCCGCTCCGCACGATCATCGAGGCCACGACCTGGCCGGCAGCCAGCTTCTCCAGGAGCGTGTTCCGGAGCAGAGCGTCAGACGACATGGCTGGCCTCGAAGCCGTAGAGCGCAGCCGGGTTGTCGACCAAGATCCGCTTCCGGAGGTCGGCGTCCGGTGTCCAGGCGGAGAATAGCGACAGAAGATGCGCGGCGTCGGGCGTGGCGTCGCCCATGCGCACGAAGGGCCAGTCGGTGCCCCAGAGCATCCGATCGGGGCGGGCCTCGACGAAGGCCGCATGGAAGATTGGGAGGTCGGGGTAATCCGGATACTGGGTGGAGGCGCGATGCGGGATGAGCTTCATCCAGAGGTCCTCATCGCGTAGGAGTTGCAGCAGGCGCTGGCATTCGGGCGCGTCCAGTCCGCGCGCCGGGTCGATCCGGACCATGTGGTCCAGCACAAGGGGAACCTTGGCCCGCAGGAGTTCGGGGGCGAGCGCCACGAAGGCGTCGCACGGCATCCAGAGTTGGGCATGCAGCCCGTGAGCGCGCATGCGGGGTGCGAGATGCTGGAGCGCTTCCGGACCGATGACCGCGACGTTGCGGCCAGAAGACCCCGGAAAATGGGAAAAACGAAGCCCTTTAACTCCATGCGCGGCGAGCCTGCCGAGATCTGCGTCCGCGATGCTCGGCGAGGCCAGAGCCACCCCGCGCAGCCTTCTCTCGGCAGACGCCAGCGCATCCAGCAACGCCGCATTGTCCTCGCCGTAGGGCGCGGCTTGGACCAGCACGCCGCGATCGAGCCCGAGTGAGTCGAGCATGCCGAGATAGGCCTCGACGGGAGCGGTCGGCGGTGGATAGGGGCTCTGCGCCGAGGGCGGAAAGCGCTCCAAAGGTCCGAACACGTGGGCGTGGCAGTCACACGCGGCCGGGGGCGGCCGGGTGGGTATCGGCGCTGCGGCGGTGGTCACGCCGGCGATATCGCGGTCGGCGAGAACGAAGTGGGCTTGAGGATCTTGTTGTCCTGCGCGCTGAACGTGCCTTCGTTGGACTTGAGGAATGCCTTCCACCCCGGATCGGCCGCCATGCGGGCGCGGCGCTCCTCGCGGTCGGCGATGTCCCGGTAGGCCCAGAGGTGGACGACCTGGTTCAGTGGCCCGATGTCGGACACGTAGAAACCGACGAGTTGCCCGAGATGGCGGAGCTGGATCGGTAGCGCGATCCGCTCGTAGCGTTCGAGATAGTCCTGCATGCGGCGGTGCACGACCGTGTAAGTCCTGTGATCGACGATCACGATACGCCTCCCTCGCTTCTCACTCACTATGATGCAACGCCGCGCGGGTGGCGACTACCGGGCCAGATCGTCCCCCTGTTCGCACTGCGAACAATGACACCGGTTACTCGCGCCAGTTGACACCCGAAGCCACCGCGCCCGAACTTGCCGAGGAAGGCCAATAGAAGCTGCTGCGAGCCCCGGCCGGGGAGTGGAGGAAGTCAGCATGATGAACCGTCTTCAATCGATCTCAACCGTGATCCTACGGGCATGATGGCGATCACCCGCCGGTCGGCGCTGGGCGTAGCCGCGGCTATGGCCGGGTCGTGGACCGGTCCAGCGAGAGCCGCCGCTGACGCCGCGCTGGTCGCTGCAGCCCGGCAGGAGGGGGGAATGGTCTGGTACACGACGCTGATCGTGGGCCAGATCGTCCGGCCGATGATCGCGGCGTTCGCGGCGGCTTATCCCGGGGTGAAGGTCGATTTCGTGCCGGCGCCGTGGCAGGAAACTGTCCTGCGCATTCTCAACGAGGCCAAAGCCGGCCAGATCAGAGGCGACCTCGTCGATGGTGGGATCCCGGTCTATCCGCTAAACGATGCCGGGCTGATCGCGCGCTACACGCCGCAGGCCGCCGCCCACTATGCTCCCGCGTTCAAGGACCCCGACGGGCTATGGACGGCCAACATCAGCCAAGTCGTCAGCCCGGCCATCAACACCGACGTGGTCAAAGCCGCCGAGGTGCCGGCCACGCTGGAAGACCTGCTGCTGCCGCGCTGGAAGGGCGCGATCGCCTGGTCGACGTCTGAAGACGTCACCGGGCCGGCGGGGTTCATCGCGGTCGCATTGATGAAAATGGGGCAGGAGCGCGGGATGGCGTATCTGCGCAGCCTGGCGGGGCAGCAGATCGCCAACGTCGCCGCCAACCAGAGGGTCGTCCTGGATCAATGCATCTCCGGCCAGTATCCGTTGGTGCTGTGCGTCTACAACTATCATGCTGATATCAGCGCGGCACAGGGCGCGCCGGTGCGCTGGCTGAAGCTTGCGCCGCTCGAGACGTTGGGCAACATCGCCGTATTGAAGAACTCGCCGCACCCGAACGCGGCGCGCCTATTCGCGGAGTTCATGCTCTCCGATGCGGGGCAGCAGATTTATGCCGATGCCGGCTATGTGCCGGCCAGCCCCGACGTGGCGGCGAAAACGCCGACGCTCAAACCGGAGACTGGTCATTACGAAGCAACGCTGATCACGCGCGGCACGTTCGTGGAGCGGCAGGCGGAATGGCTGCAGATCTACAAAGACCTGTTTGTTTGATGCCGCTGTTCGCATTGCGAACATCCAAGCCTCCCAAGGACATGCACGTTGCCGGCCGCCGACCTGCGGCGTAACCGGGGCCCAAGGGCTGCTGCAACGAGCCCTAGCGGAGGATCACGATGGCCAAGAAGACGATTATAACCTGTGCCGTTACCGGCTCGACCCTCACACCGTCGATGTCGCCGAACTTGCCGGTAACGGCCGACCAGATGATTAAACAATCGGTCGACGCCGTTAAAGAAGGCGCCTCAATGCTGCACTTCCATGCCCGTCAACCGGACGATGGCCGCCCGACCAATGACCCGGCCGTCTGGCAGACGTTCATTCCCGCGGTTCGCGAGCAGTGCGACGCGATCATCAACATGTCCTGCTCGATGGGCGCCACCGCGGAGGAACGAGCCTCCGCCGCCATGGTCATAAAGCCGGAGGTCGCAACTGTGATCGTCGGCTCCATGAATTATGGCCGGTTCAAAAAAGCCCACGACCAAGGCGTCGACGATTTCAAGTACGAGTGGGAGCGTGAGTTCTACGGTCCAGCCTCACATCATATCGTTACGTCAAATACTTTCTATAAGATCGACCGCTTGATCGGGATCTTTATGGAACATGACGTCGCCATGGAGTTCGAGTGCTACGATGTTGGGCATCTCTACATTCTCGACCACCACCTGAAAAACCGGAAGGTCAAACGACCGATCATCGTGCAATTCCTTACTGGGATACTGGGTGGCATACCGTCTGACATGGACCATTTGCTTCACTTGAAGCGTACGTCGGAGCATCTGTTCGGCGAAGACTGCGAAATCTTCACCCATGGCACTGGCCCCTATAACCTGCGTGCCGCGGCGACGGGTGCATTGATGGGAACGAACTTCCGGGTTGGGCAGGAAGACAGCCTGCGTGACCATTCGGGCAAGCTGTTCGAAAGCAATGCGGACCAGGTGCGCCGCATTCGCCAAGTCCTGGAAGCGCTCAACATCGAGATCGCGACGCCGACCGAAGCACGCGAGCGCATGGGCTTACCGCCACGATAGGACCAGGCCATGGGGCGTGATGAGACCGTCGCTTCCTTTCGGCACGGCATCCAAGTCATCCGCAGCTTTACGCGGGAGCATCGGCGGCAGACCATCACGGAGGTGGCCGGCCGCACCGGGCTGAGCCGTTCGGCAGCCCGGCGCCTGCTTCTGACGCTGTGTGACACGGGCCTGGCGCGCACGGACGGCAAGTATTTCCAGCTGACCGCGGCCGTGCTGGGGTTCGGGCAAGCCTTCCTGGAAGGCATGTCCGAGCTGGAGGTCATCCGGGACGTCCTGTTGGACTTCACCCATCGGACCGGCGAGTCCGCCTCGGCCGCCATGCTGGTGGATACGGAAGTCATCTACGTCACGCGGCTCCCGAGCCCGAACCGCAACCTACCGGTTGCGGTCGGTCCCGGCTTTCGCCGTCCGGCCCATGCGACGTCGATCGGACAGGTGCTGCTCGCCAACCTGCATCCGCGGGAGCTCGATCGGTTCCTGGCGACGGCGCCGCTCAGCCCGTGCACGGACCAGACCATTACGGATCCGCGTCTGCTGCGCGCTCGGCTCGATCTGGTTCGCTCCCGTGGCTACGCGATGATCTTCGGAGAGTTGATGCAGGGCCATTGTTCGATCGGCGTTGCGGTCCCGCCGACGGCCGGAAAGGAGATGGTGGGTTGGACGCGGCTCGGCATCGCGTCCAGCATGCAAACCGGCCGCATGGACGAAGCAGCGATGCGTGACATGCTGCTGGTGCCGCTGCGCCAAGCAGCCGACGCGATCTCGAGGCTCGCCTCACAGTAGTAAGCAGTGCGTTCGCATGGCGAACAAGCGTCCACCCTGCGCACGCTTGCATTGAACGTTGCCGACATGACGCTTATCGATATCAGTCAAGATCCCTTAGAAGCAGGGACATAACGAGGGAGGCCGTAACCATGACAACCATGTCCATCCGATCAAACGATGCTGTGCGACGCGGCTTCCGCTTGGCCTTTGCGGCGTTGCTGCTCCTGGCGCCGATCGTTGCGGCGCAACCGGCCCACGCGCTGGATCCCAAGCTGTTCGATGCGGCGAAGAAAGAGGGCGAGGTGACCTGGTACACCACGCTCGTGGTCGGCCAGATCGTGCGCCCGATGATCGCCGCCTTCGAAGCGAAATATCCGGGCATCAAAGTCAACTACGTCCCCGCCCCGTGGCAGGAGACGGCGCTTCGGCTCAGCAATGAAGCCCGGGCCGGTTCGGTCAAAGGCGACCTATTCGATGGCGGGATCACCTACTACCCGCTCAATCAGGCCGGGCTGGTGGACCATTTCGTGCCGGAGGCCGCGAAGGACTTCCCGACCGAGTTCAAAGATCCCACCGGCCTCTGGACCGCGAACATCGTCCAGATCGCGACCCCCTCCATCAACACGGAGCAGGTGAGCACCGCCGAGACGCCAAAAACGCTGGACGATTTGCTGGATCCGCGCTGGAGCGGGAAGATGGCGTGGACGGACTCGCCCAGCGCCTCTGGCCCACCAGGCTTCATCGGTAACGTGCTGATGAGCATGGGTCCGGAGAAGGGCATGGCGTACCTCCAGAAGTTGGCGAAGCAACGGATCGCCAACGTGCCTGCGATCCAGCGCGTCGTGCTGGATCAGAATATTTCCGGCCAATACCCGTTGGTGCTGTCCATCTATAATTATCACGCGGTGATCAGTGCCGCCCAGGGCGCACCCGTGAAGTGGTTGAAGCTCGCGCCGATCCTTACCTTCGGAACGTTTGGCCTGATGAAGAACAGTCCTCATCCGAATGCAGCCCGGCTGTTCGTGGAATTCAACCTCTCCGACGAGGGTCAGCAGATCTACGCCAAGGCCGGCTACATCCCGGCCAGCCCCAGCGTGCCAGCCACGGAAGCGGACCTCAAGCCGGATGCCGGGCATTACACGGCCCGGATCATGTCGCCGGGTGAGTTCCAGGGTCACGAGGCCGAGTGGAGCGCGATCTACAAGTGCCTGTTCCAATAGGACGAGCTTCCATGCCCGACGTCGCTCGCCTCCCCCTTCCTGTGGCCGATGCCGCGCCGGCGCCACCGCGTGGCTTCCGCCTTCCCCAAGGTGGGATCGCCGGCTACGTGCTGGCCGCCATCATCGCGCTGCTCGTGCTGCCGCCGCTGTATGTCTTGATTCGCACCAGCTTCACGGAGGTGACGGCCGGAATGGGCCAGGGTGCGTTCACCCTGCAGAACTACGTCTCCCTGATCACGGGGCGGAACCTCGGGACGATGGTGTTCAACTCCGTCATCTTCGCGGCGTGCGCCACGGCTGTTTCGCTGCTGTTCGGCGGATTGCTGGCCTGGCTGGTCGAACGCACGGATGTGCCGCTAAAGGGCTTGGCATACCTCACGACCATCATCTCGTTGGGAACGCCCTACATCCTCTATGTCTCCGCCTGGTTGTTCCTGTTCGGCCGGGCCGGGCCGTTCAACGATTTGTATCGCTTGTACGTCGATTCGTCGGTGACGTTGATCAATGTCAACAGCCTGGGCGGCATGATCGCGATCGAGGGCTTCCTGTGGTCGCCACTAGTGTTCCTGATGTTGTCCTCGGCGTTTCGGGCCGCCAACGCGGAAATGGAGGAGGCGGCGCGGGTGGCTGGGGCGTCCATCTTCGAAACGGTGTGGAAGATTTCGCTCCGTCTCGCGATGCCTGCGATCCTGGCACTGGCTCTCTTCGTCTTTATCCGCAACCTGGAATCGTTCGAGGTGCCCGCTTTGGTGGGGATGCCAGGCCGGGTCGACGTGCTGACGACGGAGATCTACCGCAGCGTGAAGAGCCTGCCGCCCCAGCTCGGCTATGCCAGGGCGTTCTCCGTCGTGATGCTGGCCGCGGTGGCGGTGCTGTTGT
>CAXTWC010000186.1:0-11131 GCA_964247805.1 uncultured Acetobacteraceae bacterium | reverse complement strand
GCTACACCCAATCCCCTTCGTCCAGCAGGGCAACTCGTATATCGCCGTCGAGATGTTCGATCCCCCCAAGCGGTTCGGGATCGGAATGGCCCGGGTTCTTGCAGCCCACGCAGTTGTTGGATTGTCTCGGCAAGGGAAGGAGCCGTTTCGGGCTTTCTGCACCGCGCACCCGGCGGATGATCAGAGAGGACGGCCGTAGTGAGCGCTATCGACTATGTCGTGACATTCGGCGGCGGTCTGCTCATCTTGGTAGTGGCGTATCTCCGGGTGGCATTACTCGGCGCGGCGACGGGGCGCTTCATCCGACGAGCTTACGAGCGCTCAAAGCAGTAAGGCGGGTCCTAATCAATTGCGCCGGATGCCCCACGGGACTTGTCGCCAGCTTTCTGCGCCTGCTCTTCGCGGGGACCGGCGAGTTCCTGAGCCCGGTATGCTTCGGACCTGGAAAGGCCGGCTTCGGCTATTGCGCCGGACTTACTCTTCCCACCGATGGGAAGAGTAGCGGACGGGTTAGCGCCGCCCGCGCTCCTGTCCAGTTCTCGCACCAATTCGCCAATGCGAACGTTCGCCCGCAGCTTTATCTCGCTCGTCCACACGTCGAGATCGCGGTCATCGCGTTGGCGGGCATACGCCTGGAGGGCTGCGGCCTTGTCCCGAAGGTCAGCCGCTTCGTCAATCCGAGCGCACCGCTCGACGGCATTGCGCATCTCGTCGTAGCGGACGAGAGCGGTTATCGGCGCCCATGTGCCGCGCCCGGGTGGTAACCGACCGGGTCGCCCGTGGCTCAGATCCTGCCATCCCAACGGTGCGATCAGGTCACATCCAAGTGCGCCGCTACTGCCCTGCGGACCAGCATTCCGAGCCACGTCAGCTCCTTCCCGCCCGATCCTGAGTCCGCGCGGCCGGATCGCCGCCGAACCTGCCATGGACATCGCACGCGGGGGCTCGCGTGTTCCCGCCATGTCCGATCGCCCCGCACGCTCTGTCTATGCCCGTCCGCCAGGCAAACGCGCCGCGCCGCCCCGCTCCGTCGCGCTGGACAGGAGAGCGGCCGAGGTCACGTCTGAGCATCCCCCGGTCCTGACGTCCTCGGGCGCCATCGCTGCCTTCCTCGAGCTGCTGGCCGCGTGGAAGCTGCCACCAGCGCGCGGGTGGCGCATGCTGACCGGGCTGGGCTACCGGGCCGGCTCGCTTACGCCCGACCAGATCGCCCGGGTGCAGCACCTGGTGGCGATCGACGCCGGCATGCGCGGGATCCGCGGCGACGCCGTCGGCGAACCCGCGCGGGCACGGTGGGCTACGTGGCGCTTGCGCGGCAGGTAGGCATCTGGGCGAGGATGTAGGCGATGTTCAGCGTGTCCGAAGCCGAGGCCGCCAGGATCCGAGACGCCTTCGAACGAGAGGGCGAGCTGTCGGCCGGCATTGAGCTCCGCAGGCTGTTTCCTGGCATCACGGACAGCGTCAAGGCCAGGGACATGGCGCGGGTGATCGCCGGTTGGCGGCCGATGCCGCCGCCCGAACGGAAGCCGAGGCTTCGTAGCTCGAGAGCGCAAAAAGCTCGTCGTCACTGACAATCCAGTTACCACGGAGCCGAGTTTGCCAACCGCGCTCGTGCCGTGGACGACTTTCGTCACAGCCGCGTGAACGCGTGATTCCTGCTGGAAATGGACTCGCTGCGACTCGGCCAACGTGGGTAGCTGCTCGATGCGATGCCGATTCGGGAGGCGGACGAAGGGATGACAGCCCTCCGTCGCCCGCGTCGACAGCAGGCCCGTGAGCCTGGCAGGTCAGCAGCAACGTCGGTTTGCCCGACATGACCGCGCCGCGTCAACGACGAAGCGTAGGATCCAAAATGGCTACTGTGTATGTAGAAGCCCGTCCGAAGGGCCGGCCGGAAGGCAGTCCGATTACCGACTACGTGGTCGAGACGGCAGGCGACCAAGTGCTCAAAGTGACCTCCACCCAGAAGGAAGCAATCGACTGGGCAAAAGCGAACGGGCACTCGCCGCATGTCGCTCGCGTTCGTCACCTCAACGATAAAAAGAAGCCGGATCACTGGCGCGCGGTTTAGTCCCTCGCTGAGAGCATTGCCCGACTGCAAGGACGGGCAATGTGACGCGATCAGTGTCAGGAGCAGGCTTTCCCGTGGTCTGGTCGATCGCCGGCCGACTTGGCTGCAACCTCGCTCATGTAGCTGCCTTGCTTCGTGTTCCCGTAATAGCGGTCGCCTTGGCAGTGGTAGACCTTGCTGCGAGAGTTCACCCATACCATCCCGGGACCGCCGCCAGGTGCCGGCGTTGCGCCTGTCGCAGATGACCTGGCCGGGGCTGGCCGGGCAATCCCCGTTGAAGGAGCCTGCGCCTGAGCTGCGGTGCAGACGAGGGCAAGAACGGCGGCGAGAGTGGCGATGCGCATGACGTGCTCCGAATGACTACGATATCGTTGCAAGTATACCGGCACGGGTCTAGCGATTTGGCCAGCCGCGCGGCGGTAACGTGGATGCCGCGGCACGGGAAACGCCGCTCTCGACAACGTGGACCTGGAGGGCGAGACTCTGCACAGTTGCGACACTCGTTCGCGAGCAAGGCCAAGGATGTGAGCTACCCCGAGGCGACGATCGCGGCAATGCTGGGTCAGTCGGCCGAGACCATACCTGACGGTATGTGCACCACCTTAATCTATTTGCTCGCTTCATGATGAATGGACGTTCGGTATGATACAGACGATCACTGAGACGTTCGCAGCAGCCCGTCCAAGCTATATCAACCTCGCTGGTGCGCTCGGCACCTTAGTCAGTCGTGTTCTAGAGCATGAGGGAATTGAGCCTCTTGCTCTCGAGTCTCGTACAAAAACGATGGAGAGTTTTGAAGAAAAAATTCGCAGACCCGACAAAGTTGGAAAGTACGAAACGCATACTGATGTTACGGATCTTTGTGGTGTTCGAGTTGTTGTCTTCAATGTTGAGGAGTGCAGGAAGGTTGCAGCCGCGATCAGATCTCAATTCACGGTAGATGAAAAGAACTCGGTTGATAAAACTGCCGTCCAAGACCCTGATCGATTTGGGTATCAGTCAATTCACATAGTTGTCTCTCTGACTGATGAGCGCTGCAAAATGTTTGAGTATAACAAATTTAAGAATCTTAAAGCCGAGGTGCAAATTCGGACGGTCCTACAGCATGCGTGGGCAGCCCTGGACTGGAGACTGAGATATAAAAGTGCCTTGGAAGTGCCTCATGAGATCCGCCGTAAACTCTTCCGCATTAGTGCCCTGCTAGAAACTGCTGATGAGGCATTCCTAGAATTGCAACAATCGGTTGCAATGCTACGAGAAGACTATCGCTCAAGCGTAGAAAAAGGCTTTCTACGTGACATTCCGCTCAATAGGGATTCCATCCTAAGCTTATTAAATAATTCGCAGATTCTGACTGTGGTTAAAGAAAAATGTAATGCAGTAGGATTGACTGTAACAATAGCATTTGATGCGAAGAAAACCGCATGGGATTACCTGATCCAATCGCTAATTTCGTGTGGTGTCGAGACCTTGAGCGACATGCGTGATCGTCTTGAAAACATAACTGATGAGAATGTCGGCGATCTGAAGAACATTTATGATCTCTGGGGCCGCGGTTCGCTTGGAATCGGAATGTACTCTGCCATCCGCATCCTTGTTCTCTCTCAAGTCTCTGCTGAGAGGCGCCTGGATGTAATTCTACGGATACCATCTGCATCAGACCTAAGAGATGTGGAATATAAATACTTCAAAAGTAAGAGTAGTCACGAAAGAGGCTAGCTGGCTGGCTCCGTCGGATTCATACCTTCTTATCGGCTACCAGGCCGCCTCAACTTGCTGGCCATATCAAGCCTACCTGGTGGCTGCCTGAAGCAGCGTCGTGCTATGCGGAAGGCTGAGCCTCACTGCAGATGCATCCCCGTTTGGGATTGATGGGTTCGGTCGCCCCTAAGCACTTCCCGAGTCCCACCCGGGAAGCCGACCTTCGGCGCCTTCTTAAGTGCCGATTCTAGCGCTTCTGCCAAGTCTGGAGGCCACCCACGTTGCTGGCGAGCCAAGCGGCATCAATCATCCGCCGCTTCCTGCCGTCTGCCGGGGGAAGCCCATCTTCGTCTCATCGCTAAGGGCGGCATCAAGATCTTGGGCCAGATCTTCAGGCCATCCGCCCTGCTGCCGGGCCTCGATAAGCCGCGGCCGTATCTCTGCGCTCGACGCTGGATTAGAGGGCCCAAAGGTCCTGAGCATCGATCGGACGTCGTCCTGTGAAAGCGGCAACCTCTTCTTCAGTCGTAGACCGGGCGTCTCGCCATCTGTGAATTCTACGCCGGCTGCTTCCAAGGCGGCGCGAATGGCGTCTACCGTCCGGCGCTGAGGATCGCCGTCTCCCTTCTCCAAGCGCACCAGCGTCCGCTTCGGCACACGGCTTTCTTCGGCGGCAACTCGCCCACGATCAGCAGCGCTGGCGGCCTCATAGGAGGCCTGCTTGGCAGCGGTGCGTCGTCGTCGTCGAACGGGCCGGACGGCGCGCCGCAAACCGCGGCAAGTGGATACGGCTCGTTCGTGGATGCTGCTGGCAACTCACTGGCGGGAACAGCAGCGAAAGGGTTGTTCAGCAGCATCGGATCTAGGTTCAACGGAGGCGACGGGTTACCGCAGACTGCGGCAAGCGCCTACAACGCTGGAAGTGGCCTTTTCGATGGGATCGGGAGCTTCTTCACCAACCTGTTCCACAGCGGCGGCATCGTCGGCACCGAAGGCGGCTCCCGATGGGTAGACCCTCGCGTGTTCCACGGTGCCACGCGATACCACACTGGCGGCATCGCCGGAGACGAGGTGCCAGCTGTGCTGCAGGCCGGCGAGGGCGTCTTCACTGCCGGCCAGATGGCAGCGCTGGGAGCCAATGCGAACGCAGGGCAGGGCGGCGACACGCACTTCAACTTCAACGTGAACGCGACCGGCGCCGGGCCGCGCGAGATCGACCAACTCAAGAGCGCGATACCGCTGATGGCGATGCAGGCCGTGCAAAGCGGCATGCAGCGCGGCGGGCAGTTCGCGAAGACGGTGCGGGGCAGCTAAGGCGTGGTCGACGGATGGCCGCCTTACCTCGCGGCGCTTGGTGAGGTGCGCAATCAATGCGGCACCCTATTCCGGGTGGTTCCGATGATGAAGCAGGAGATCGCCGCTGTGAGTGAAATGGCGCAGGCCGGCCGCCCGGATGGGTTGCTGCTCCTCGCTGCCCTCACGTTCGGCCACGACTGGATCGAGTATCCGGCGCCCGGGGCGTTCCCAATGCCGTGCGTTGGTTGCACCCGGCCGCTTGCTGGCCAGCCGAGGAGCTATGGCATGGTGGTTCCCGACGTTCCCGAGCCGACGATCGCCGTCGCGCTGGCCGTCTGCCCAACGTGCGGGCCCGATCCGGAGAGCATCATTTCGGCCGTGCGGCCGTGCCTGCGGATCTTCTGGCCGGATCTGCGGCGGATCACGATCGCCGGGCCTGGCGGCCGGGCATAGCAAACCGCCATCTGGTGCCCGCGACAGCCGAGTAAGCTTGACGCTGAGCAGGGCTCGATGATCCCTTATCCACCCAGACATGACAGTTCCCACTCACCCCAAGATCTACCACATCGTCCACGTGGATAACCTCGGGTCTATTGTTGCAGACGGTTGTCTGTGGCCCGACTCGAAGATGATCAAACGCCAAGGTGTCGCGATCATTGGGATGAGCGGCATCAAACAGCGGCGGCTCGCGCTGCCTGTCTCTTGTCACACCGGGCTGAACGTAGGGGATTGCGTTCCGTTCTACTTTTGTCCACGTTCAATCATGCTGTTCAAGATACACAAAGCGAACGATCCGAATCTGGCATACAAAGGCGGCCAGCAACCAGTTGTCCACCTGGAGGCTGACCTTCATGCGGTGGTTAAGTGGATGCAGGCCAATCGACAGCGCTGGGCTTTCTCTCTGTCCAATGCGGCCGCTCACTACACGCAATTCCGCGCCCAGCTTGATCAGCTAGGTGAGATCGGGTGGGACGCGATGTCCGCGAAGTACTGGACCGCACCCGACGTACGAGAGGCAAAGCAGGCTGAATTTCTTGTCGAACAATCTTTCCCTTGGCAGCTGGTTGAGCGCATTGGGATCCATGGTTCTGGAATCGCATCGCGAGTCGCACGCGCCATGACGGGCACAACACACAGGCCGAAGGTCGAAGTTCAGCCAAGCTGGTACTACTGAGGAGGACGGCGATGATCGAATTCACCACCGGTGATATCCTCGGTGCTGACGTGGATGCGCTCGTTAACACGGTGAACTGCGTCGGCATCATGGGCCGCGGTATCGCGTTGCAGTTCAAGAACGCCTACCCGGATAATTTCAAGGCGTATCAGGCCGCTTGCACCCGCAAGGAAGTGCAGCCGGGTCGTATGTTCATCTTCGAGACGAACAAGCTTGGTGGGCCGCGATTGATCGTCAACTTCCCCACGAAGCGCCATTGGAAGGGCAAGAGCCGCATCGAGGACATCGAGTCCGGTCTTGTGGCGCTGGCGGCGGAGATCCGCGCGCGCGACGTCCGCTCCATCGCTATTCCCCCACTCGGCAGCGGCCTTGGCGGCCTTAACTGGGCAGACGTGCGCCCTAGGATTGAGGCGGCGTTGCACGACTTCAAAGGTCTGCGTGTCGTTGTGTTCGAGCCGACCGATGCGCCGGCGGCAACTAAGTCGCGGGAGGTGCCTGCCATGACGCCAGGCCGAGCGGCTCTGGTAGTGCTAATGAACCGCTACTTGGCGGGCCTGATGGACCCCTTTGTGACGCTCGTCGAGCTCCAGAAGCTGATGTATTTCATGCAAGAGGCAGGCGCCCCTCTCCGGCTGAACTACGTCAAACACCACTATGGTCCGTACGCCGATAACCTGCGCCACGTCCTTAATGCTATCGAAGGGCATCTCGTGGCCGGATACCACGACGGCGGGGATGCACCCGACAAGCAGTTAGAGCTCGTCCCCAGTGCAGTGAGCGACGCTGAAGCCTTCCTGACGAAGGATGCCGTGACCAAGGAGCGGTTTGCTCGAGTTGGTAGGCTGGTTGATGGGTTTGAAACTCCGTTTGGCCTTGAGCTTCTGGCCACTGTCCATTGGGTCGCGACGCGAGAGGAGGCGGATAGCGCCGAGGCCGCCGCCGCTAAGGTACACGCCTGGAACGAGCGCAAGCAGCGGTTCTCGCAAGCTCAAGTCCGCATTGCGTATGACGCGCTCACCGCGAATGGATGGCTTTCAGCCGTCGCCTGACACTCACGCTTGCGGCAAGCTGCCGCGGCTGGCGGGCGCAGATCTTGCGTCAGAAGAGGGGTGTGCTGGCCACCGGGGGACCAGAGCCCGCGCCAGCTTTCCAGCTATTTGGCGTCTGGACCCGCCCCCGTTGGAACTGGGTATCGAGACAATAACGCCCTGAGGGCCGGCCGTCATTTCGAAAGTCGTGCTTCAGCGGCCAGGTGCTTTCTTTCTTGGTCGGCGCTGGTCCTGATCTTGCCTGTCCGCGTCCAGAGCTTTCTGCCAGTCCGGCACGTCATCGACCGGCGCGGCGGCCTGGCTCCCCGCTTTGCGGTCAAGGTAGGCGTCCAGATGGTCGCGCAGGTAGACCTTGCGGCGCTCGGTCAGCCAGGTCGCGCGGAACTGGCCCTTGGCCTCCTCGGCCCGGAACGTCGTAATGCCCAAGCCTACATAATAGGCAGCCTGCTCCTCCGGCAGCCCGCGAGGGGGCCACGGCGGCACCGAACGTTCAGGCATCCCAAACCTTCCCGACCCGTCGACGCCTGGCCCGCGCGACCGGGTCGACCTCCGGCTCCAGCCGTGGCACGGCCGGCGCCGTCTCCCACGCTTCCAGGCAGGCTAAGGCGAGCTCGAGCTGGTAGGTCAGGATCAGGTAGGGCCAGAGCGGTGTCATCCCGGCCTTGAGCGGGGCGGGTCTGGTTTTAGTCCCCCGCTTCTCCGATCCGGCTCAACAAGCATGCCTGGCAGGTCGCATCCCAACGCCTCGGCCAGCGACGCCATCGTTCTCAGGGTGACGTTCTGCTTACCACCCTCGATTAGAGCGAGGCGCTGTTGTCCGACCCCTATCCGCTCGCCGACTTCGGCCTGCTTCAACCCCGCCCGCTCGCGTTCGGCACGCACGTTTCGCCCGAAGATCGCGATGTAGTTCGGTGGGGCGGATGCCACGCCGCGACTCATGGCCGATGCCTTAGCCTCACGCCCGGCCCGCCCCCATTCTGCTCGATAAACTCGACGCGGCTCACCCGTGAACCCAACTCGCAAACCAGTGTTGCGGCTCAACGTAGGCGTATGCACAGCTCGCAAGGATGATAACGGCGACGAGATACCACGGCCACGAGGAACGAAACCTCGATCCTACGCCAGCAATGACAAACCCGCTGACGATGGCGAGGATCAGGGCACCGTTGGGGTTCATGGCTTCGGGGCGCCCGATCGAAGCTTGACCCCGGGCGCATCGCCGTTGGTGAACTCGACGCCGGCGCCCTCAAGAGCGGCCCGAATGGCTTCGACCGTCTTGGAGTGCGGGCTGGTCTCGGCCTGCTCCAAACGCACCAGCGTTCGCTTTGGAACCCCACTCGCCTCGACAAGCTGGTCCCGAGACCAGTCTAGCAAAGCGCGGCCTGCCCTGACCTGGGCGGAAGAAATGGCACTCACAATGACAATTTCCGCTTGCACCTGATGGGATAACTCTGGCATCCAGAGTGCCGTTCCGCAAGGAACAACGGCCGAACGAGGTGTTGGAAGCACCGCGCCCGGCCTGACCACACAACCGCTCGTATGAGGAGCAGGCAATGGCTGAACACGCCCATAGCATTCCCGCGCCCACACTCGCCAGAAGAAGACTGCGCCGGGCCGCGCCGGGGGCTTCGGACAGAAGATTGCCGGCCGCGGCGGGCGCGTCGGCCTTGATCATCCGGATGCCGGTTCCCGACCATGACGGCTACCCGTTCACCCTGGACGCCGCGCCTCTTCAACTCCGTTGGACGGGCACGATCACCCCCGGCTTGCGGCAGCGCATCGAACAGGAAATCGAGCTCGGCATCGCCTTCCTGGACGCGCTGGACGCGCCGGCAGAAGATCTTGAACCCGACGATGAAGGCTGTTGCGACGCTGAGGACCAGCCGATCGCGGGCTTGCACGGGCTCGGCGACGCGGACGATGCGGAGGACGGCGGCGACCTTGAGCCGACGTGCGAGGATATTGGGGAGTTCACCGTCGACGATTACGGCCAGCTTTCCTCCCGCGCGGAGGCGGACGGCGAGCCTGCTGGCTGGGGCTTGTTCCAGGGCGGTTATCGCTGCTGGGCGCGATCGGAGTCTCAAGCATGAGCGCGGCACCGATGCGCGCGGGCTACGTGCGGGCTCGCCGGGCCGTGCCGGTGCTGGTAGACCGGCCTCTCCCTGACGGCCGCACCAGGCGCTTCGCTGGCCGACTTCTCGGGGCGATGTATGACCGCGGCGTCGTGCACCATTACCGCGTGGTGGACGAGACGGATGGCCAACTCTACCTGACGCCGCCGCATTGGCTGGCGGACACCTCGGCGGTGCTTGAGCCTGCCACGGTGCTGGCCGAGGTGTCGCTGTGAAGCTCCAGGAGGCCGCCGTCACGGTGGAGGTTGTGGCGGCGCTGCTCTGCATCATGGCCGAAGCCGAGCCGAACGCGTCCGGTCTGCCGGCCATCCTGCTATGGCTGGGCCAGCGCCTCGAGACGGCGTCCGTGGCGCTATCCGGTGGAGGCCAAGCATGACGCTCCGCAGGGACTTTCTCGGCTTCACGGCCGGCGCGGTGGCGGCACGCACTGTGCTGCCGATCGCGGCCAGGGCCGAGACACCGCCCTTCGTGCATGCCATGTCGCCGGCTCATCCTGATGCGGCCCTGATCGCCGCCTGCATGGCACACAGATCGGCCTGTGACGCAGTCGATGCCAAGATGTCGGAGCCGTGCGACAGCGTCGACTGGACTGCGGACGCCGAGCTAGCTGCCGAGAACGAAGCTCTTTCCGTCGTAGCAGACATCAGGGCGATGACGCTGATCGGCGTGAAGGCTAAGGCGCGCGCTATCCTGGCGGCGTTCGACCGAGATATCCCGACTTATGTGGGGTCAACGGTCGAGGATGAGGCGACGGCGCACGAGCTGGCGGCATACCGCCTGCTGCACGACGTGCTGATTCTGGGTGCAGCATGAAGGCGGCCGACCAGCACGCGGCCGAGGATCGGTTGCTCGACCTGATGGTGTTGGGTGCGATTGCCTCCAACATCCAGGAGGAGCGCGACTTGCACGGTCCGGATGCGACCGTGCCGACTGCCTGGCTGGGCTTGCTCGGCCGGCTGACAGAACGCCTCGCGCGAGAGGCCAGCAGCTATCTTGGTGATCTGCCGGATGTGAAGTCGAGCTAGTCGACCGGCTGCCTACCGCGCCCGTCCTGGCACTGGCTGGGGCGGGCGTTGTCGCTCCACCCGCCAGCCTTCTCGCACCATCGCCGCCCGCCGCAGCCGGAACACCACAGGCGTGGCACCGGGGATCACCACGCGCCATGCGGCCCCCTCGCTTGTGAAAGCGCGACGCCAGGTGACACCGTCAGGGCGGATAACGGTCCAAATTTTCGGGGCAGCCTTGGCCAGCCGGGTCAATATCGCACCTCCGGACCGACCAATGGCACACGACGCCGCTCGAATGCCTCGCTCAGCGTCACGGTGACCGCGCCAGCCCCGCACCGCGAGCAGCGGAACCGATTGATCACGTCGCCCACCGTCCGATCGCCATGCGCCTTCGCCAGGGCTGCCACCCGGTAGACCCGGCCGCGGGGACAACCGCCGGCGCAGTCCACCTCGAGGAGCCAAGCGCCGAACGCGCCGAGCGGAGACATCAGCACGTCGGACCTGATCTTCCCGGGAGAGCGGTTGTGGGCCATGGGGGCGGCATCCTAGCCCCGGCCGGACAACCTGGTGAACAGTAGGCGAACAGTTGTCCGTGTATTTTCGAAGTTGTCTGCCTAACGCATTGATATCAGGAGACCGGACATTTCTGCCGCGGAAATGGTTCACGGCGCAGAGCAGGTCGGGTAGCGCCAGCACCTCCA
>CAXTWC010000185.1:0-11227 GCA_964247805.1 uncultured Acetobacteraceae bacterium | reverse complement strand
ACCATATCAAAGCCAAGCCGAAACCCGCCCAGGCCGAAATCGTCACTACGGCCTAAACTCCCGGGGGAACGATGTCTCATCATCATTGGCACGGAGGGGTCCGTCCTGCGCTGCTCGGCCATCGCCGTTTCCACCCCCGCTCAGTCTGTCCGGCCGGGATCGAGAGATGGGCGTCTTTTCCACCGTACGTGGCTGATCCTCCACCGAAACCGCCGCCATGCTGTTCTGGGCGCTGATGGCGTCCGGCCAGATCAACATGCGCAAGGTGGACGGACGGCAAACACTCGGCGAGAAGCTAGCCGACCCCGTACCAGATGACCTCGCCGCCTGACCCGCGCAACAATCATATCGCCAGAGACGAGCCGATCAGGCCATTTCCACCAGACTCGCGACGCCAGCGCGCTTGCCGCCGTCAACCTCGGCCTTGTTTGTCCAGTCGTGCAGCGTCTGCGCGGCACAGCCGATCTCCGCCGCAATCGACTGCACCGTCGCCCAGCGCGTCGGACACTCGCCGACGTGCTCCTGCACCATCCGCACCGCGCGCGCACCTCAGGCGAAAACTTGTTCGTTGTTGCTTTCATCGTCATGGCTCCACCTTCTCAGGAATTGGAGCCTCCGGTAAACCCGGCGCGGTTCAGTATGCCGCGCCAGCGTTTACCGCGGGCTCGGGACGCACAAGCCGTCGGCGTAGCTGTCCGTCCCGGCCGGGGCGCTTACTTTGCGGTTCACAGCACGGATGTTGGGCAGCCCTTTATTTCATGCGCTATGCTGAGCAGGTCATGA
Organism: uncultured Acetobacteraceae bacterium; assembly: GCA_964247805.1. Classification (GTDB taxonomy): domain Bacteria; phylum Pseudomonadota; class Alphaproteobacteria; order Acetobacterales; family Acetobacteraceae; genus LMUY01. The sequence continues at coordinate 10,444 of CAXTWC010000185.1, read as the reverse complement.
TTCAAAACATGCTTCTGAATGTATATCTGGTGTCACCGGTTCCTACCCAAGATCAAGATAGTTGACGTCCATCTCGGAAAACTGCGATGTAATGTCGACGTAGATAGCGACTAGTCTCTCATCAGCGTTTGCCGCGGCGGAGTTGTCTTACGTGCCGCATAATGGCGTGTTGCGGACCATCACCTTCCGACTGACGGTGGCCGTATCGCTTGCCTTCACGGCAGCGACATTGGCACTGTTCGCATTCATCTACTGGCAAACAGACGCCTATGAGACCCGGCGCCTCGATCATATCGTCGCAAACAGCCTTAGCCAACTCGCAAGCTTGCCGCCTGACTCCCTTCCGCGCGAGCTCGAAACTTGGCAGAAGGACGAGCCCAACCGGCAGACCGGGGTAACCCTGTTCGCCCTGGATGGATCGGTCATCCGTGGCGTCCTTTCGTCCCGCCCCGCCAACCTGCCATCCGACGGGCGGGTGCATGACGTGCAGGGTCTCGTGGTCGCCGGCCGGCCGGAGGAGGCATTGGCCGCGGCAAAAACGTTGCCCGATGGCCGTATCCTGGTCGTCCAACGCAGTGCAGGCGTGCTGGTGGAACTGCGCCTCGTGGTGCTGCGTGCGCTTGTGCTGGGCGTTGTCCCACTCGCGCTAATTGGCCTCGCAGCGGGCACAGCGCTCAGCTTGCACACCGTGCGACGCCTGCAGATGATGCATCAGGCGATCGAACGGATCATGCACGGCAACCTTTCCGAACGCCTGCCCGGCAGCAGACACGAGGACGACCTCGATCGACTGACCGACCGCCTGAACCAAATGCTCGATGAAACTGAACGCCTGATGGCAGAGGTGAAGTCCGTCGGAGACAACATCGCACACGACCTGCGCACACCGCTTACGCGCATGCGCATACGGCTCGAGGTGGGGCGCGCCTCCCTGCACGCCTCGCCCGGCGCCACCAAGCTGATTGACGCCTCGATCGCCGATCTTGATTACGCCTTCGGCTTGATTGCCGCCCTCCTGCGGATCGCCGAGATCGAAGGCCGGCAGCGCAAGGCTGGGTTCAGCATGGTTGATCTTGCAGCGATCGCCGAAGAGGTCGGCGAGATCTATGCTCCAGTTGCCGCCGACCGCGGCCATACCCTTACAGTTGATGCACAGCCGGTCCCAAGCTTGCTGGCCGACCATGACCTTCTGGTGGAGGCAGTCGCCAACCTCGTGGACAACGCCATCAAGTTCACGCCGGCAAACGGCACGATCAGGCTGACGGTGGCCGATGCGGCCGGCGGGCCCGTGCTTCGAGTGCTCGACTCCGGGCCAGGTGTCGCGCCGGCAGAGCGGGATTTAGTGTTGCGGCGCCTTTATCGCGGCGACAAGTCGCGGCGCATTCCCGGCCACGGCCTCGGCCTCAATCTCGTTTCCGCCATCGCCACCCTGCACGAGTTCAAGTTCTGTATCGAGGATGGTCCTAACAGCGCATTCACCATTGACTGCCGTGGTCATCCGCCGGACCCGACGGTGCCGGTGCACTCAGCAGTCAAATCAGATTCGTCTCTCAACTAACGAGCAGTCACGTCTTCGAACGGAATTTCGAACCCGCATCAAAATGGATTTGGGATCAATAGGTAAAATCCTGGTGATTGACTGTCTTTCATGCGACGATATGGCTGGTTTGACAGTACGGTCAGTAAACCAGGCTCTAGTTGGAAAACGTTCGCCGCTTACCACGTCGCTACCTCGCCAACGGAGACCGAAAATCATGCGTTGCCGGATGAAATCGTGGCGGAATGGCGGTAGCTCGCAAGCGTGTCACGCCTTAATCAGTGCGCCTGGAACCGCCGGTCTCGAGATTTCTGGCCAGGCGGTCCGATAGTGCCCGGTGCTGACAGCGTGCTCCAGGACGCGCCACGCATCCTCGTCGTCGAGGACGACCTGGAAATTGGTGGTGAAACGGTTACTGAGCTGCGGAACAGCGGCTTCGACGTCGTCTGGTGCGAGACCGCCGAAGCCGCCTTGGAGGAGTTGGAGGGCGGACGCTTCCAAGTGATCCTGGTTGATCGAATGCTTCCAGGCATGGATGGCTTGTCCCTGGTCCGTCAGCTCCGCGCCGCCAATCAGCGCGCTGCGGTCATCATCATCAGCGCGCTTGGTGCGATCGGTGACCGGGTCTCCGGGCTTGAGGACGGCGGTGACGATTACCTGCCGAAGCCATTTGCCCTGGCCGAGCTCAAGGCCCGGGTTCAGGCGCAATTGCGGCGCCCTTACGACGGTTCTGATACAATAATCTCGCATGGTCCGTTGACTGTGGACCTCGTTGAACGCAGCGTCTGGCGGGATGGCACCCTCATCGAACTGTTGCCGCGCGAATTCACTCTGCTCGTCTACTTTATGCGCCGGCCGCACCAGATCGTCACTCGCGACATGCTGCTCCGGGATGTCTGGCGTTATAAGTTCCTGCCGCAGACAAACCTGGTCGATGTCCATCTCGGCAAGCTCCGCCGCAAGATCGACAAGGACCCTCAGCACTCGCTTATTCAAAACGTGCGTGGCGCCGGGTTTGTGTTCTCGGCACCTTGAGCGACGTCATCACCGGTTGCTAAAACCCATTTTAGTAGCAAGTCACGGGACAAGCATTAGATTGCTGGATGCGGGCGATAGAACCCGGCGTATAAAAGGATTTCGATTATGAACAAGATGCTTGCTGTTGGCGCTTTCGTTCTTGCTCTTGGCCCCGTTGCCGCTTTCGCTGGGGAAGGCAACGGCCCGGATTTCCCCGGTCTGCAGGTCCCTGATCTCGGCATCACAACCATGACCCAAGGCACCTCCGGGCCAAGTGTGACCGACCACATTTCCCACCGCGCTGACGCTGGCATCGAGCCCTCCGACAGCTTCCCGTCGCGCGACACGCCCGATGGCATCGTGCGCCAGGCTCCTGCGCCCTATCCGGCCATGCGGCGCCATGTCGCGGCGATGAACGGCTATTTCGTGCGCTAGGCCAGGCTAGAGGCCCCCGGCACGGGTGGCGGACGGGGTTGCACAGGCATTGCAGGCCGACCCGTCAGCCACCCGTCTCCGTACCAGCGCGACCCGAAACACCGTCCTTGATTCTTGCTCTCCGAACCCAGCTCCGATCGCCCGACAATCCCATGAATGTCTAAACCGAACATGCTGAGCGGCATTGCTTGCCGTCAGCATGTCTTTGTGTGAGCGTAACGCCATATGCACAATTGGAATTCTCGGTGAACGCCCTCGTCTTGATCGCCCTCAAGCGTCGGTTGACCTTTGTCGTTCTGGCGATCTTGATCGTCATGTTCGGGGGTCTCGCCGTTTGGCGCACGCCGACCGACATCTTCCCCAACATCAAGATCCCAGTCGTCGCCGTCGTCTGGACCTATAATGGGCTCAGCCCGGAGGACATGTCTGGGCGCGTCGTCTACTACTTCGAACGTACGATGACGACGACGGTCAGCAACATCGAGCACATCGAAAGCCAGTCGCTATACGGCCGAGGCATCGTCAAGATCTTCTTCCAGCCCGGCACGGACGTCGCCGCGGCACAGGCGCAGATCGCCGCCAGCGCGCAAACGGTGCTGAGGCAGATGCCGCAAGGCATCACCCCACCTTCCATCCTCGTCTACGACGCATCCAGCGTTCCCGTCCTCGACCTGCAAGTGTCCGGTACGACGCAAACCGTCCAGCAGCTTTATGACCTCGCCTCCAACTTCATCCGCCCGGCTCTCATCACCGTGCCCGGCGTTGCCATACCTACCCCATACGGCGGCACGTCGCGCGTGGTCGAGGTGGACCTCAACCAGCGCGGCCTGCTGGAACATGGCCTGTCCGCTCAGGACGTGTCGAAGGCGCTCAGCAGCCAGAACATCGTCCTGCCTGCTGGCGACGAGAAAATCGGCAAGCTGGACTACTTCGTTCAGACCAACGCCGCCCCGATCAACATCGATACCTTCAACAATATGCCGATCAAGCAGGTCGGCAACGCCACAGTTTATCTGCGTGACGTCGCCTACGTGCACCGCGGCGGCCCGCCGGAGACCAACATGGTCCTCGTGCACGGCCAGCAGGGCGTGCTGATGCAGGTGCTCAAGATTGGCGACGCCTCCACCCTCGCCGTGGTTGACGGCATCAAGCAGCTGCTGCCCAGCATCGAGAAAACCTTGCCACCGGGCGTCAAGATAATCCCGCTCAACGATGCCTCGACCTTCGTCCGTTCGTCGGTCACCGATGTTGTGCGCGAGATGGGGACGGCCGCCTTGCTCACCGGCGCGATGGTGCTGCTGTTCCTGGGCTCCTGGCGCTCGACCCTGATCGTCGCGACCTCGATCCCACTCTGTATCCTGACCTCGATCTTCGTGCTGTCCTGCTTCGGCCAGACGATCAACGTCATGACGCTTGGCGGCCTTGCCCTGGCCGTCGGCATCCTCGTGGACGATGCGACGGTGATGATCGAGAACATCTCCTCTCACCTCGAGGAAGGTCAGGAGCTCGAGCCAGCAATCATCGATGCGGCAAACCAGATCGTCATACCCACCTTCGTCTCGACCATCTGCATCTGCGTCGTTTGGCTGCCGCTGTTCTTCCTGACCGGCATCGGCGGCTACCTGTTCGCTCCCTTGGCAATGGCGATCGTCTTCGCGATGGTAACGTCGTTCATCCTTTCGCGCACCCTTGTGCCGACCATGGCGGCCTGGCTTCTGGCCAGTCAAGTGCAAGCAGGCGCACATCAGGACACCACGGGAGGCGGCATCTTCACGCGCTTTCAACGTGGGTTCAATCGCTGGTTCGAGCGCTTCCGAAACGGCTACCGGACCATCCTTGCCGACGCCACAGCTGCATCCGGACGCTTCATTGCCGTCTTTCTCGCCCTCACCGTTGCTTCCCTGCTGCTGATCCCGTTCCTGGGACGCGACTTTTTCCCGGAAATCCGCTCGGGTGAGATGGATCTGCACATGCGTGCGCAGACCGGCACGCGGATCGAGGAGGCAGGCAAGCTCGCCGTGCTCGTCAACCAGGAGATCCACAAGGCCTTGCCCGGCAAGGTCGCAGGCATCGTGGACAATTGCGGCCTCCCCATCAGCGGCATCGCCGAGGTTTACAGCGCCAGCGGCACGATCGGCCCGCAGGATTGCGACATGACAGTCAGCCTCACGAGCGACGACTCCCCAGTTCAAGAGTATCGCCAAACCCTGCGCCGCATCTTGCCGGCCATGTTCCCGGGGACCGCCTTCACCTTCCTGCCGGGCGACATCACCGCGAAGATCCTGAACTTCGGCCTGCCGGCACCGATCGACATCCAGGTGATCGGCCGCGACCAAACCGCTAACTTCGCCTATGCGAAAGAGGTGCTGGCCAGGATTTCCAAGATCCCCGGCATCGCTGATGCCAACATCTTCCAGGCGCCGTATTCACCGACCCTGCGCATCGCTTCCTCGCGTTCGTTCGCCAGCGGCGTCGGCCTGACGGAGTCCGACGTCGCCACCAACGCACTCGCGACCCTGTCGGGCAGCGGCCAGGTCTCGCCCAATTATTGGCTCGATACCAAGAACGGTGTTTCCTACCTCGTCAACATGCAAACGCCGCAGTCGCAACTCGACACCATCAATGGTCTCGAGGCTCTGCCGATTGACACCGGAAGCGGCGACCCTTCCGGCCGGGGCGTGCAACTCCTCGGCAGCCTCAGCCGCATTACCCAGACTGGAACGCCGCAAGCGGTATCGCATTACAGCATCACACCCACGATCGACATCTACGCCAGTGTGCAGCAGCGTGACCTCGGCGCCGTCGCCGATGCCGTGAACCAGGTGCTGAGCGAGATGGCCAAGGATGTTCCCAAGGGGTCGCATGTCGAGGTCAGGGGACAGTCCGTCACCATGAACTCGGCCTATGTCCAGCTCATCGGTGGCCTGCTGTTTTCGGTCGTGCTGGTTTATCTGGTGATCGTCGTGAACTTCCAGTCATGGCTTGACCCATTCATCATCATCACGGCGTTGCCGGGTGCGCTGGCCGGCATCATCTGGTCGCTGTTCATCACTGGCACGACGCTTTCCGTCCCGGCGCTGACTGGGGCAATCATGTGCATGGGCACAGCGACCGCCAACTCGATCCTAGTGGTAAGCTTTGCCCGCGACCGCCTGGCCGAGCACGGCGACGCAACCCGCGCCGCGGTCGAGGCCGGGTTTGCCCGAATCCGCCCGGTGCTGATGACCGCCCTGGCGATGATCATCGGCATGCTGCCGATGTCGTTGAGCAACACGCAGAACGCACCGCTTGGCCGGGCCGTGATGGGCGGACTCGTCATCGCGACCGTCTCGACGCTCCTCTTTGTCCCCGCTGTGTTCACCTTGGTGCATGGGCGACTGCTGCACCGGACGGCCAGGAAAGCGACGGCATGATCGACGAAACGACGCATCCGATGGTCCTGCGCGACGCCGAGTGGGGCCGCGGCGGCACGGCAAGTACTGATGCCGGCGAGCAGCAGACCCGGCCGGACCAGAGCCGGCCGCGCCGCCACACCAGGCGCCGGATCCTCGCCGTGATCGCTCTCGCCACGGCGGGCGGGGTCGCAGCCCGGGGCATCTGGCAGCGGCACAACACCGTTGCCGCACTCACGGTGACTGCCGAGGCGGCCTCCACGCCGCAAGTGACCCTTGTTTCGCCGCAGCAGGGGCCGAAAAGCCGCACCTTGATCCTGCCCGGGCAAACCCAGGCCTGGTATCAGGCGCCGATCTTCGCCCAGGTGACCGGCTATGTCACGAGTTGGGATCGGGATTACGGGGCCGAGGTCAAGAAGGGCGATCTGCTCGCCACCATCTCCACCCCAAACCTCGACCAGGAAGTGCAGCAAGCCCGTGCCCAGCTCGACGTCACCAAATCGCGCTATGCCCTCGCCAAGCTGACAGCCACGCGCTGGCAGAAGCTGGCAGGCACTCAGGCCGTTTCCCAGGAAACGGTTGACGTGAACGTGGCTAGCGCAAAGTCGGCGCAGGCCGAGGTTCAGGCCGCGCAATTCAATGTCGCCCGGTTCGAAGCACAGCAGTCCTTTAAGCAAGTCATTGCACCGTTTGATGGCATTGTAACCGCCCGCTTCACCGACATCGGCGCCTTCGTGAACGGTGCCGGCGGCACGTCGCAGCAGCAGGGGCGTACCCAGGAGCTATTTACCGTTGCCGACATTCACAAGATCCGCGTCTTCGTCTCGGTGCCGCAGGATTATTCGGCTGCAATCAAGCCCGGCACCAGCGCGACGCTCACCCTGCCACAATTCCCCGGACGGACCTTCACGGCCGATCTCCTCACCAACGCCAAGTCCTTCGACGCCAATGCACGCACGGTCCTGACCGAATTGACGGTCTCCAACCCCAATCAGGAGATTTGGCCCGGCGCCTATACCGATGTGAAGTTCACCATCCCCACCGACCCCGGCATCCTGACCATACCGGAGCAGTCGCTATTGTTCCGTGCCCAGGGATTGCAGGTAGCCCTGGTCAGCGGGGACAACCGTGTCCACCTGCAGAATGTAACGTTGGGGCTGAACCTTGGCGACACCGTCCAGGTCACCAGTGGCCTGAAGGCGTCGGACCGAGTGATTGAAAATCCGTCAGACGGCTTGCTGGAGGGCCAGAGTGTGAACGTGGCGCACCCCCCGACGCAGGACTGGGATGGCCAGCCGGAAGCTTCGAACGGACCCGCCCAGGCGCCCAGCGAGTGATGCGCATCTTCAGGATCGCAGCAATCCTATCCACGGCGGCACTCACCTGCTGCGATCTCGCGCCCATTTACCGGCCACCGAACTTCGTCGTACCCGCCTCCTACCAGGGCTCCGGTCCTTGGCAGCTTGCACATCCGCAGGATACGTTGCCGCGTGGCGACTGGTGGACCGCGTATAGCAATCCCACCCTCGATGACCTCGAGGCCAAGATACCTGACAACCCCGACCTGCTTGCGGAACAGCAAGCATTCCAGCAAGCACGTGACCTGGCCGCCGAGGCGGAGGCCGGCCTTTACCCGCAGATCGGCCTGAACGGCAATCCGTCACAGAACCGCCAGTCGGTGCATCGCCTGTTCCGTTCACCGACCAGCACTGCCCCACTCGTCGAACCCTCCGTCCAGGTTGATGCCGCCGCGAGCTGGGAAATTGATCTTTGGGACCGGATCGGCAACGAGGCGACGTCACGCAAGCGCCTCGCCCAGGCCGAGGCTGCGAACCTGGCATCACTTCGGCTCAGCCTGCAGGCCGAACTGGCCAACGCCTACATTACGCTGCGCGGCCTGGACCAGCAGGCCAAGGTCTACCAGCAGACTGCGTCAACCTACCAGACCGCGTTGAACATCACCCAGATGCGCCTGTCCGATAACATCGGCAGCGCCATTGATGTCGATCGTGCGCAGACGCAGTTGAGCAGCGCCCGCGCCCTGCTCCAGGACATAACCGCGCAACGCGCCCTTGCCCAGCACGCGATCGCCACCTTGGTCGGCCAATCCGCGAGCACCTTCACACTCCCGCCGCAACAGGACACGCCGCTGCGGGTGCCGCAAATCCCGGCGGGCATACCCTCGGCGCTTTTGCAGCGCCGGCCGGACATTGCCGCCGCAGAACGCGCCATGGCCGCAGCAAATGCCGAGATCGGAGTGGCCCGCGCGGCCTTCTACCCGAATATTTCCCTCAGCGGCCTGGCCGGCATGCAGGATTCCGGCTTCAACCTCGTCAGCCTGCCGAACGCCGTCTGGTCGATTGGCTCTGCCATCGCCCTGCCGCTGTTCGAGGGCGGCCTGCGCCGCGCCGAGTTGGATTTCGCTAAATCGGCCTACACGCAAACCTGCGACCAATACAGGTCCGTCGTCCTGGTTGCCTTCCAGCAGGTCGAGGACCAACTGTCGCTCAACGATCTCCTGGCCAAGGAGGCCAAGGAAGATCGCCAGGCGCTGAGCGCGTCGTCGAGGGCGCAAGCTCTATCGCTGCAGCTTTATACTGCTGGCGCCGGTAATTTCCTCGATGTCGTCGTCGCCCAAGTTGCGGCGTTCCAGGCCCAAACCGGCCAGGTCGGCATCGACATCCGGGTGCAACAAGCTTCGGTCAACCTGATACGTGCGCTAGGCGGCGGTTGGAGCGGCACCGATCTGCCGACCGAGCAGCAGATTCGCCCCTTCAACCCCCTTCGGTTGTCAGCCAACCAGACCCGCAACCCGTCGAGCAGGTCTGAAACCCCGCCCTGAGTCGATTGTCATCCTGCCAAGCCCTCCATCGCCCGGCGTGGGGTCACGCCATAGAACCGGGTCTTGGTCAGATGGCTCTTATTGGGTTCCGGGGTGGTGATGAGTTCGTCACGCAACCAAGCCGGCGTTGAGGGAATGCAGGGCCAGGATGCCCTGATGCTCCAGGCTCTTGATGGGCACAAACCTCATGCCCGGCCGGGATGCGGCCTCGCAGATCGCCGCGGCATCGGCCGCGTCGTTCTTCTTGCCTTTCTTGACGAACGGCCCGACCGCCTCGGGCGCGATCAGCTTCATGTCGTGTCCGAGACCGGCCAGGGCGCGTGCTCATTGATGCGCCGCGCCGCACGCCTCCACGACAACCGTGCAGGCTTCCTGCTTCTCGAAAAATGCGATCAGCTCGCTCCTTCGCAGCTTGCGCCTGATTACCACCTTTCCGGTCTCGTCCACCGCGTGGATCTGGAAAACCGACTTGGCGGTATCGAGGCCGATCATGGTGATGCTCATTGCGGGCTGCTCCCTTTCTGCCGACGCTCACAGCCCGCATTTTGGCATATCAAGCCGCCGGGGGCCGTCCACCCCATCTCCATCGTGTTGACCTGCACCTCGCAAGCCGTCGCCGTCCTCGTCGCGGGCTTACTCGCCTTGGGCGTGGCATTGTGCATGGAGCCGAGCACAGGCAGCAGGGTTTCTGACCCGCACGGTTCAGCAGCGGATGCTGATGGGCTTGGCGATGCAGATCATGCGGTTGAGCACGGGGACGGCGAGGGCGACCTCGCCGTGCTGAGCGGGCCGGCTGCGGGCATGGAGTTTGGGCCCGATCAAGTGCTCGTAGCGGTTCATGATGGTTTCGGCGTGGTTGCGCTGGCCGTAACTGGTCGCCTTCTGCCAGCCGATGCGGCCCCGTTCGGCCATGAGCTGGATGTGACGATTGCGCGGTGTTTGTTGATCCGGATCAGCTGTGCTCAGCACGGCGTCGGCCCTGGGTGGGATGATTACCTCAATCGGCACCCCTGGCTGCAGAGCGGCGGCAGCTTGGTAGACGGGATCACGGTCGTAGGCGCCGTCCGCGATCAGGCTCGCGACGACGCCTTCCGGCTGGCGCAGCAGGGCGGGCACTTGCGCTTGTCAAAGGGCGAGGTGGAACACGAGCCGCAAGCTGAGCACCAGCTCGATTGCAGGGTCCGAGTAGCGCCGCTGTCCGCCCGGCGTGCTGCGGCGTGG
>CAXTWC010000184.1:0-11303 GCA_964247805.1 uncultured Acetobacteraceae bacterium | reverse complement strand
ACCGTCGTCAGTAGCAGCAAGCCGCCTTGCACCAAGGGATAGTCCCGGTTCAGCACCGCCTGCGTCAGCAATTGCCCGATCCCCGGCACCGAAAAGATCGTCTCGATCACCACCGAGCCCGACAGCAGCAGGCCGATCGAGATGCCCACCACCGTGGTCACCGGAATCATCGCGTTCGCCAGCGCGTGCTTGCCCACCACGCTCCAGGCCGACAGCCCCTTTGCCCGGGCCGTGCGCACGTAATCCTGCCGCAGCACCTCCAGCATCGTGGACCGCGTGATGCGCGCCAGCAGCCCCATGTTCAGTAGCGCGAGCGACACCGCCGGCAGCGTCGCAGCGCGGAACCAACCCACCGGGTCGCTGCTGAACGGCACGTAGCCGCCGCTCGGCAACCAGCCGAGATGCACCGCAAACAACAGCACCGTCAGCGGCGCGAAGAAGAACGACGGCATGGAAATACCCAGCATCGCGCCCACCATGGCGCCGGTGTCCACGAACGTGTTGTGCTTCAGCGCCGCCAACATCCCGCCCAGGATGCCCACCACCAGGGTCAGCACTAGCGCGTAGGCGGACAGCGACAACGTCACCGGCAGACGCTGCACCACCGCCTGCAGCACGTCCTGCCCCAGCAGCAGCGAGCGGCCGAGATCGCCGTGCAGCAGCCCGCCATACCAGTGCAGCAATTGCCCGAGCAGTGGCTGGTCCAGCCCGAGGTCGCTACGGATCTGCGCCACTTCCTGCGGCGTGGCGGACAGCCCGGCCATCACCGCCGCCGGGTCGCCGGGGATAAGGTGCAGCAGGCCGAAGGTGATCAGGCTGACCAGCAACAGGGTCGGCACGGCCCCGAGCAGCCGTGCCACGACGACGCCGAGCAACGCGCCGCTACTGCTGCAGCCACACGTTGGAGAACCGCGGAATGCGGAACGGCACGAAGCCCTGCACGTTGGCCCGCACCGCCTGCACCTTGGTCAGACTACCGAACGGCAGGGCGTAACCGCGATCCAGCGTCAAAGCCTGCAGCTTGACGAACGCGTCCTGCCGCTCGTTGTCCGTGGGCAGGTTATTCATGTCGTTCCACAGCTTGACCACGTCCGGATCGTCCTTGCCGGCGGCCGGGCGGTAGGTCGCGTTCGGCGGCGCAAAGAACGCCATGGTGGACAGCGCCCCCAACGCCGGCTGCGTGCCCCATCCGGTGTGGAAGTAATTCCAGCCGGTGTCGCCGCGCAGGAACATCTGGATCGAGGTCGGCCAGTCCACCACCTGCACCTGAGCGTTGATGCCGACCGACTTCATCTCCTCCGCCTGCACCACGGCGGCGTTGTACATCGAGGTGTAGTCCTTGTTGGTCAGGATCACGACCGGCTCGCCCTTATAGCCAGCCTTGGCCAGCAATGCCTTGGCTTTCTCCGGATCGTGTTGGTTATAGGTGTCCTTTCCGGCATCGGTGTAGCCGGCGCGGCCGGGATACTGGAAGCCCACGTTCAGCTTGTAGTTACCGTCGCTGGCGGCATCCATGATCTCGTCCATGTTCAGCACCGCCATCACCGCCTGGCGGAAATAGACATTGTCCGTCGGCGGCTTCTGCACGTTGGGAACCGAGATCTGGATCCACCAGTTGTTCAGCGGCAGCAGCTTGATGTCCTTGTTGGACTTGAGGTCGGCGACGTTGTTGGCCGGAACGTCCTCCACGCCCTGCAGCTCGCCTGTTTGCAACCCGGCGACCCGCGCGCTCGGTTCGGTGACGATGCGGATGGTGACCGTGTCCAAGCAGGCTTGCTTGTAGCCGCCGAAGCCGGTGCGCTGCTCATAATGCGTATTTGGCGAGTAGCCGTCGAACCGCTTCAGCCGCACATAACCGCCGGGCACGAACTCGTCCAGCATGAACGGCCCGGTGCCGATGGTATGCAGGCGCAGCGCCGGGTCGTCCTTGAACTCGGCCGGAAAGACCACGATCGGCACGCTGAAGCTCGACATGCTCTCGATGAAGGTCGGCTGGGCCTGCTTCATGTGAATGACGAAAGTATCCGGGTCCGGGGTATCCCAATGGTCCACGTTGGCGAGGTTGGAACGCTCCATGCCGATCTTGTTGTACCGGTCGAAGGAGGCAGCGACGTCGGCCGAGGTCATCAGCTTGCCGTTGTGGAAATGCACGCCGCTGCGCAGCTTGAACGTGTAGGTGAGTTTGTCGGGTGACTCCGTCCAGCTATCGGCCAGGTCGCCGATGGTCTGGTTGTCCTCGCTTCGGGTCAGCAATGCCTCGAAAATGTTCATCGCCACATTGCGGGTCGAGATGGTGTTCGACGCCTGCTGGTCGAGGCTGTTGACGTTGGCCTCCTGGCCGAACACGAGGGTGCCGCCCTTGTTGGGGCAGGCGAACGGGGCCGCCAGGGCCGGCACGCTGCCGCCGGCGAGCGCGGTGAAAAGGAGCAGTGCGGTGCGATTCATGGTGGACCCTCGTTCGACCGCCAAGTCTTTGCGGATAACGTTCGCTTTGCAAAGAGCGTGCAACAAAGCGGCCGATGCCGGGCGGCATGCGTCCAGTGGCGGATTTGCGCCAGGATGTGTGACCGCAGTGCGCCAGGGCGTGCGACCGGCGGTTCGCCGGGGTAAGCTGCCGGCATGAGCCACTCGACCCTGCCGATTATCCTGCTGGAAGACGATGCTGTCCTGCGATCCCTGCTCGCGGAGGGATCGAAGGAGGCCGGCTACACCGTTCAGGAAGTCGCCACCGGCGCAGGTGCGCAGGCGGCGCTCGCTGCGGTGTCGGGTCGGGCGATCCTGGTGGCCGATCGTGGGCTCGAGGCCAATGCCGGCGGGCTGAACGGCTTCCAGATCGCCGCAGAGGCGCTCGAGCTCTACCCCGACCTCAAGGTCATCTACATCACGGGGACCCATATCGCAGTTCGCCGCCGACCTCTCGGTCCTCGCGAGCGGGCGTTGCTGAAGCCATTCGCCATGACGCAACTGCTCAGTGCGGTGCGCGATCTGGGTGGCTAGGCCGAGCTGCGTCTTGCTCCCTCTCCGCCTGGGAGAGGGCAGGGGTGAGGGCAAAGCTCCTAGCGGCGGGCGGTTTGCGCAGTTTCAGAATAGGCAGCCGTGGCAACAATGGACGATCTGTAGATCGACCGACACGGTTGGCCGCGGACGTCGCGCCTTTCGAGCGTGTAGCGACTATGGTGACCCATACTATCGCCAAAGACCAAGGGCCGCCGCCAGTGTTTTGGTCAACCGCCCAGTAATGCCACCTGGCATCGTCACACCTTGCTCAAGGGAAGAGCAACCCGTTCGGCGTCGAATACCACCCCTTCGTGTGCATGCATCTATCGACGCTTGCGACCCGTTCTTCCGATAAAAACCAGCCAGACATTTGATACTCGCCACCATTGTCGAGTTGATAACGGTGCCCTGGATCATTCTTCGCCACGCATTCTTCGATCGCCGGGCGGAACTGCTGAGCCGGCGCGGGCGAATCGATACCTGGACGGTAGGATTTGGCCCAGTGACGGTCCACCCGGTAGAAACAACCAGTTAGCATCGGAGCGCAGCCGAGCAGCAACAAGCAACGTACGACACTAACCATAACTAAATTCCGAACAGATCAAGTGTTTCTGTATCAGATGTCGACGGTTCTAAACTCGACACCATTCAAGAACCGCAGATTGACCCTTAAATTCGGGAAGCCGTTGCGGACCAACCGACCAACGTCAGGTGATGCGGTTGATTTCCCCAGGAAAGCGGCAAGGCACCTAACCCACGCCCTGGTTTGCGACCTACGCGTGGCATCTGCGCGATGCTGGTGCGCAGTTTAGCTCCCTCACCCCGACCCTCTCCCAGCGGGAGAGGGAGACGTAGAAGGCAGCGGCCGAATGCGATGTCTTGTTTCCCATAAGGCGCAGGGAAGCCCGCGTCCCTTATTCCGCGACCCCGCGCGAGATCATCATCGCCCGGCGTAGGCGCATCAAGCCGCCCCGGATGTGGCCGTGTTCACACAACTCGCGCCCCTGCTCCCACAACACGCGCATCTGGGGCGGCATGCTGCCCGCGTCTTCCATGCGCTGCGCAAGGCCCAGGCAGTAGGCGGGCGTATCGGATGTCACCGGCATGGGCTCGTCGGCCCAAGCCACACTGGGCAGGCCAACGCCCAGCCCCAGGGCCATTATCAAAGCCTTCTTCATCACGACCGAGCCTAACCGCAAAGTCTCTGCTGCACATGGGCAGCGCATGAATCTGGCGTCACGCGGAGGGAAGCATCGCCACGGGACGCGCAGGCAAGCTCAGCACGGCGCGAAGGCCTGGCGCTGCGTCCTCCAACGCCAACCGTCCGCCATGCAGGTTGGCCACGGCGTCCACTAGCGCCAATCCCAGGCCCGACCCGGGAGTCTGCCGCGCCTGCTCGCCGCGAAAGAACCGCTCCGTCGCGCGGGCCCGGTCCGCGTCTGGGATGCCCGGGCCGGAATCCTGCACCACCAGCGTGACGCCAGCCGCGGCGTTGCTTCCGGTCAGCTGGACGGTCCCGCCCGCCGGGGAGAATTTCAGGGCATTGTCGAGCAGGTTCACCAAGGCTTGCCCGATCAAATCACGATCCCCGTGCACCGGCAACGATTCGGACACACGACAGATCAGCGCCAGTCCACTCTCCTCGGCCGGGGCGGTGTAAAGCTCGCTCAGATCCTGGATCAAGGGAGCCAGGTCGAAATCGGCGAAGGCGGCCCGCCGCGTGCCGGCTTCGGTCTCGGCGATCCGCAACAGGGCGTCGAAGATCGCCGTGACGCCATCGAGGTCCGCTACCGCCCGCCCCACCGCGGCGCGCAGCTCGTCCGTCCCCGTGGCATGGTCACCCGCATCCTCCAACCGGGCGCGGGCCCGGGCGATCGGGGTGCGCAGATCGTGGGCAATGCTGTTGGACACCGCCCGCACGCCGTCCATCAACCGGCCAATGCGGTCCAGCATGTCGTTGATCGTCTCCGCCAGGCGGTCGAACTCGTCGCCCCGCCCGGTCACCCGCACGCGCCGGCTGAGGTCCCCCTGGGCGATCGCACCGGCCGTCACCGTCACGCTGGCGATCATGCGCCGGAACAGCCGCTGCATCACCAGGCCGCCGACGATGCCCAGCACCACCAGCAGCGCCACCGACCACAGCAGCGCCGAGGTGAGCAGTGCGCGCAGCGGTGTCCGCGTCTCGACGTCGCGGCCGACCAGCAGGTGGCTGCCATCCGCCAGGTCGAAGCGCTGCACCCGGGCCATGTTGGTGATACCGGCGCGCGACACCATCAGCTCGTACCCCACATCCGGCGACATCACCGCCGACGGCCACATGGCGAGGTTGCCGGCTAGCGGCTTCATCTCCGGGTCGGTGAGCAGATAGATCGCGTCGTCATCGACGTTCTCCGCCAGCCGGTCCTCGATCGTGGTGCGCAGGGCGTCCAGCCCGCCGTTCGCCCACTGTTCCGACAGGCCCTGGGCATCGGCGCGCATCGCCGCCTCCACCTGCCGGTCCAGCAGCCCGGCAGTTGCCCACCACAGGAAGATCACCAGCGCCAAGGCACTGAGCGCAAACAGCGTCGCGTAGACGATCGCCAACTTCAGCCCGGCGGAGCGCCATAAATTCGGCCGGGGCAGCTTGCGGCGCGCCGTGCGCACCGGTGGCATCGGCCCCGACTCACGCGGCGGGATGCCGGAGATGAAGGTCACTCGGCGCGGAGCATGTAGCCCGAGTTGCGGACGGTGTGCAGCAGCGCCGTCGGGAACGGCTTGTCGATCTTCTGCCGCAAGCGGCTGACATGGACGTCGATCACGTTGGTTTGCGGATCGAAATGATAGTCCCACACGCCTTCCAGCAGCATGGTCCGCGTCACCACCTGGCCAGCGTGCCGCATCATGTACTCTAATAGGCGGAACTCGCGCGGCTGCAGGTCGATCCGTTGCCCGGCCCGGCGCACCGTGCGGGACAGCAGCTCCATCTCCAAATCCGCCACTTGCAGCTTGGTCTGCGGGCCGTCCGACTTGCCGCGTCGCGCCAACGCCTCCACCCGGGCCAGCAGCTCGGCGAACGCGAACGGCTTGGTCAGGTAATCGTCGCCGCCTGCCTTCAGCCCGCGCACCCGCTCGTCCACCTGGCCTAGGGCGGAGAGGAACATCACCGGCGTCGTGTTGTCCTGCGCCCGCAGCGTCTCGAGCAGGCGGAGGCCATCGATGCCACCGGGCAGCATGCGGTCCAGGATGATGGCGTCGAAGCTCTCGCTGGCAGCCAGGAACAGACCGTCCCGGCCGTTATCGGCGTGTTCGGCCAGGTGCCCGGCTTCCCGCAGCCCCTTCACCACGAAACCGGCGACCTCCTTGTCGTCCTCGACCACCAGGATGCGCATCAGCCATTACTCTCGCTAGGGCGGCGCCCGACCGTCACCGGCACGCTCATCGTCTGCCCCTTCCGCTTGACGGTCAGCTTCACCGCGGAACCCGGCGGCGATGCACTCACGGCCTTGATCAGGTCGTGTGCGCTTTCGACCGGGTTATCGTTCACGGCGGTCACGATGTCTCCGGTCTGCAGGCCGGAATGCGCCGCCGGTCCCGCCCGGTCCACACTGGCGATGGCCACCCCCGGACTGCGCGAGTGGGTGTCGCCGGGATTGGGCCGTGGCACGTCCTGCACCGCCACGCCCAGCCAACCGCGGTCGATATGCCCCTTGCTCAGCAACTCGGCCACGATCGGCTGCACGATCTCGCTGGGGATGGCGAACCCGATGCCGACCGAGCCGCCCGTCGGCGACACGATGGCGGTGTTCACCGCGATCACCTGGCCCTCGAGGTTGAAGGTCGGGCCGCCGGAATTGCCCGGGTTGATCGGCGCGTCGATCTGCAGGAAATCGTCGAACGGTCCGGCGCCGATGTCGCGTCCCCGCGCCGAGACGATGCCCGCGCTGACCGACGACCCCAGGCCGAACGGATTGCCCGCCGCCAGGATCCAGTCTCCCACCTCGACGTTGTGCGAATCGCCCCAGGTGACGGCCGGCAGGGAGGGTGCGCCATCCACCTTGATCACCGCGATATCGGTCAGCTCGTCGGTGCCCAGCACCTTGGCCGGCAATTCGGTGCCGTTGGACAGCGAAACGATGATGCGGTCGGCGTGACCCACCACGTGGTTGTTGGTGACGATGATCCCCGACGGGTCGATCACGAACCCCGACCCGGCGCCTTGCACCTGTTCGCGGCGGGAGCGCAGCCGGTCGCGGAACTGCTTCTCCAGCGGTGTGCCGCGCAGCGCCGGCGGCAGTTGCGCGTCCCCATCGCTGCCGACGCTCTCGGTAACGGCGATGTTCACCACCGACGGCACCACACGTTTCACCAGCGGCGCGAGCGAGGGCAGGGCGGCCCGCAACGGCGTGGACGTGCCTTGGGCATTCACCGGGCCGGTGCAGCCGGACAGGAGGAGGGCGGCTGCGAGGAAAATCGGGCGCATCATAAAGAGTGTCCAGGAGGGCAGCGGTGAAACACGGCAGGAAGGTGGCGGTTCAACGGCCCCGCGGCAAGCTGAGCGGTCGCCGTTACGCCACATGGCTATCCGCCTGCCGCATATGGATACGGGTGATCCCCCAAAGCATCAGGCCTGACGCCGCGAACAATCCGCAAGCAGCGACTCCGTTGGCTGCGAAATCCGGGCGGGCCGCATACAGCCAGGCACTCGCCATACCGCCCACCGTCCCGCCCGTCTGATAGATCGCATTGAGGATCGCGTTCAGGCTGCCACGCTGTGCGGCGTCGACGAGCAGCATGGCGCCGCCGAGGATCAGGGCCAGCATCAGATCGCGGCCGAACGCGAACCCCATATACATGACGGTTTGGACCGGCAGCGAGCCGGCACCGAACGGGATGCCTAGCACCACCGCCGCGATGCTGATGCCCGCGATCGCACACAGCGTCATCGGGTGGCGAACCATCTTGGCCAGCCGGCCGGAAAAGAAGGCGCCGAACAGCCCGCCGATCTCGCCGAGGAACAGCATGCCGCCGATCGTAGCCGCGCCATGACCCGCCAATCCCTGTTGGACAGCCCAGCTCGGATATAGGCCCAGGAACACGTAGACCGCGGCGGACCAGCAGAAATACGAGAGCAGCAGCAGCCGCGTTCCGGCATCCAACGACAGTGACAGCAGGCGGCGGCGGTACGTCCGTGCCGTGACCCGGTCCGTGGCCAACGCCTCCAGCGGTGTTGGCGGCAAGGCCAGGGCAGCGATCGCCAACCCGAGGGCCACGATCGCGATCACCAGGATCGGAAGCTGCCAGGCCAACAATCCCGCGAGCCAGACGCCCATCGACATCGAAAGCAAGAACGCGATCGGCGCAGCGGTCGTGACGTAACCCGTGACGCGGCCGCGCCGGTCCAGCGGGACGTAGTCGGCGATCGCGGCGAACACCGAGGCGCCGACCATGGGCATGAACACGCCGGTCGCGGCACGCCCGAGGGCGATCGGCAGCGCGCCCCGCGACGCTGCAGTCAAGGCATAGGTGACGGCACACGACACAGCGCCGATGACGATGAACCTCTTGCGCCCGAACCGATCGATGAACGGCCCCAGGGCCAGATTGCTGACCAGCGCGGTGACGGGAAAGGCGGCGAGCACGGCGCCAGCCTGGAACGGCGACAGGCCGATATCCCGCTGAATGAAGGGTAACAGCGGAATCATCATCGCGACGTTGAAGTTGATCAGGAAAAAGGCTGTCCAGAGCGTCGCTGTGACGAACATGCCTTGACCCTTGTTGCGCGCGGGGAGCTTCACCTCAGTGTGGATTCACAGTCAAACTACCCGGCGACTAGACTTAACCCGGACGCTCCGGCCAGTCGTGCTTCGGATACCGCCCGCGCATGTCCCGCCGCACGTCTGCCCACGCCCCGCCCCAGAACCCGGCGAGATCGGCCGTGATCGCCACCGGCCGCCCCGCCGGCGAAAGCAGGGCGAATTGCAGCTTCACCCGCCCGCCTGCCAGCACCGGCGTGGTTGATTGGCCATAGAACGCCTGCGCCCGCGCCGAGGCGACCGGCACCGGCTGCGTGTAGTCGATCGGCGCGCGGCCACCCGGCAGATCGAGGTGGGTCGGCAGATCACGGTCCATCCGGCTGGCGTGCTCCCAGCCCAGCATCCCCCGCAGGATCGCGTGGACATCGAGCTTCGCCGCATCCGCCAGCCTCGCCGTGCCGAGCAAGTGCGGTGCGAGCCAGTCCTGCACCCCCGCCGCCAGCGCCGCATCCGACAGGTCGGGCACGGCGGGATCGACGCCACGCAGCAGGGCAGCGCGGGCCTGTAGCTGCCGGGCCGCATCCGTCCAATCCAGTGCCTCCAGCTTGCGGCCGACCACACCGGCCAGGGTCGCCGCGGTGTCCTGCGGGTTGGCCGGCAGCGTGCGGTCCTCCAGGATCAACGCCCCCAACCGCCGCCGTCGCCGGGACAGCACGGTGCCGGACACCGGGTCGAAGCCGCTCTCCACCGTCTCGGTGATCCGATGCGCCGGCAAATCCGCCGGGTCGAGCGGAGCGGCGAGGCGGATGCGGGCGGACGTGCCCAGCTCCAGCGAGCCCACCGCCAGCAAGGCTTCGCGGGCGAGCGGATCGGTCGGCGGCAACTTGGCGCCCCCGCCGCCGGATAGCCGAAACGAGCCCACCTCACTCCGGCGTTGCGCGATCCGGTCGGGAAACGCCGCGGCGAGCAGGGGCGCCGGGTCCCCGATGGCGGGGGCGGTGGTGCGCAACCGGCGCCGGTATTGCCCCGCGGTGTCGCGGATGCGGGCGATGGCACCCCGGTCGGCGTCCCGTCGCCCAGCCAATGCCTCCAGCCGCAGGGCTATGTCGGCGGGAGCGTCCCGTTCCCGCAGCGGATCGCGTTCCTCCAGCAAGGCCGCGAGATCGGCGGCGAGGGCGGCTTCGGCCGGCGATCGGGCTGCCAACATCATCGCCGCTAGACGGGGTTGTGCGCCCAACTCGGCCATCCGGCGTCCCAGCGCCGTCAGCCCACCCTCCGTCATCGCACCGAGATCGGTCAGCAGCGCCCGGGCAGACGCAAGCGCCCCGGCGGCCGGGGGATCGGGGAACGGCAGGGCTTCCGGCGGCGTGCCCCAGGCGAGGCAGTCCAGCACCAGGCCGCTCAGCTCCGCGCTCTCGATCTCCGGCCGGTCGAACGGGGCCAAGCCACGGTGCACCGCCGGGGACCACAAACGCATCGCCACCCCCGGCGCCTCCCGCCCGGCGCGCCCGGCCCGCTGTTCGGCGGCGGCACGGCTGATGCGCACGGTGGCCAGCCGGGTCAGCCCGCTCGCCGTGTCCAGCCGAGGCGTCCGGCGCCATCCGCCATCCACCACGATCCGCACGCCGGGCACCGTCAGCGACGTCTCGGCGATGCTGGTGGCGAGCACGACCCGGCGCCCGTCGGCCACTCGCAACGCACGATCTTGCTCCGTCGGCGGCAGGTCGCCGTGCAGCGGCAGCACCAGCGCGCCGCATCCGTCCAGCGCCGATTGCGTGCGGCGGATCTCGCCCATGCCGGGGAGGAAGGCCAGGATGTCGCCCTCGTGTGCCGCCAGCGCCTCCCGGATTGCGGCGGCCATGGCGCCAGGCAGGTCGCGCGGGGAGGCGATGTCGCGCTTGGCATGCTCGACCGCGACCGGGAACATCCGGCCGGCGCTTTCCACCACGGGTGCGTTCATCAGGGCGGATAGGCGCGCGCCATCGGCGGTGGCCGACATCGCCAGCAGCCGCAACTCGGGCCGCAGTTGGCGCTGTAGGTCGAGGCACAACGCCAAGGCGAGATCCGCCGCCAAGGCGCGCTCGTGGATTTCGTCCAGGATCACGAGCCCCACCCCGTCCAACCCAGGATCGGACAGCAGGCGGCGCACCAGCAGGCCCTCCGTTACCACTTCGATCCGGGTCGCGGCGGAAACGGCGGACTGGATGCGGGTGCGGAACCCGGCAGTCTGCCCAACCTCCTCCCCAAGCAGGCTGGCCATCCGGGTTGCAGCCGCGCGCGCAGCCAGCCGGCGCGGTTCGAGCATCACGATCCGGCCTGGCAAGCGTCCTAGCAAATGCAATGGCGCCAGCGTCGTCTTGCCTGCTCCCGGAGGCGCAACCAGCACGGCGTTTCCAGCCTGCAGCGCGGCATCGAGCGCTGGTAACACATCATTGACCGGTAGTGCGCTATTGTACACGAGAGGTTTGCTGAGCCCGGTTTGATCTTCTACAAGCGACATGACATTTGATGAGGAGTGCTACTCGCATGAGCCTGACCCGTAAGCGTGTGCTGGTGACGGGTGGCGCCGGGTTC
>CAXTWC010000183.1:0-11368 GCA_964247805.1 uncultured Acetobacteraceae bacterium | reverse complement strand
GAGCAGATCATGAGCCAGCTATCGGCCGCCAGATGCTGCCGTCGCGACGCTTACGGATTAACGCCACGACGCGATCGATGTCATCGACCCCGCCCCCGACGCCGATCAGGCCACGCGCCGCGTACGTCCGCAGCTTGTCGTGGTCGAGGACGGCCGCCGTATGAAATTCTGGGCAGGTGGCGGGCCGCAAGCCGGTAGGCCTGGTCGGGCCGATCGGCGTCCGAAAGAGCCTCGTGCCTGGTCTGGCCCAAGACCGTCTTATGGTCCCAGCCGATAGCGTCTGCCTGCTCACGCCAGATTTTCGTGATCGTTCTTGTCGCCATGTCTTTTCAGGCGTGCAGCAAGCCCGGCTGTGGACAGGATATCGAACTTACCCTGTTGTACTCCTCCCGCCGCGCATCATGGGCGCCGAAATCCAGCTCTTTCGTTCTGCGGCATTCCGCTGATGGTCCAGCAAGATTTCGGATGCAGAGCAAATGAATGAGCCCGATCTTGAGGGCTCACACATCGCTTAGACTTTGAATTACGCTTACCCACCGCCGCCGCCGTACTCGCGGTACTGTGGAACCGTCGTCTCGAGTGTGCAGTTTGAGCCAGTCAAACGCGCGGTTAAACTACCTTGAGGAGATACCTGCCCGGTGACTTGGCCGGACGGTCCTTTGCCATTCGCCGGTGTCATCGTCCACTGAAGCGTGTGACCATCGGTCGAACCCTGAACGGTGCTAACTCCTGAACCGTCCTTGAAGAACACTACACCAGTGAGCTCGCTGCCCTCACGTACGATATGCAGTACGACAGGACGGCAACCGGGTTTCGCCGAAGTCTCGACCGCATATGAAGCGCCACCTGTCATGCCCTGTGCGGACACGTTTGGCGCCACCGCCGATACTCCAACGAAATAGAGCGAAGACAGCACGGAAGTTCTAATCCACATGATACGAGCCTCTTTTATGATCGGGGTAGGTTGTTCGAGCCGTCTAGGTTAGGACAACGATGACGTGACAAGTTCTAGGAGACTCCACCCCACAGGGGTTTCATTCGTAGTTCCAACGAAAAGTGAGATAGCAATAGGAACGGCTGGCCGCAAGTAATGAAGGCGATTCAGCATAACCGTGAATGGTTATCATTAGCTAAGGGAAACCTATGACGATCGAGCGTCTTGATCTTAATCTATTTCGTGTGTTCGATATGGTTATGGTACATCGCAGTGTGGCGGCCGCAAGCCGTGAGCTTGGCGTAACTGCTTCGGCGGTAAGCCACGCGCTGACCCGCTTACGCAAGCTGTTGGATGACGAGGTTTTCGTTGCTGGGCCAAACGGCATGATTCCAACCCAGAAGGCAATTGAGCTTGCCCCCAGTATCCGTGAGGGGCTCGGAAGCTTGGTGAGAGCCTTGGACGCACGACCATTTGCTCCGGCCCAGATGATCCGGGCATTTGGGGTTGCCTGTTCCGATCTGCCCGGGATCACCATTTTACCGGCTGTCATGAAGCGATTGCTGTCTGTCGCACCCAACGCA
The DNA here is from genome assembly GCA_964247805.1 of uncultured Acetobacteraceae bacterium. Classification (GTDB taxonomy): domain Bacteria; phylum Pseudomonadota; class Alphaproteobacteria; order Acetobacterales; family Acetobacteraceae; genus LMUY01. Next base: position 9,850 of record CAXTWC010000183.1, on the reverse strand, counting down.
AGCTTGAAGGTGTTTCCGATGGGCCGAATGGATATTGTGGAAAGTCTCGATGACGGAAGGATCGATCTCGTCGTGGGTTGGTTCGGCAAATTGCCTGACCGATGCCGCCGGCAGATCTTGATGCGGGAACAGGAAGCTATGATTGTGCGATCGGGGCATCCCCTTACCAAGCAGAAAGTGACCCGGCAAAGATTGTTTGCGTTCCCACACACCGTTGTCGAGTTCACCGGCAGCAAGGCCGATGTAGGGGATGGCTTTCTTGATGAACGCGGCGTCGTACGACGGACGTGGATCGAGCGACTGCTGGTTGAAACCAGTGGCAAGAGCCGGCATGTTGTCGGCCGGGTCGCCCTAACGCTACCGAGTTATGGATCGGTTGCTGCAGTAGTGGAAGCGACCGATATGATCGCGACCTTACCCCGCCGGCTAGCCCAACGTAGTGTCGAGCGGGATGGCCTTGTCATGCTGGAGCTGCCCTACTCGCCGTTGTCCGTGCCAGTCGAAGCGGTGTGGCACGAACGTTCTGATAGAAGTCCGAGCTTGCGTTGGCTCATAGACCAGTTCAAGGCGGTTGCTGCTCAGGTTGAGGAAGCCGATCCTACCTCGTCGATATAGCTTCAAATGCGTAATACGACGCTAGTAAAGCCACCATGTAGTAGGCTCGACGAGCGTCGTCGGCCAGGCCGCCGATCGAAGGTTCCGGCATCTGAACCGGTAGATTGAGTGAAATGGCACCTTATAAGGCTGAACCCTTTCCAACGGGAATCCGTTCCGAATGTATGATGAATAGGTTTCAGCTAAAACGTGTCTAGCGTTCATGGATTTCGATCGCGAGCGAATTGAGCTAGATTCGTTAATTCATTGATCTGGGCCCTACATGCCGCTTAACAACACGTCCGCAATAGCAGATCCCAAGACATCCAATCCCACTTGATGCCAAAGGCCAGTCCGGCAAAGTGCTCTCTGCTCGAGCACCGTCAATCGGGAGTTCTCGCTCGGCGACATTTAGAAGACCGGCAAGTCGGTCGAGACGCAGCTTCATGTAGTGGGGCTGCCATCCATCTTGCGACAGGCATCGGAGAAGCCGTTTGATCGGCCGGCACGGCGCTCGGCCGGATTTGACTGGACTTGCGTATGCGGAAGGGACGTCACCAGGCGGGCGATCGGCTTGCCTGCGACGTCACTCCTCACTGTATCTTCATAGGTAAACCGAATTGGACGACCACAGGACTGTGCGCCTCGAAAACCTTCGTTCGGCATGACGGGAGCTCCGGCCAAAACCGAGCTTGCCTTTGCAGTGCTCGAGCCAAAAGACTTTATCGAGTGTCCGGATTGCGGCTGGCTGCAGCAGAAGCCCACGCCGATAGCACGATACACTCGACGCTGCTGTCGATGCCGGGCTTCGTTCGGGAGCGGCCTGATCCAGGGTGATGCGGCGCTCGCATTCTCGCTTGCCTCGGTTGTGCTTTTCGTCGCAGCCAACCTCTTCCCCTTCATAGCGATCGACGTTGCTGGACGCGGCCAGAGTGTGCGATTGGCGTCCGGTGTCGCCGGTTTAGCTGATCACGGCCTAGTGCCACTCGCGGTTTTCGTGCTCGCCATCTCGTTCGTTGCGCCGCTTGGCCGAGTTGGGGCGCTCTGTTACGTGCTGCTACGTGTTCGAGGCACGCAGCGTCCACCACATCTGGCGACGATGCTGCGGTGGTCGGACCGGCTTCGGCCGTGGGCGATGCTTGACGTGTTTCTTGTCGGCACCCTTGTCGCGCTCACCAAATTGCACGATCTGGCTACGGTCGACATCGGCATTGGGTTGTGGTCGCTGGCGCTGTTGGTTCTGGCGTTTGCAGCGGTTGATTTGACACTCGACCGCGGCGCCACGTGGGACCTGATTAGCCCGCCGCTGCCGGTGCCGCCTCAGCCTGTGCCGGAGCACTGGATCGGGTGCCGCACCTGCGGGCTGGTACAGTCACTGGCACCGAACTGCGCTCGCTGCTGGCAGTCTCTGCACCGGCGCAAGCCGGCGAGTCAGATCCGGACGACGGCGTTGGTGCTCACCGGGCTGATCCTGTATGTGCCGGCCAATCTATACCCGGTGGTGACAGTGGTCTCGTTTGGCCACCGGGCGTCGGCGACCATCCTTGGCGGCGTCATCGAGCTGCTTAATGGCAGCGACTGGCCACTCGCTGTGATCGTGTTCACGGCCAGCGTCGCAGTCCCCCTACTCAAGCTAGTCGGACTTGCGTGGCTGGCACTATCTACACAGCTGCGCTCGCGACGGCGTTTGGCCGACCGCACGCGGCTGTATAGGCTGATCGAACTTGTCAGCCGATGGTCGGCGGTAGACATCTTCGTTGCCGGTCTGCTAACGGCCTTGGTGACGCTGGGTAACCTCGCAACGATCGAGCCGGGTGTGGGCGTGCTTGCCTTCGGTGCCGTCGTGTTCGTCACGATGCTGGCCACTGACTGTTTCGACACCCGCCTGATGTGGGACGCCGCAGGAGCAAGCGATGGTTGAAGCGATTATCCCGACCCGCGCTGTCCAGGAGCGCCACCGTTTCTCCTTGGTCTGGCTCGTACCTGTGGTCGCTTTGGTGGCGGCCGGTTGGCTCGGCTACCGCACGCTCTCGCAACGGGGGCCGATGATCGCGATCATGCTGCAGACCGCCAGCGGGCTGGAAGCCGGAAAGACCCAGGTTCGTCACAATCAGATTGAGCTCGGCATCGTTGAGTCATTGGAGCCCAGCGCCGACCTGTCGCACGTGACCATCCACGTCCGAATGAACCGCTTTGCCGAGGGACATTTGAATGCCGGCACACGGTTCTGGGTGGTGCGGCCACGCCTCTCTGCCGGCGGTATCTCGGGGCTCGATACGTTGATCTCCGGGGCCTATGTCGAGATGGAACCCGGCACCGGCGTTTCAACGCACGAGTTCACAGCGCTCGAGGATCCGCCCGTCGTCCGCGCCGGTGTGCCTGGGACCGAATACGTGCTGCAGGGACAGCGCCTCGGCTCTGTAAGCCAGGGAGCGCCGGTAACGTTCCATGGTATCTCCGTCGGCGAGGTACTCGGCTATACCTTGTCCGACCGGGATGGCAGCGCGACTGTCCGGATTTTTGTTCGGGCTCCGCATGACCAATTGGTGCACGAGGGCACGCGATTTTGGAACGCATCCGGCATGTCGCTCCAGTTGGGTAGCGACGGGCTGCGGTTGCATACGGAGTCGCTGCAATCGATTCTGGCCGGCGGCGTCTCGTTCGACGTGCCCCAGGGTGGCGAGCCAGGCGCGGTCGCCGAGCCGATGGCCCCGTTCTCCCTCTACAATAACTCCGACGAAGCGCGCGATGCCCTCTACACCCGCAAGGTGGCTTTCCTGCTGCATCTCCCCGGCAGCGCGCAGGGACTGACGGTAGGCAACGCCGTGCGCATGCGGGGTATCCGGGTTGGCGAGGTTACGGACGTACACATGGAGTACGATGCAGCCACTGCCAAAATCACCGTGCCCGTGACCATCGACGTGGAACCGCAGCGTGTCCGGCTCGTCAACGCGGAGGCGTCCACCGCCGGGTTCGAGGAGCGCGCCTATGCAGCGTTTCGAAGCTTCGTTGATCAAGGCCTCCGCGCGCAATTGGAGTCTGGGAATCTGCTAACGGGGCAAAAGGTTATCTCGCTCAACTTCGTGCAGGACGCGCCGAAGTTGGCGATGGTCGATCGGGGAGCGCTGCCGGAAATTCCGGTTGTCGGTACCAACGATCTCGACTCGATCCTGCAGGCGGCCAAGGGCGTGCTCACGACGGTGCAGGGCACCGTCGGCACCCTGGGCCAGCTATTCACATCGCCGGAAGTGAAGCACTCCCTATCATCGCTCGACCGCTCGCTCGCCAATCTTGACCGGCTGACGCACACAGCCAACCTGCAGGCAGCGCCGCTGCTGAACGGCTTGCGGTCCGTGTCGACCAACGCCGATGCCATGCTGAGGCAGGCATCAACCACGATCAGTGTAACCGGGCAGGCACTTGGCGAAGGTCGTAGCGGCGGGAATTTGGCTACCACCTTGACCGAGCTGAAGCAGGCGGCACAGTCGCTGCACGCGTTGTCGGATTACCTGGAAGACCACCCGGGATCGCTCGTTTGGGGCAAGGGTGGGGGAAGCGCTCGATGATACGCAACATTTCGGGTTGGCTTACGATTTGCCTGCTGAGCGCATGCTCTTCTGCCCCGGAGAACCACTACTACACGCTGTTCTCCGTCCCGCCGAAAGCCCTGTCGGCCGGGCCGCAATGGTTGGTGAGCAACGTCCGCTTGCCGGCTATACTCGATCGGCCTCAATTAGTTGAGCGAACGGGGGCCGGCACCGTCGACATCCACGAGTTCGAGCGTTGGGCGGAGCCGCTGGATCAAGCAGTGCCGCGTATCCTGAATGAGGACTTACCTATCCCGGCGAGTAGTTCGAGTACCTACCAGCCAAAGCGGCTCTCTGTGGAGTTTGACCGGTTCGTGGCCGGGACAGACGACGAGGTAAGCCTGGCCGGGTCCTGGCAGGAGTTGGCGCGGGATGGGCTGAGCGAGGGGGGGCCAATCAACCGGTTTACCTTCTCGATCCGCACGGACCACACCCGAACCAACGAGATTGTCGCAAGCATGAGCGCTCTGCTTGGCCAGTTGGCTGGGCAAATTAGTCAGAGCCGGTGATTGAGATCGTTCCAATCTGCTCTTGCTTGATCGGTCGAACGACTTTGGCTTATCCCTGACCGTTGCTCGGCTGGGGGCGAGTACCGTCGGTTTATTAGTTGTCGCGATATGGCTGTAGTGACCGACGTCAAGCCGCCCGGAACTGTCTGCCTGTAAAGCGCCGCGAGAATGAGTCGACCCGAAGCTTTTAATGACGAGCTCGTCGGAGCGCTACCGCCACCAGGGACGAGGCCGCTGAGTAGTACTAAGGGTGTCGAAAGCGCATCTTAAAAGTCTACTGGCATGGAAAGGCGCCTCGCAATTTGCCTGCCTGTTGCCAACAGCCGGTGTAGTTATCGGCTTAAACGTTTGACCATCCAACGAACTCTGGACGGCGCTGACGTCCAACCTGTCCTTTAAGTCAACTGAACCTTAGCGCAGTACCCTCAAGTACGATGTGCAGTATGAGAGAATTTCAGAATTTCAGGACAGCAACTGACTTTTACCAACGTCTCGACCGCATATCATGCGGCATCGCTCATGCCCTAAGCCGCACTGTAAACGACACAGCCAATGGTCGAGCTACAAAGGGAGAGGGCGGCGATTTAGACCCACATGGAAAAGCCTCCCTCATCATTCTGGTGGGACCGCCGACGCGAAAGGAGAGTCGTTACGCAAAAAGTTTGGAACCGCTACGTACCGGAACGAAGTCTATGTGAAGTCTATGTGATGGGACGGAGACCATAAGACCGAATCGCGAGTCCGACTGAAAGCCATTCAGCGTTGCCGTAACTGACTGCCATTTTGGGTAGGAACCTCCAAATATGGAACGCTTAGACCTTAACCTCTTTCGCGTTTTCGATATGATCATGATGCATCGGAGTGTGGCGGCCGCAGGTCGTGAACTTGGCGTCACCGCCTCAGCGGTAAGTCACGCGCTGACCCGCTTACGCAATTTGTTGGATGACGAAGTTTTCGTTGCTGGTCCAAACGAAATGATTCCAACCCAGAGGGCAATTGAGCTTGCACCCGGTATCCGCGAGGGGCTTGGCAGCTTAGCGCGGGCCTTGGACGCGCGGCCATTTGCTCCTGACCAGATAGTTCGGACCTTCGGGGTTGCCGCATCCGACATGCTCGGGATTACGATCTTGCCGCTCGTTGTTTCGCGGTTGCTGTTGGTCGCACCCTACGCAAGCCTCAAGGTGTTTCCGATGAGCCGAATGGATATTGTGGAAAGTCTCGATGACGGAAGGATCGATCTCGTCGTGGGTTGGTTCGGCAAATTGCCTGACCGATGCCGCCGGCAGATCTTGATGCGGGAACAGGAAGCTATGATTGTGCGATCGGGGCATCCCCTTACCAAGCAGAAAGTGACCCGGCAAAGATTGTTTGCGTTCCCACACACCGTTGTCGAGTTCACCGGCAGCAAGGCCGATGTAGGGGATGGCTTTCTTGATGAACGCGGCGTCGTACGACGGACGTGGATCGAGCGACTGCTGGTTGAAACCAGTGGCAAGAGCCGGCATGTTGTCGGCCGGGTCGCCCTAACGCTACCGAGTTATGGATCGGTTGCTGCAGTAGTGGAAGCGACCGATATGATCGCGACCTTACCCCGCCGGCTAGCCCAACGTAGTGTCGAGCGGGATGGCCTTGTCATGCTGGAGCTGCCCTACTCGCCGTTGTCCGTGCCAGTCGAAGCGGTGTGGCACGAACGTTCTGATAGAAGTCCGAGCTTGCGTTGGCTCATAGACCAGTTCAAGGCGGCAGCGGTCCACGTCGAAGAAATTGAATCTAAATCCTTCATTGCCCGTGAAATCTCCACATGAGGCAACTGAAAGAAATTCATGGAATGGCTCTGACGGACGTTCTCGGCTAGGTATTCGCTCCAAGGGCACTGAGCAAAGCGATCTGGTCATGAAGACTGCAATGCGATGAAGCCGCTGCGCAAATCGATAAAGTTTAAAGGCGATCACGTAAAGCAAAGCTTAGCGTCCGTGACGCCGGCCAGCCTTCTCCTGGTCGGGCTGTCGGGCTGCAGCCGCGCTCCGTCGCAAGATATATTGGGCTCGTTCTTTCCTGCGTGGATGCTTTGCGCCGCCGTTGGCTGTAGTGCCGCTGGTCTCGCGCGGTTGCTGGTCGGAGGTGTCCACCTAAACAAGTACGTGCTCGCCCCGCCCCTCGGTTATTTTGCTTTCGCGGTGGCAGTCACGCTGTTCACTTGGTTGTTCCAGTTCGGGCAATAAGGCTGATGAAAACTTTCGGGCGAATTCTCGGAGCCTTGTTCACGCTCGGCTCGATCGGGGTCGCGATCATTGGCGCGGTTCTAACGGCGCAGCGACTGGATCATCGCCCGCGGACCGATGATGCCTTTATCAACGCCGATGTCGTGCACATGGCGCCTGATGTCAGCGGGCGGGTTATCGCGCTACGGGTGCGGAACAATCAGATGGTCCATGCCGGCGACCTGCTATTCACGATAGACCCGGAGCCGTACCGACTACAGCTCGAACAGGCGCAGGCGCAATTGGCCGGGTTACGGGCCCAGTTGAGTGTCACCACAGACCTTGTTGCATCGCAGGCCAGCAAGGCCGACGCCGCCAATACCGGGATCGGCAGCGCGCAGGCCCAGTTGGCTCTCGCCAGCAGCACGCTCGCGCGGATGGAGCCGTTATTGCCTCGTGGCTACGTGACGGCGGAGCAGGTGGACCAGGCGCGTACGTCCCAGCGGACCGCGCGCATTTCGCTCGAGCAAGCCCGGCAGCAGGCGCAGGAAGCGCGCCAAGGCGTAAGCAGCATCAAGCCATCCGAACAGCAGATCCTGGCGGCGCTGGCCTCGGTCGCGCTGGCCGAGCGCAACCTGCGGCTCACGGAGACACGCTCGCCCTGCGACGGCGTGATCACGGGCTTGGAGACGTCTGCCGGTGAGTATGGGGCGGCGGGTCATCCGCTATTCACCATCATCGACACAGACCAATGGTACGCCGTCGGGAACTTTCGCGAGACGGAATTGAGGGGATTGCAGCCGGGTCAGCATGCTGGCGTGTATGTGCTGAGCTCGCCGGACCAGGTGGTGGATGGTGTGGTGGACAGCCTGGGCGTTGGCGTATCGCCGGACGAGGGCGTGTCGGTGGGCGGGCTCCCCCGCGTTCCCCGCAGCCTGAGCTGGGTTCGCATCGCACAACGTTTCCCGGTGCGCATCCGCCTGTCTTCGCCGCCGCCGAACCTGATGCGGCTCGGCGCCTCCGCCGTAATCGTTATAGACCGTTGAGCGCCGCGTTACCCTTTGCCGACCAAGGCGCAGGCCAGGGCGGCTTGGCTGCCTTGCTGCGAGAATTGCGGCCACGACCGGGTCGACTGGCGGACACGATGCGGCTCGTGGTCCTCGTGCTGGCGACGGTGGCGATCGGCGAGACGTTCCGGATGCCGGAAATCGCCGTATCCGCCTACGTAGTGCTGTTCGTGTCCCGCGACGAACGTAGCTCCACGGTGATGACGGCCGTCGTGGCGGGGACAGCGATCGTGTTCGCCGTGTTTGCCACGATCGTCCTGTTCATGGCGAGCCTGTCGGAGCCAGCCCTGCGGGTTCCGCTGATCGCGCTCGCCACCTTCACCGCCCTGTTCCTGTCCCGCATGTCACCGCTCGGTCCGGCTGCTTTTGCCGTAGGGTTCATCATGGCCTACGGGCTGACCATCGGCGACCAGGTGCTCGGCTTGGCATTGCAGTCGTCCGACGTGAGCAACACGACGGAGCCGGGGGCGCCGGAATTGCTGTCCCTGCCGCCGGAGGAAGCGTTGCTGCACTTCGTCCTCTGGTTGGCACCCGTCGTTGCATTACCGGTGGCATTGGTCGTGGTGGCTAACCTGCTGACAGGCCGCCAGCCGATCCAGGTTTTGCGCACCGGCTTGGCGGACCGGGTTGGGGCATGCGCGGCGTTTTGCGCGGGTGAGCCGGGTGCGTTGAAGGCGCTAGCGGCCCGCACACGGGCTGGGTCGGCCGGTCTGTCGAAGATGCTCCACGCCGCCGGGGTGCTGACACGTGCCCCGGATTACGCCAGCCTGATCGCCTCAACGCAACAACTCGCCGTGGCGTTGCTGGCCTGGCCCATGGTCGATGCACCGCAAGCCAGCCTGCAACCATGGGCCGACGGTCTGCGGGAAGCGGAGCGACGACTGCGAACTGGTGCCGCGCCGATCGTGGGCGCCGCGCCGGTGGCCGCGACGGCATCAGCCGCGGTCCGACCCTTGGCGGCCGAGATCGCCCGGTCGGCCGCAGCCATCCAGGAAGCCCTCGACTACCCGCCCTCTGTTGCGGCCAAGCCGCCCCACGCCGCCGGCCACCTGATCGTGCCAGGCGCGGCCCGCAACCCAGACACGTTGCGCTTTGCCTTGAAGGTGACGGTCGCGGTGATGCTGTCCTACGCGGCGGAAAGCTTGCTGGACTGGCCGGCGATCGATACTTGCGTCGTCACCGGCTTCTTCGTGTCGTTGGGCACGGTCGGCGAGAGCCTGCACAAGGCCACGCTGCGCATCGTCGGCGCACTAATCGGCGGTGCGCTCGGGATCGCCAGCATCCTGTTACTTATGCCGCTGATGACCGACCTCGGCGAGCTTCTGCTGGCACTCGGAGTGGTGACCCTGCTGGCCGGTTGGGTGGCATGCGGCAGCGAACGGATCAGCTATGCTGGCTGGCAGATAGGCTTGGCCTACTACCTTACCATGCTGCAGGGCTACGGCCCGACGCTGGACATGCAGACGGCGCGGGACCGGGTGATCGGGATCGTTCTGGGCAACATCATCGTTCTGGTCGTCTTCAGCACGATCTGGCCGGTCAGCGTCACCCAGGCGGCGCGTCAGCAACTCGCCACTGCGATCAGTCAGATGGCCGCGCTAATGCGGCTGGGGCAGGGCCCGCAGGACGACGCCGCACACCGCCGCACCTTGCGCACCGGGTTCGCCACCGCGTCGAACGGTGCCCGCGCGCTGATGGCCAACACCGATTTCGGGCTTGCCACGGTCAGGCATGGCGGTCAGCGGCCCATCGGCCCGGGGACGATCACCGATCTGGAAATGGTGATGCTGGTGCTCTGCGTCATCTCCGACCTGCCGTTCGACTCGGCCACAACCATCTACGACGAAGCCATCGCAACCTGGTTCGACCGCTGTGCCGCTTGGGTTCGTAGC
>CAXTWC010000182.1:0-11379 GCA_964247805.1 uncultured Acetobacteraceae bacterium | reverse complement strand
ACCTCGCCATCCGCGGCGATCACGTTGCCCGTATCTTCGACGACGGACGCCCACACGCAAAGCCGATCCGCTTCCGCCTGACGTCCGACAGCCTCAGCGGCTTGGTAGCTAAATTTCGCGATGGGTTGCCAGCTGGCAGCACCATCACCGCCGTGATGGAGCCGACCGGAATGTCCTGGTTCCCGGTCGCCCACTGGCTTGAGCAAGCCGGGATCAAAGCCATCCGGGTGAAGGGACAGCGGGTTCGCGCATTGCGTCGCTATCTCAGCGAGCACACCAAGACCGATGCAGCGGATGCCTACGTGCTCGGCGCGATCCCGTTGTTCGGTGGTGTGCCGGTCGACCCTGTCTACGTGCCTAACGCCGATCGCCATGCCCTACAACGTCTGACGCGCCAGCGTGAGCGTCTCGAAGAGGAGGTCACCACCATCAAACGAAGGCTGATCGACCTGGTGCGATGGGCATCCCCCGCGATCGAAGCCGTATTGCCTGATTTCCGCACGAATCTGGCGCTGGCGATCCTGCACGACATGTTCAATCCTGCCGACGTCATCAAGGCGCGGCGCACGACGGTGCTCGGGTTCGTTGCCAAGCACGCCAGTGGCAACCATCCCCATGGCGGTCCTTTTGCCGACAAGCTGGTGGATGGCCTCAAAGCTGCCGCGCTCGAGACGCAACGCCTCCACGGAACTGCAGTAAACTTCGAACTCCTGCAATTAGAGGTCGCCATCGAGATTGATCGAATGCGCTTGTTGGAAAGCCAACTTGGCAAGCTCGGCCGCCAGATCGAAGCGCTGTACGGCAAACTTCATCCATCTGACGCCCTCCGCACGATCCCAGGGATCGGCGATGCTCTGGCCCCTCTCGTGCTCGGCGTGTTGCATGAGGCACGGCGTTTCGCAGGATTGCACCAGCTCCGCGGCTTCTGCGGTTTGTTTCCACGCACCAACTCGTCGGGCGGTGCTGACCAACCTGGCCAGAGCATCACCCAGTCCGGCAACAACCGTATCAAGCGCGCACTCTACCTGGCCGCCGATGCTGCACGCCGGATCGATCCGGGACTGGCTGAGGTCTATTGGCGATTGATGGTCCGCAAAGGCCACCACCACAAACAGGCCTTGTGTGCCGTAGCGACCCGGATCGTGAACCGGATCGGCAAGGTCCTACGTACCGGCGAACCTTACGAATTGCGTGACCATGCTGGTAAGCCAATCAGCGTCGCCGAAGGCAGGGCTATTGTCACAGAGCAGTTCAGCATCCCCGTCGAGATCAGGAATGCCCGTCGCAAGCACCGTGCTGAAAGCCTCGCTTAACCGTCAAAGGCACTTGGCAATCGGTAGGAGATCACCTCGCCACCGCACTCGGCGTCCAGGGCATCGAGCACGGCTGCAAGAAGGTCCGGTTCTATTCCACAGTCGACCTCGGCAACGCCTTGGAGCAGGAGAAGACCGCCAACCGGGCCGGGCAGCTCGCCGATCGCCTGCTCCGCCTGGATCTCCTGATCCTCGACGAGCTCGGCTACCTGCCGTTCAGCTCCTCGGGCGGTGCCTTGTTGTTCCACCTGCTCAGCAAGCTCTACGAGCGGACCAGCGTGGTGATCACCACCAACCTGAGCTTCAGCGAGTGGGGCAACGTCTTCGGCGACACCAAGATGACGACGGCGCTGCTCGATCGGCTCACCCACCACTGCCACATCCTGGAAACCGGCAACGACAGTTTCAGGTTCAAGAACAGCTCGGCCGACGGAAAAAGCAGGAAGACCAAAACACCCGCTTGACCCAAGCCCGCAGCACGCGGGAGATACCGCCTACACGGGTCAAATCTCGGCGAAAACGCCGGGTCAGTTCTCAGCAAAAATCAACACGCAAAGCCCATGGTGTAAACGCACCGACGGATTGTCGACAATAACCAATTGATTGTCAGCAAACTCTGTGGCAAAGTTCTTGGCAAACCGTGCTGGCGGGAGGACAAACCTGGACGACATGGCCGATCAGGTGGCGCGCGTTATCGCCAGTGCCGAAACGACCGCGCATCAACCTCCAGTCGCGCGCGGGCCGGTTGAGCCGTTGGTGGCCAGCATCGACGCACGATTGCGCACCATGCTGGCCGACGGCGTGCTCGCAGCTGGGGCCAAGCTGAACGAGAACGCGTTGGCGCAGCAGATGCAGGTCAGCCGCTCCGCCTTGCGGGAGGCCGTTCGCCGGTTGGAGCAATCGGCGCTGGTCACGATCATCCCCAACCGGGGCGTATTCATCCGCCAGCTTGGGCTGCCCGAGATGTTCGACCTGTTCGACGTCCATGCCGGGTTGGCCCGCAGTGCTGGCCGGCTGGTGGCATCCCGGATCGGGGCCGACCAGTTGCAAGCGCTCGACCAATGCCAGACGGCCATGACCGCGGCTCTCGCCGACGGGGCAATCGAACGCTATCGAAGCCTGAACGGGCGCTTCCATCGCGACTTGTTCAGCTTCGCCGGCAACGCGCGCCTGAGTTCCCTGCACGAGATGATCGTGACGGAACTGCAGCTCTCGCGGCGGCACAATCTCGGAACCCTGCACCAACTCCGCTGCTCCGTTCTGGAGCACGGCCGCATTCTGGACGGCATCCGGGCTGGGCACGAGGCCCGCACGGCGCGAGCGTTCGAGCAGCACGTGCTGAACGGCAAAAGCCGGATGCTGGACACAGTAGGGGCCGTTGAAACCGCCTGACCAACCGCCGACACGACTGGTTAATCGACGCAAGTCGCAACGGGAGCCTCGAAGCTCCGGGCTTTAGGGAGACTACACCATGACCATCAATCGCCGAGCCTTTGCCATAGGCGCCGCCATGCTTGCCGCGCCCGCGTTGCTGTCCCGCCCGGCACGTGCGGCGGAGTTCAACTGGAAGTTCGCCACCAACATCCCGCCGACCCACCCGTCCAACGCGCAGGCGCAAGCGGCCATCGACCGCATCCGCGAACAGTCGGGCGGGCGCTTGAACATCACGTTGTTCCCCAACAACCAGCTGGGCGGCGACACCGACATGTTCAGCCAGCTGCGGTCCGGCGCCATCCATCTGTTCCCGATCTCCGGCTTGATCGTGCAAACCGTCGTGCCGGAGGCTGGGGCCAACGGCATCGGCTTCGCATTCAAGGACTACGACACCGTCTGGGCCGCTATGGACGGCGATTTCGGCGCCGCGATCCGTAGCAGGATCGAGGCGGCGGGCATCCATCCATTCGAGAAAATCTGGGACAACGGCTTCCGCCAGATCACCTCCAGCCGCGGACCGATCCGCTCACCCGAGGACCTGCAAGGCTTCAAGATCCGGATCCCCGTGATGCCGATCCTGACCTCGCTGTTCGAGAGCATGGGTGCTGGCCCGAGCAGCATCAACATCAAGGAGGCATACTCCGCGCTGCAAACCAAGCTGGTGGATGGCGAGGAGAACCCGCTGGCATTGATCGACAGCTGGAAGTTCTACGAGGTGCAGAAGTATTGCTCGCTCACCAGCCATGTGTGGGATGGGCTGTGGGTGCTGGCGAATTCGCGCGCATTCAACCGCCTGCCGCCGGACCTGCAGGAGGTTGTCAGCCGCAACATCAACCAGGCGGCCGTGGGCCAGCGGGTCGCGCTGCGCACACTGAACGAAGGTTTGCAGGCCGAGATCGAGAAGCAGGGGATGCAATTCAATCGGCCGGATCCGGAGCTGTTCCGGGCCAAGCTGCGGGATGCCGGGTTCTACAAGCAGTGGCAGGGGAAGTTCGGCCCGGAGCTGTGGGCGGCGCTGGAGAAATACACCGGCAAGCTCGCCTGAGCATACCGTGATGGAAATGAGCGCCGGCACCACCCAGGCGACAGCCGTCCTACGGAATTTTAGTCGGACAGAGCGGTTGGTTCTCGGCCTGGTGGAGCCGCTCGCTGCCGCCCTGGTCGTGATCGAGGTGCTGGTGCTCGCAGCCGGAGTGGTCGCACGCTACGTGCTGAACCACCCGCTCGTGTGGTCGGACGAGTTGGCATCCGCGCTGTTCCTATGGCTTGCCATGTTCGGCGCGGTGATCGCGCTCGGCCGCGGCGAGCACATGCGACTGACCGCCGTGGTCGGCATGCTGCCCGGCGCCCTCCGCCCCTGGTTGGACGCATTTGGTCTGGCAGTGTCCGCCGCGTGCACCCTGGTGCTGGTGGAGCCGGCGCTGGAGCATGCGCAGGAGCAGTGGAGCGTCATCACGCCCGCCCTGCGCATCCATGACGGGCTGCGCGTTGCGGCGATCCTGGTGGGTTCGGCGTTGATGGCGCTGCTGGCGCTGGTGCGGCTGTTCGGCCGGAGCCGCCTAAGGCATGCCCTGGCCGGAACGGCGCTGGTGTTGCTGGTGTGCGCCGGCTGCTATCTGGCGCAAGACTGGCTGACCGATCTCGGCAACGCGAACCTGGCCCTGTTCTTCGTCGGGCTGGTCGGGGTGTGCGTGGCCAGTGGAACGCCGATCGCCTACTCGTTCGGCGCCGCGACCCTCGCCTACCTCGCCACCACCACCGACCTGCCCTTGTCCATCGTGGTCGACCGCATCGACGAGGGCACGTCCGAGCTGATCCTGCTGGCGGTGCCCATGTTCATCCTGCTCGGCCTGCTGATCGAGCTCATGGGCCTGGCGCAGGCGCTGATCGGGTTCCTGGTAGCGCTGCTGGGCCATGTCCGCGGCGGGCTGAGCTATGCCCTGCTGGGAGGCATGTACCTGGTCTCAGGCATATCCGGCTCCAAGGCGGCGGACATGGCGGCGATCGCGCCCAGCCTGTTCCCCGGCATGCGGCGGCGGGGGGCGCATCCTGGGGAGCTGGTGGCGCAGCTGGCCGCGTCCGGAGCCATGAGCGAGACGATCCCGCCCTCGCTGGTGCTGATCACCATCGGATCCTCTGCAGGCGTATCCATCGCCGGGCTGTTCACCGGCGGCATGCTGCCGGCCGCGGTGGGCGCGCTGGCGCTGGTCGTCATTGTGCGCCTGCGGTCCTCGCCTGCCGACCGGATGGCGGAGCGGCCGAGCGGGCGCGTCATCGGGCGCAGCTTCCTGGTGGCGCTGCCGGCCTTGGCGCTGCCGTTCCTGATCCGCGCGGCCGTGGTGGACGGCGTGGCAACAGCCACCGAGGTCAGCACGGTCGGCATCGGCTACACGATCGTGGTTGGGCTGCTGCTGTATCGCCGTGCCCCGTGGCGCCGGGTGTATCCCATGCTGGTGGACACTGCCGCGCTGGCAGGCGCCATCCTGCTGATCATCGGCATGGCAACGGCGATGGCCTGGGCGCTAACCCAGTCCGGCTTCAGCCAGCAACTCGTCTCGGCGATGGCGGCGGTGCCCGGCGGCAAAGCAGGGTTCATGGCCGTCTCGGTCATCGTGTTCGCGCTGCTGGGTTCGGTGCTGGAAGGCATCCCCGCCATCGTGCTGCTTGGGCCATTGCTGTTCCCGGCCGCCCGCGCGCTTGGGGTGAACGACGTGCACTACGCCATGACGGTGGTGCTGGCGATGGGGCTAGGCCTGTTCGCACCGCCCTTTGGCGTGGGCTTCTACTTTTCCTGCGCCATCGGCGGTGCGACGCCGGACGAGGCGTGGGGCCGGGTGTGGCCCTATCTCGGCGCGTTGCTAGCGGCCGTCATCCTCGTGGCGGCGATTCCCTGGCTGTCCACGGGGTTCCTCTAGCGGTGGACATGCTCGCGACCTTGCGCCTGTTCCAGCAAGTCGTGGAGCGCGGCAGCATCACGGGGGCCGGCCGTGCCCTCGGCCTGTCGGCCACCGCCGCATCCCGCCAGATGCAGGAGCTGGAAGCGGCGTTGAAGGCGCGTCTGCTGAACCGCACCACCCGCAGCGTGTCCGCAACCGAGGCCGGCCAGCATTTGTTCGATCGTGTCGGCCCGTTGCTGGAAGACCTCGAGGGCGCCTTGCGCTCTGCCGGCGACGAGCACGGCCAGCCCACCGGAACCCTGCGGGTGGTGGCCCGGCGCTCATTCGGCATCCTGCATGTGGCGCCCGCGATCGCCGGATTCCACGCCCGCTTCCCACAAGTTTCGGTCGAGCTGACGCTAACCGAGGTTATGGATTTGCGCCCGTCGAGCGGTGTGGACGTGGTGATCCGGTTGGGTCGGCCGGACGAGAAATCGCTGGCGTCCACGCGATTGGCTGCCGATCGCCGGGTGCTGTGTGCGAGCCCCGCCTATCTCGCCCGGGTCACGCCGCCTGCCGCCCCGGCCGATTGCGCACGGCACGCCTGCCTCGCCTACCACCGGGAATATGAACCGGCGCTTTGGGTGTTCGAAGAGGGCGGGCGACGGCGCGAGGTGGCGGTCACCGGCCCCCTGCGCAGTAACAGCGGCGAGGTGCTGCACCGGGCGGCGCTGGACGGGCTCGGGCTGGCGCTGCTGCCGGAGTGGATGGTGGCGGGCGATATCGAGGCCGGACACCTGCAGCCGTGCTTGCCGGCGTTGCGTGCCTATCCCGCCGGTTACCAGGCTGAGATCTACGCGGTGCATGCGAAGGGAGAGTTCGTGTCGGCCAAGATCACCGCCTTCGTCACGCATATGGCGGGACAGATGGCGCCCCGAAGCGGGCAATTATCCCGGTGAGCGGGAAGGTGTTTCATCCAACCGATAGCTACCGCAGCCCCGGTCCGGTGCCGATTATTGGGGCTGACACAAGGGAGGAAACAATGCCGACAGTCACCCCGTTGCAGCCGCTTTTCGCCGCCAGCGTTAGCGGCCTCGATCTTACCAACGACATGGACGACGCGACTCTCGCCACCGTGCGAGATGCGTTCGAGCGCTATTCCGTGCTCGTGTTCCCCGACCAGAGGATCACCGACGAGCAGCAGGTTCGCTTCAGCGAGCGATTCGGTCCGCTTGAGGCGACGCGGGCTGGGGCGAATGGCGCGGGCAGCAAGCTGATCGTGCTGACCAACATCGCGGCTGACGGCAGCATCGGTGCGCCGAGCGACAAGCAGGTGCTGAACAACCGGGCCAACCAAGTCTGGCACGCGGATTCGTCGTTCAAGCCAATGCCGGCCCGCGCCTCCCTGCTGTCGGCGCGCGAGATCCCGTCGCAGGGCGGCGATACTCAATACGCCAGCATGCGTGCCGCCTACGCCGCTCTGCCGGACGAGGACAAGCGCCTGGTGGAGGGGCTGGTCGCGGTGCACGATTTCGGCTGGTCCCGCTCCCGCATCGATGCGGCGCTGGTGACGGATGCCGAGCGCGCGTCCAACCCGCCGGTGCGGCAGGCCGTCGTGGTCGATAGCCCGAACGGCAAGGCGTTGTACCTCGGTGCCCATGCGCGATCGATCGAGGGTATGGGCGAGGCGGAGGGCCGTGCATTGATCGACCGGCTGATCGCGTTCGGCACACAGGAGCGGTTCGTCTACAGCCACCGTTGGACGGCGTACGACCTGATCATGTGGGACAACCGGGCCGTGCTGCACCACGCGACGCCTTTCCGTAGCAGCAACGAACGTCGTCACATGGTGCGGACAACAGTGGCCGGCACCGAGCCCACGCTGCACTCGGCCCACGCGCAGGCCGCAGAGTAGGGGGCGGGCATGGCCGACTCGTACGACTACGTCATCGTGGGCGCCGGGTCGGCCGGCTGCGTTCTGGCCAATCGCCTGTCCGCCGACCCGGCCATCCGCGTTTTGTTGCTGGAGGCCGGCGGCTCCGACCTGCACCCGTACATCCGCGCGCCCGCCGGCTTCATCAAGACGTTCCAGAGCCCCCGGTTCAACTGGTGCTACACGACGGAGCCGGTCGCCGGGGCGGATAACCGACCGATCTACTTCCCGCGCGGTAAAGTGCTGGGCGGCTCGAGCGCTATCAACGGCAGCCTGTATGTGCGGGGGCAGCAGCGCGACTTCGACACTTGGGCGCAGCTCGGCAACCGCGGCTGGTCGTTCGACGACGTCCTGCCGTATTTCCGCCGCTCGGAGGACCGGTCCAGCGGCGCCGACGACTACCACGGCTCAGGCGGCCCGCAGCACGTGTCCGACATCAACGAACGGCACCCGATCTGCGAAGCCTTCATCGCCGGGGCCGAGAGCCTGGGCGTGCCGCGCAACCCCGATTACAACGGTGCCGAGCAGGAAGGCGTGGCCTATTACCAGCGCACCATCCGAAACGGCCGCCGTCACAGCGCCGCCACCGGCTACCTGGCACCGATACGCCGCCGGCCGAACCTGCAAGTTGTCACCGGTGCACATGTGCAACGGCTCAACATCGTGAACCGTCGGGCGTCCGGCGTCATCTATCGCCAAGGCGCGCAGGAGCACCAGGCGATTGCCGCGTGTGAGGTGATCCTGTCCGCCGGCGCGGTGAACTCGCCGCACCTGTTGCAGCTCTCCGGTATCGGCCCCGCGAAGCTTCTGCAAAGCATTGGCATCGCGCCATTGTACGACCTGCCCGGCGTCGGCGAAGGTCTGCAGGACCATTTCGCCACCCGGGTGGCGCACCGCGTCGCGCTAGGCAGAACCCTGAACGAGCGTGCGCGCGGGCCCCGCTTGTGGTGGGAGGTGGCGAATTGGCTCGCCACCGGCCAGGGCGTGCTCTCGCTCAGCCCGGCCCATGTCGGCGCGTTCATCCGCTCCCATCCGAGCCTGGACGCGCCGGACCTCCAGATCGTGTTCACACCGGCCAGCTACTCCGAAGGGGTCACGGGCAAGCTGCAGCCGTTCCCGGGCATGACCTGCGGCGTGTGGCAGATGCGGCCGCACAGCCGCGGCTGGGTGCGCGCTCGCTCCCCCGATCCAGCCATCGCCCCGGCCATCCAGCCGAACTACCTTGCCGACGAGGCCGACCGTCGCGCGGCGGTGGACGGGCTACGCTGGGCGCGCCGGCTGCTGGGCAGTGTGGCACTGGCGCCCTACCGAGGTTCGGAGACCGTGCCAGGTCCGGATATGCAAACCGATGAGGCTTTGCTTGCCTACGCCCGGGCGCGCGGCTCGACCGTGTACCACGCGATCAGCACCTGCCGCATGGGGCCTGACCAGAACGCCGTCGTCGGGGCGGACCTGCGGGTGCACGGCATAGAGCGCTTGCGCGTGGTGGATGCGTCCGTGATGCCGGCGATGGTGTCCGCCAATACCAATGCGGCAACCTTGATGATTGCGGAAAAGGCGTCTGACATGATCCTTGCCGCAAGACGGGATCGTAACACTCCGCCGCCCGTCTCGCATCCGGCGGAACTTGTTCAAAGCAACGGCTAACGCTTGAGGGGATTAGCATGACCATAGGCTTCAGGATCGCTGCGCGTACGCGCCAAGTCAGTGCAGAACAGATCGGGCGCGCACGCAGCCTTCCCGTGGCCAACGTCAGCGATTGCATGTCGCGGCTGACGGCGGGCGGGGCACGGCTACGGCCGTTTCACGGCGCGGGCGGAATGGCCGGGCCGGCGCTGACCGTTCGGACGAGGCCCGGCGACAACCTGATGGTCCACAAGGCGTTGGATTTGGCGCAGCCCGGCGACGTGATCGTGGTCGACGCCGGCGGCGACCTGACGAACGCCATCATCGGCGAACTAATGCAGTCCTACGCAATCCAGCGCGGTGTCGGTGGCATCGTCATCAACGGTGCGATCCGCGACGTGGACGCGCTGAAGGCGGGCGCGTTGCCGGTCTATGCAGCCGGTGTGACGCATCGCGGGCCCTACAAGGACGGTCCCGGAGAGATCAACGTCCCGGTCAGCATCGACGGGATGGTGTTCGAGCCGGGGGACCTGGTGATCGGCGACAATGACGGCATCCTCTGCATCCCGTTTGATGACGTGAACTCCGTTCTTGATGCCGCGACCGCAAAGCAAGCCGCGGAAGCAGTGCAGATGGCTGACATCCTGGCCAACCGGAGCGACCGAAGCTGGGTGGACGCGTCGCTCACGCGTCTGGGCTGCAAAATGGGTTAACGTATCTGAGGCTAGTCTTGCGCCCGACCGCCAGGTGGTGGAAAGCGGTCCCGGTCCTGCATACTCAAACCAGCGAAGCCGGAGATCGGTCTTCGCGCCTTGAAGCGTCAGGCCGGATGCGCGGCCTGACTATCCATGGGCGCCTGATCCCGATCGTTCAGGCCGTAGTCGCGCGTCACACCGGCGATTCGCAGCCGGTAGTCGAGAAAGATAACGGCACGTCCCCGCGCTTGCGTTGCCCTGTGGCCCGGGCGCTCGCGCCATGCCCGACCCGCCGCCTCGTCCCGCCAGAATGATAGCGACAGCAGCTTCCCAGGCTCTCCTAGGCTCTGGAAACGCTCCACCGCCAAGAAGCCATCGATGGTGGCGAGGTCGTCCCGCAGGACTGCGGCAAGGTCGAGGTATTCCTTCGTGCGCCCCTCAGTGGGCCACACCTCGAAGATGACGGCAATCACCGCTCCATCCCTGGCCGGAGGAGCGGTGCGTGCGGACACGATACCAGGCGCAAGAACACCCGGTCTTCCCTCAGGATGAACCGCTCGCGCTTGGCGAAAGAATAGTTCTCGCGCCCCAGTGGATCGTCGCGCAACCGTGCCCGGTAAGCTTCGTAGGCCGCGAGGTCCTCGACGTGGTACACGCCATAGGCCGTCGTGGCCGAACCCTCATGCGGTCCGAAGTAGCCGACGAGATCGGCCCCGCAGCGCGGAATGGCCTGTCCCCAGTTACGGGCGTACTCGGCGAACGCCTCGGCGCGGAATGGATCGATCTCGTAGCGAATGAAGCAAGTGATCATGGCTTCGAGGTCTCCGTTGCATGTCCACCGGCATAGGGGGCAATTTCGGCGCCGTGCTTCGATACCGGCCGAAGCATTTCTGGCCGCGTCGGTCTAGGATGATCGTTGTCATGCTCACCACAGCCGCCTTTGCCGGGACCGCAGCCCTGATCGGTGACCCAGCCCGCGCAAATATGCTCGCGGCCCTTATGGACGGGCGTGCTCGTACGGCAAAGGAGCTGGCCGAGGTCGGCGGGGTGACGGCGCAGACGGCCAGCAGCCACTTGGCGCAGCTCACCGGGGCCGGGCTGCTGGCGATGGAGCGCCAGGGACGGCATCGCTACCACCGGCTGGCCTCGCCGGCCGTGGCGCAGATGCTGGAAAGCATCATGTCCGTAGCCGCAGGTCGCGCAGCAGACGACCACCAGACAAAGCTGGCCAAGTTAGCACCGAGGGACGCAGCGCTGCGTCGTGCCCGAACCTGCTACGACCACCTCGCCGGGCAGCTTGCGGTTGCCATGGCCGACCGGATGATCGAACGCGGGCAGATCGAGCTGTCGCCGGATGGAGGCGCCATCACGGAGGACGGTGCCGGCGTCCTGCGTGGGCTGGGGGTGGACCTCGACGCGGTCTCGGCGCGCCCGGCCCGACGCGGCGGTGGGCGGATGTTCTGCCGGCCCTGCCTGGACTGGAGCGAACGGCGGCCGCATAT
>CAXTWC010000181.1:0-11620 GCA_964247805.1 uncultured Acetobacteraceae bacterium | reverse complement strand
AGACGTTTCAGGAGCTTGCGGCCAAGGCCAAGGCAGGCTGCCCCGTGTCGAAGCTTCTGAACGCCACGATAACCCTGGATGCGACGCTGCTCGCCTGAGGCGGAGAGATAGGGGCGCTCGCTGTTCAGGCCCGCTTCAACTGGCCGTCGAACGGCAGCGTCCGCAAGCGCTGGCCCGTCGCGGCGAAAATGGCATTGCCCAGGGCACCGGCGGCGATCGCTGTTCCGGTTTCGCCGACACCGCCGGGCTTTTCGCTGCTGCTGATCTGGTGCACCTCGATCTTGGGCGCCTCGTTGATCCGCAGGGCACGGTAGGTGTCGAAGTTCCCCTGCTCCACGGCGCCGTCGGCGACCGTGATCTGGTTATACAGCGCCGTGCCAAGCCCCAGGATCAGCCCACCTTCCAGTTGGGCGCGGATCGTGTCCGGGTTGACGACCATGCCGCAGTCCAGCGCCATGACCGCACGCTTCAGCTTGACCTCGCCGCTCACGGCGACCTCGACCTCCACGACGCCTGCCAGGTAGCTGCCGAACGCGAACTGCAGGGCGATGCCGCGCCCGGTTCGCGGCGGCAGGCCGCGTCCCCACCCCGCCTGGTCGGCCGCCAGGTTCAGCACCGCGAGCGCGCGAGGGTTGTTCGCCAGCATGCTGCGCCGGAACTCCACCGGATCGCGCTTGCCCGCTGCCGCCAGCTCGTCGATGAAGCTCTCGACCACGAACACGTTGTGTGTCGCGCCGACCCCGCGCCACCAGCTTACCGTCAGTCCGTCCGGCTCGTGACGCACGTAGTCCACCAACTCCGCCGGCATCTCGTATGGGGTCTCCGCCGCACTCTCGACGGCGTCGGCGTCGAGTCCGTCCTTGAACGCGGGGGGCGCCCAGCGTGCCAGGATGGACGGCCCCGTCACGCGATGGGTGCGGCCAACAATCCTACCCTGCGCATCGAGCCCGGCAGCCACGCGATCGTAGTAGTAGGGGCGGTAGTTGTCGTGCCGCATGTCCTCCTCTCGCGTCCAGACCAGCTTGACGGGGTAGCGGACCTGCTTGGCGATCGCCGCGGCCAGGCGAACGCTGTTCTCCTCCAGCCCACGACCGAACCCGCCGCCCATCAGCGTGCTGTTGACGAACACGCGTGCGAGCGGCAGCCCGGTCTCGGCCGCCACCGCTGCCTGCGCCCGCACCGGCACCTGGGTGCCAACCCAGATCTCGGCCCGGTCCGGCTGGATCAGCAAGGTGCAGTTCAACGGCTCCATCGGTGAATGCGACAGGAACGGCGACTGATAAACGGCGGAGACCGTGGTGACCGCCCCCTTGATGGCCACCGCCGCATCGCCCTTCCTCGCCGCGGCAACTGCGCTGCCCCCCGATGCCCGCTCCATGCTGGAGACGATCGCGGCCAGGGTCACGCCGCCGTTCGGCCCGGGGGACCATTCGATGTTCAAGGCCTGCAGGCCCTGCATGGCAGCCCACATATGCACCCCGATCACCGCGACGGCGGACCCGTCCGCGGTCTGGATCACGTCCTGCACGCCGGGCACCGCCTTGGCCTGGGCGGTTTGCATCCGCAGCACACGCCCACCCTTGACCGGCGTGATCGCCAGGGTGCCGAACCGCAAGCCCGGCATCTGGGTGTCGATGCCATACACGGCGGTTCCGTTGACCTTGGACGGCCCATCCAGCCGCTTCGCGCTGGTCCCGATCAGCTTGAACTCCGACGGTGCCTTCAACGTGACGTTGGTGGGGACGCCTTGTTTGGCGGCATCGTCCGCGACAGCGCCGTAGCCCAATTGACGGCCGCTCGGCTCATGGCGGATCACACCGCGCGCCACCTGGCAACTCGCCGGGTCAACACCCCACTGGCCGGCGGCGGCGGCCACAAGCATGGTCCTGGCCGTGGCCGCAGCCTCGCGCAGGCGGACCCAGTCGGTTCGCGTGGAGGTGGAGCCACCGGTCGCCTGGTCGTATAGAAGCGGGTCGATGTATTTCGAAAGGTCGGGCGGCGCCATCTCGACCACGATCTGGTCGAGCCCGACTTCCAGTTCCTCGCCCATCAGCATCGCCGCAGAGGTCAGCGCGCCCTGGCCGAACTCCACGTGCGGCAGGATCAGCGTGATCAAGCCCTGCTTGCTGATTTTCAGGAAGGCGTTGGGCGCGAAGTCCACGGTATCGGTCGCGGCCTCGGCAGCGTGCATCAGGCTCGGCAGCCGCAGGCCGAGCAGCAGGCCGCCACCGGCCAGGAGACCGGCCTTGAGCACCAGGCGACGTGCCGGCCGGTCTTGGATCGCGGCAAGGGCGGTCATGCCGAGGCGCCATGGATGGCATCGCGGATCCGGACATAGGTTCCGCAACGGCAAATGTTGCCGGCCATGGCGTCGTCGATGTCGGCGTCCGTCGGCTTCGGCGTGCGGTTCAGCAGGGCCGTCGCGGACATGATCTGGCCGGACTGGCAGTAGCCGCACTGCACGACTTCCTTGTCGAGCCAGGCGAACTGGACCTTTTGCCCGTTCGGCGTGGCGCCGATCGCCTCGATCGTGACGACCGCCTGGGTGCCGACCGCGCTGACCGGCGTCACGCAAGACCGCGTGGGCTCGCCGTCGATGTGCACCGTGCAGGCCCCGCACTGGGCGATGCCGCAGCCGAACTTCGTGCCCGTCATCCCCAGCACGTCGCGCAGCACCCAGAGCAGCGGCATGTCGTCGGGGACATCGACTTGGTGCGCGCGTCCGTTGACCGTCAGGTTCATGGGAGGGCTTCCTTGTTGGCTCTTGTTGGACGCCGGGGTGATGGCAAGCATGTCACGCGACCGGAAGGAATTTTTACGCCGCCTCGGCAGAGGCCGACAGGATCGGAAATTACCTATGCCGTATGCCGAGCGTCCGGTCTGAAACAACATGACGAAGGGTGCCGCACAAAACGAGCGCACGTGAGCGTGGACTTCCTACCCGCCGTCAAGCGCTTGACTTGTAGATCAGCGCGGACGTTAACCCAGGAAAACGGTTGATGTGCAGCATCTTGTTGCGCTGATCAGCGCCGAAACCCACCGCTGACCCATATGCCAGGGCTCCACTCTCGCCGAGGTCTCAGGTGGCGACGACCAGCCTCGTGTACTAGAGCGGCCACCTGCTTGCGGTCGATCTTGCCGAGCGTCGTTCGATCGTCCTATCTGAGGGACGGAGAGGGTCGCTTTAAGCGGCTTCAGCAATCGAGGCTTCAAGTTTAGGCCTCCGGTATCGACGGTCCAACGCCGCCGAACAGGAGAGCAGATATGGACACCCATCAGCCGTCGTTTCTGACGGCAAACCATCGTTACGATACGCAAGCGGACAACACTTATGCCCGAGGCTTGGCTGCAACTGCAGCCGAACGCATGCTGGCAACATGCGCAAGCCGGAACGCTCAAGACCGAGGCGCAGGTGACGCAGGTTACGCAGACCGCGATATGGCTCGCTGCCACCTGCGTGCGCATCGCCGGTGCGTGCTTCGTCCTGGGCGGCAGCAATGCGCCCAATGAGAGGTCGCCGCTGCAACGACGGTTGTGCGACCTCCACGCCGCAGCACAGCACGCCGCCGCGCAGCTGCGACACTATGTCGGCGCAGGCAAGCTGTTTTTGGGCAGTTCCGTTCCTGAGACGGAATTGTAGAATGCCCATACTCGAAGTTTCAGGTGCGTTAATATGAGCGCAAACATCGGCGACACCAGCATTCATTTTAGATTTGAATCGAGTTACCCTCTGCCGCACGAAGTTCTAATTTGCGGCAGCGGCCCAGCAACGGCGTGCAACGGGTATGGTCATTTCAAGATAAGAAACTATCTTCTTGACTTGAATATTGGATTGCGTGCAGCTCTTGTAATACCTGCCCAATAGCAATGTGGTATTTGCTATGTTAATCCTAATTACTAGACCAAACAGTCCGGTGGGCTGTGGCAGACGTTTCGGAGCGACAGGATGTTTCACATCAAGAATGGCGCACCACACGCGATCAGGAACATGTCTGCGGAACCCGTGACACTGCTCATGGTCGCCACGATAAGGCTGGGCCAGCTCTTCCGTAATGTCGGCCGTCCCTACACGCTCAGGCTCGTGCCGCCAACGCCTTCGGACCTTCAGCATCTTGCTGGGCTTTCGGACGAATGCGGCTACTGGATGGAAACGCCGGAAGACGACCTCGTGGTCGGCATCAGGCCATGGTCCCGTCTTTGCCCGAGGGGCCACGCGCGAAGTGCCGCTCCATCTCGGCCTCGACGCTGCCCGCGAGCAACTCGCGGCGGACAGGTCGCCGCAGGCGGAGGCGGCCTAGACCGGCACGGCTTGCACTTATCTGTGGGTGGGCGTGCATTCATCGGCCTGTTCCGGCTCACGTTCGACAATCCCAGAGCCGCTTCGGCTGCCTGACCGGACAAGGAGCGGCTCATGCCCTACGACGCCAGCGATCTCACCCCCGCACGCCCTGGACAGTTCCGGGCCGGGGAGCGCCGGGACGATGGCCAAACCTCGGGAGCGCGCACGCGCACGCTCAGCACCAGCGCCCTGGTCCGCCGCATCCTGCTCGTCATCTTCCTGCTTTCCCTTGCCGGCGGGGCCGGAGGGTTCTTCCTGGTGCTGCGCCACCGCGCGCTCCAGGGTGCCGCGAACGAGGCGCGGTTGCTGCTGACGACGGCACTCGCGGTCAGCGACTACACGGACGAGAACATTTTCCCCCTGCTCGACAAGCTGCCCACAGACAAGTTCTACGAGCAGATCGTGCCGTTCCACGTCGCCCAGGCCGTCTTTCGCAAGGTGCAGGCCCAATACCCAGCTTACAGCTATCGCGAGCCCGCCCTCAATCCGACCAGCCTCGATGACCGGCCAACCCCCTTCGATGTCGAGCTGACCGAGCGCTTCCGCGACGATCCCAGCTTGAAAGACCTGGAAGGCATCCGCCAGGATGGCGATCGGACCGTGTTCTATCTGGCGCGGCCGATCCGGATCACCGACCAGCAATGCCTGGCCTGCCACGGCACGCCCGACCACGCGCCAAAGGCCCTGCTTGCCCGCTACGGCACGGTGAACGGCTTCGGCTGGTCGATGGGCGAGACGGTCGGCGTCCAGGCGCTCAGCGTCCCCATCGCCGAGGAGCTGCGCGGGACGACGGAGCTGGCGGTGACGCTTGCCGCCGGGCTGCTGGCGATCTTCTTCGTCACCTACGTGGCGCTCACCGCCTCGCTGCAAGCCATGCTGGTCAGGCCGCTGCGCGCGCTGGCCCGCTCGGCCGACATGGCCAGCAAGACGAACGACGCCCACGTCGAGCTGCCGCACTCCGGGGTGAGCGAGATCCATGGGCTGGCCGACGCGATCGGGCGCCTGCGCCTCAGTTTGCGCAAGGCACTCGGCCAGACGCCGCCCCGACCGCCTGCGCCGGCCCCATGACAGGAGAAAGGCCATGCCGCGCGTTCTGTTTGCCTTGAGCCTGGCCGCACTGGCGGCGGTGCTCTGGTGGTTTCACGGCGTTTCCGCCAGCTTCCAGCTCTTTGCCAGCCCCGGGCTCACCCGGGGCCTCGACGTGGCGGCTTCGGTCACAACCGCGCTGCTGGCGGTTATCCTTGCCGGGCATGCCGTCGTCCGCCTGGTGCTGCTGGCCATGTGCGGGGTCGAGCCGACCGGCTTCCAGCGTGCCGGGCTTTACGCCATCCTGGGCACGGGTGCCGGCGCGGTCGTACTCACGCATCTGGGCGTCAACGTCGCCGCCGTGTTTGCGACGTCGGCCATCCTGACCGCGGTGTTCGGCTTCGCGCTGCAGCCGACGCTCAACGGCCTGATCGGCGGCCTCACCCTGCACACCGACCGCGTGCTCAGGATCGGCGATGCCATCCTGCACGACGGCAACCCGGTCGAGGTGACCGCCTTCAACTGGCGTTCCGTCTCCGGCCGCAAGCCCGACGGCAGCCTGGTCGTGTTCCCCAACGCCCGCATCGTGGACGGCACGATCGAGATCCTGCCCCGCGACCGCCCGGTCCGCGCCGACACGGTGTTCCCGGTCCCGATCACAACCGTCCCGCAGCGGCTCTCGGACCTGATCGGCGAGTTGGTTGCCGACTTCGCCGAGGTCGATGACGGCCAGCCCGTCACGGTGGCGCCCATCGCGTTCGATCCCGACAAGGCGCTGGCCCGCTACCGGGTCCGATACTGGGTCCACGCCTACGCGGACCGAGGCGACCTCGAAGCCGAGGTGCTGCGCCGCATCTGGTATGCGCTGCAGCGCGAGGGCATCGCCTGGCCGGTGAACACCCTATACGATCCCGTGCTCCGCACTCCGCAAGGGCCGTCCGTCCTGCTCGCCCACGATTGGCCGGGGGCAATTGCGGCGGCGATCGCGCGAGCACCGGCCCAGCCCGACCTCGCCGGGGTCCTCGCCCATTCGGCGCAGGAGATCGCCACCGCGGGCGTGCCGCTGTTCTATGCGGCAACGGAGCGCATCGTGCTGCCGCCGCGCGCATGCGGGTCGGTGTGCCTTCTCGTGCGTGGCATGGCATACGAGATCGCGTCGGAGTTCGACACGCTGTCCAGCCCTGGACAGCTTGATGGCAATCGGGAGTCCGCGCTTGACCCCAAGCACCTGCTGCAGCGGGCTGCGGTCAAGCACATTTCCGACCGGCTCGCCGAGGTCATCGGTCCCTACGCCGAGGTCGCGGTCCGGCGCGCAGCCGGGGAGGTCGCCGGCTGCGCCGAGATTTGTGCAAAGGTCGCAGACGAGATCGAGGACCCTGTGCTGCGGCGCGCCTTTCTTGCCGAAACCATCACGCCTGAAGAGCGCCGTCACGGACCAGGCCTCCTGTTCCGCCTACGGCACGACGCGGCTGGCAACTTCGTCCCAGACCCCCTGCTCCGAGCAGCCGAGGCTTGCGCCCTCGTCGCAATCCCACCCGGAATGCTCGCGGTATAAATCAGCGGTGGTTTTCGGCGCTGATTAGCGCGACAAAACGTTGGAAAGACCAGCTATCCCTGGGTCCCGCGCCCACAATGATACACACCGCAACAGCCTATTCATGACGCTGGAGATCCAGGATGCCTGATCTGCGGAAGCGGCCCCAAGGTCGTCCGGTGCAGGGCACAACGGCGGCCCTTCCCTTGAGGAAGACCCGAACGCATTGTGGAACCTCTGGTGCTGGTGACGTGCCCGAAAGCAGGCCTGGAAAACGCTGCCCCGCGAGATCGCGTTGCGCCGCCTGGCCCGTGCCGAGGAACTGGGCATGACGTGCCGGGCGTACACCTAGGAGATCCTGGAGCGGGGCCGCCATCTGTAACGTGAGACCAATGATGAGCGACATACCGTCAGCACAGACCATCCTGAGCAATATCTGGGCTGCCTTGGATGGCGATCCGGCGCTGCCCGGCATCGTGAACTTCACCGGGGAGGGAAGCTTCCGATCTGCGTTCGCCGTCTCTGATCTTGCCGCCGGCAGTATTGCGGCCGTGGCGTTGGCGGTCGCCGATTACACCGGTTTGCCCGCTTCTACCGTGACGGTGGACCGGCGCCTGGCTTCCTTCTGGTTCGGTTGGTCGTTCCGCGCCGAGGGGTGGACGCCACCGCCGGACCGGAACCCGGTCTCTGGCGACTACCAGGCCGCCGATGGCTGGGTGCGCCTGCACACCAACGCGCCTCACCACCTCGCGGCCGCTCTGTCCGTGCTCGGTGTGCCGCCGGAGCGCGACGCCGTGGAGACTGCCGTCCGCGCCCGCGGCGTCGACGAGCTGGAAGCGGCCGTCGTCGCCGTCGGGGGCGCTGCCGCGGCAATGCGCCCCATGGACGCTTGGGCGGTGCACCCGCAGGGACGCGCGGTCATGGTGGAGCCGCTCGTCTGGTGCGAACGCACCGCGGCCGGACCGCTGCCAGGGCCGCCCGATCGCATGCGCCCCCTGGCCGGGCTGCGTGTGCTGGACCTGACCCGCGTCTTCGCCGGGCCGGTCTGCACTCGCGCGCTGGCGGGGCTCGGGGCAGAGGTGCTGCGCATCGACCCGCCCGACTGGGACGAGCCGGGCGTCGTTCCCGAGATGACGTTGGGCAAGCGTTGCGCCCGCCTCGACGCTCGCACGCCGGAGGCCCGCCATCTCCTGCACGAGTTGCTGCAGAAGGCCGACGTCTTCGTGCACGGCTACCGACCCGGTGCCCTGGACAGCATCGGCCTGGGCGCCACCGATCGGGCGCGTCTCCGCCCGGGCCTGATTGACGTGTCGCTGGATGCTTATGGCTGGACCGGCCCCTGGGCTGGGCGCCGCGGCTTCGACAGCCTGGTGCAGATGAGCAGCGGCATCGCGGCGGAAGGCATGCGCCGCTTCGGCGCTCTCCGTCCCACTCCGCTTCCCGTGCAGGCCTTGGACCACGCCGCGGGCTGGATCATGGCGGCGGCCGTGCTGCGCGGTCTGGCCGAGCGCCGGACCGGTCATGGATGGAGCGCGCGCACCTCGCTGGCCCGCGTGGCTGCCCTGTTAGCGCCGACGGTAGGAGAGCGCGACCTCCACGGCACGCTCGGTGGACCGGACCCGGCCGATTACGCCGATGACTTGGAGCAGACGGTTTGGGGGCCGATGCACCGGCTTCGGCCGCCCTTCGTCATCCCTGGTACTCCGCTGCACTGGGACCTGCCCGCTTCTCCTTTGGGCAGCGCTGAGTCGCGCTGGTCCAGCTAAGCCAATGCCCGTCGCTGCCCCTACGACGAGCCCAGGAGTCCTGCCCCGATGCGTGTAGCCGTGATCGCCGATGTCCACGGCAACCTGATCGCGCGCGAAGCGGTGCTTGCCCACCTGCGCGGGGCCGCCCCCGACCTCATCGTCAACCTGAGTGATCTCGTGTCCGCCCCCTCGATCCCACCGGCAGCGCCGACGCGCAGATGGCGCTCGACTGGCGGTGCCGGCGAAGATCACGTCCTCCATCTCCGCCCCGCGGCGCGTGCGGGCGTTGCCCCCGCCCATGACCCAGCGCAGCGCGTCCATGACGTTGCTCTTGCCGCAGCCGTTCGGCCCGACGAGGCCGGGTAGGACGTCGAGCGCTACCGCGTCGGCGAAGGTCTTGAACCCGTAGGTGCGGAGCCGGCCGACGCAGGCTGGCAGCATCGGTGCGGGAACAGGGTCAGGGCGGGCCAGGGCTGTAACGAGAATCATCGCCCATCGCCGGCGCGACCGCCTACCATGTAATTATGCTACGCGTTACAACCACGCCTATCGATTGAACCAGGCCCTGGCAGTCCGCCTTCCTACCCTCTTAAGCCAACTTCACAGGATAACGCGCCAGCGCCGGCGATTATGGCTTAACGCCATGCAGTGAGGTCTCGATCGAGCCGCCGCGCATGGGCGCCGCCGCCTATGGCGTCTTGGAAGGCCAAGTCGATGTCGATGGCAACGAGATCGCGGGCGTACGCTCGGTGTTCGAGCAGGTGCCGATCAGGACCTACCTCGGCTGGAACCTGTTCCGCGCCGGGCGGCTTGAGGGTGGCATGTGCAACCTCCAGAGCTCGTTCATCCCGTTTGCCAGGACGAAGGCGGAGCGCGAGGCAATCGGCGACAGCCGACTGTCGCTCGAGGAGCGCTATCCGACGAGGGACGTGTATGTCGCAGCGATGCGCCAAGCGGCCGCTGGGCTCGTGCGGGCACGGCTGCTGCCCGACGACGCGACCGCGATCGTCGGTGCGGCCGAGCGCGACGGCATCCGCACCGGGCCATGGCGGCGGCTGCGGCGCGAGGGGCTGTTTCGGTTTTCTCAAGCCGCGCTCCTCAGCAGTGACACCGCCCGGGCCGGTCCAAGCTCAGTCCACGAAGTATGCTGCCCGAAACCGGCCATTCGTACGGCTCCGATTATTGGCTCAAGCGATTGCGAGACGCTGTCGCAACCTGTCCAGCAGCCAACGACCGGCAGGCCCTAGCGCGCGGTCTCGCCGGTGTGCTGCATAGATGATAAGCCCTTCACCGGGCGTCGGATCGTCCTCAATCCTGAGCGCGACCAACTTCGCTTCAGCAATAGGCGCTGCAACGAGATGTCCTGGCATCCGGCACCAACCGAAGCCGGCAAGCAGGAAATCAAGCCGCCGGCCGAGATCCACGAAGCGCCATAACCGCGCGCTCGAAAGACCATAGCTCGTGCCGCCAGGATCGACCGGATCGGAGAGCACGAGTTGGACATGAGGCCCCAGGTCGCCGCGTGTTGCTGGGCGCCCCAGCGACGCCAACGGATGGCCGGGTGCCACCACGGGCTGCATAGCGACCCGTAGCAGCGGATAGGCAGCGATGTCCGCGGGAACGTTCGGAATCAGAAGGCAGATCGCGAGCGCCGCCGAGCCACTACGCAGCCGCCGCAGCGAGCCGCCCAGTCCCTCGGTCGAGAAACTAACCGGCAGGTCCGGAAAGGTCTCGCTTAGCGCGCGCAGGCTATCGATTAGGGGCGCGGTCGGTACCAGCGGGTCGATCGCGAGCGCCAGTTCGGGTTCCAACCCTTGTCGCGTCCCGGCCGCCACCGACTCGAAGCGTGCGGCGCTGGCCAGTACCAGCCTTGCCTGATCGACCAGCACGCGCCCGACCTCGGTAAGCCGCGGCCGATGCCCGCTGCGGTCGAACAGCGCCACGCCCTGTGTTGATTCCAGCGTCGCGACTGCTTGGCTGATCGCCGACTGCACACGTCCAAGCTTCCGCCCAGCGGCGGAAAAGCTGCCCATGTCGGCGATCGTCACCAGCACGCGCAACTGGTCGAGGCTGAGGCTACCGATCATGCTCCATCATTTCCGCCGATGGAGACGATCATAATTTGATCGCTCCCCCAGGTAGAAGTGCAGCCTAGATTGGGTCCATGCAACCGACCTACTTCATCAATCACGGGGGCGACCCCTGCTTTCTCCTTGAGCCCGGCCCGATGCGGGACACGTGGAGCGAGCTTGAAACATATCTTCGCGGTTTCGCCGACATACTTGGCGAGCGACCGCGTGCTATCCTCGTCGTCTCCGAACACTGGGAAGAAGCGCGCCCGACGGTCAACGCCGGCGCCGAGCCGACATTGCTGTTCGACTATGACGGTTTTCCCGCGCGCACCTATCGACTGACGTGGCCTGCCCCCGGCGAACCGGACTTGGCGACACGGGTCCGCGACCGGCTCGGCGTGGCAGGGATCGAAAGCGGCACAAACACACGGTTGGGACCACCGCGTGTTCGTGCCGCTGAAGGTCATGTTCCCTCGCGCCGATATCCCCACCGTCCAGTTGTCGCTCCAGCACGGGCTTGATCCCGCGACGCATCTCGCCATCAGCCGCGCGCTCAGCAAGCCGATCTCCGGCTTCCGCTTCGGATAACCCTTCCAAGGAGACCTTCCATGACCAAGCTTCTCGTCGTCGAGACCAGCCCGCGCGGTGACTACTCCATCTCGCGCAACATGACCCGTCGCTTCGTGTCCGATTGGCAAGCCGCACACCGGGATGGCGAGGTGGTCGATCGCGACCTCATGGAAACCCACCTGCCATTCGTAACCGCGCCGTGGCTCCAAGCCTATTTCACGCCCCCCGAGCAGCACTCGCCGGAAATGAAGGAAGCGCTGCGCCTGTCCGACGAGCTGGTAGGGGAGGTTCTCGCTGCCGACCACATCGTCATCGCCACGCCGGTCTACAA
>CAXTWC010000180.1:0-11767 GCA_964247805.1 uncultured Acetobacteraceae bacterium | reverse complement strand
GCGGTGCGACCGATGGTGCAGCGTCGCGGGGCAGCCAAGACGGGAGCTGCTCGGATCGCCCGGGCTGCGCGTCGGTCAGTGCGCCGGTGTCGTGGCCTGGGGTGTTCGGAAGTTGGGTAGGCTCTGACCGCGGACTGGTCTGCTGGGTTCCGGCACGGGCCGCTGGCGACGGGGCCGTCGATGTCATCGGCACCGGGGAGCCGGCCTGCACCGCCGGGGGCCGCTTCGGCGCCGCTACCTGGGGCGGCGGTGGCGCTGCCGGCGCTGACACTACGGGCGACGTCGGAAATTCCGCCGCGGAGCGGCAGGCGGCTGCCCAGGGCCAACTGCACCATCTGGATGCGTCGGCATGTCCCGTTGCGGGGCCGCGTAGTAGAACGGTCCCTCCGGGGCCAGCGCGACCGCGATGCCGAAGACGAAGGTCGCGGCCAAGCCAATGACCCCGGCCACCCGCCATCGCCAGCCGGGCCGCGTTGACGCCGCGGGCCGCGATCCGGAAACAAGGTAGGCGGGACGGTCCGGGATGGCGCCGACCACCGGCTGGACCGGTGCTGCCGCATGAGCGACGACCAGAGCAGGCGGAGAAGCCGCGGCCGGCTCCGTCCGTTGCCGCGCCAGCGCCCGGCGGAGCGGGGCGAGTCCGGCGTCGTCCAGCAGCGCCCAGAACGCGGGGGCGCCGACGAATAAAACCTGCAGTGCCTCGGGCGCGCTTGCGAGCCGCTGCAGCGAGAGCAGCGCGGCTGCATCAAGCGTGTCGGCCCGCTCCACCATCAAGACGATGCGGTCTTGCCCGCCCCGGCGCTCCTCCAGCAGGTGGATAAGGTGCGCCTCGACGTCCATGTCGGCATCGTCCCCGCCCCCATCCTGGTCGATCTGGAACAGGATGCGCCGCAGGGTCAGGGGCGAACTGAGCGGATTGCCGACCCGCACGGACGCCGCACCCGCCTCCGCAAGCGATGTTGCTGCGGCCTGAAGGCCAGCAGCCCTCAACGTAGGATCCGCCGCTATGATGGCGGCGCACCGCAGCCTATTAGGCGAGTCAGCCACCCCGGGCAGCCCTGCGTCGGGATGCCACGATCGGACTGCTTCGATGCGGAAGCCTTCCATGGTCATCCTGTCTCCTCACGCCTCCGGGGAGCTCCGACCTTCCGGAGCAGGCCTTCCCACCCAACATGGTAAGGGGATTATCGGCGCGCGCGCAGCACCCTAAACTACGCCCGTGATCGAAGGGGCTGCTCCGGCATTGGCTTAACCTAGCCTGTGACTGCGGATGTACCGCCACTCCGATGGGGGTTCCTACGTGCCAGCGCCGTCCAGGTTGCCGCCGCACGGTGGTGAGCCAGGCCGCGCGACGCCCGCGACGGTGTCTCTCTCCCTGGTGCGACGTCGCCGCGAGGAGAGGCAGACAAGCACCCGCCGTCCATACCCGGCGGAACCTGGCCAGCCCGCCACGCCGACGGAACGGGCCGGACGTCATAGAAGGCGCGGCGTCCATGCCGGCCGCCGGCGTGGGGCAATGGAGGGGGAATGTTAAAAACCTGGGGCGTTACGCCGCGAGCTGGATTGCTTGGTGGCCGAAGCGTCCGTCCAGCACCGCCATCCTGACCTGAAGCACACGATGGGCGGCTTCGGTTGTCCAGCGCATCTGCCGTCGCTTGTTCAAGCGTGCGTTGACCAGCTAGTTGACCGTGCTCTAGGCCCGTGAGGTCGAGATCGGCTTGCCAGCACGGTAACGCTCGCCGTAGTCGATCCGGCGTGGTTCAAAAAGGGCCATTTCCAGGCAACACCGGCAATCGATAGAACTCTGATAGCAGGGGAATTTCTTGTTTTGGGTGTTGCCCTGATTTGAGCCACGCCCATGCGGGCACTCACCAGCTGGTTGACCGTCCCCTCGGCCCGCGAGGTCGAAATCGGCTTGCCTGCGCAATGGCGCTGGCCATAGTCGATCAGCGCGCCCTCGTTGTTTTCGATGTAGGCCTGCAGCTCCATGCAACGCGTGACCAGGCGCCTCGCCCCTGCTTCCATTGCGGGGTCGTTCAGCACGCTGGCATGCTTGGCCCAGCTCACGATCCGGCCCAGGGCCTCGCACGCCCTCTCGTGATGCCCGTTCCAGAGCAGGTGCCGCAGCCGTTCCACGTCGATCTGGGCCTGGTCGGGCGGGGTGGACGGCGGCGGTTCCAGAGCACACAGGCCTCCCATGACCTGCTCGACATGGTGCACGCGCATGGAGAGATGGAACCAATCCAGGATGAACTCCACGGGTCCGCCCATGGCTGAGCGCACCAAGGCCGGCAGCGCGGGGTCGCCATCGCTGATCGCGGTGACCGCGTCGCCAGAATGTGTCAACGACTTTGATATAGCGGGGTTTGGAATTTAGGCTTGGTGCGGTTGCTTGAGTTGAGCGGTTTTGGACTCGGCAGGACGGCCGACCTGCTGGTGTGGGGATGGCTGAGAGTCGGACGGCCGGTAGGCTGGGTTCTTTTAGCGTTACGTGACAAAAAGCCAGGCAGCGAGGCGTAGCGCCGAGATGCGCAACGACGGCTGGTGACAAGCAAGCGGGCAGCCGGGGAAAGGCATGAAGCGCTTCAACGGTTGCGTTGGTGCCAGGGACGGCATTCAGGCGCGGCTGTTCGGCGTAGGCGGATTGATCCAGGCGGCGGTTGGTTTGTCGGGCGGCATGGGCGGCTTGTTGACGAAGCGCTCCGGGTTGGCCCGGAATGCCTGGTCGAGGGTGTGCTGGCGTGCGGCGTGGACGGCATCGGCCTGGCCGTAGTGCACCTGGTCCGGGGTCATGAGGCCGATGCCGGCGTGGCTCAAATCAGGGCAACACCCAAAACAAGAAATTCCTCTGCCATCAGAGTTCTATCGATTGCCGGTGTTGCCTGGAAATGGCCCTTTTTGAACCACACCCCCGCATGAACAAGCGTCAGCAGATGCGCTGGTCACCTCGAGGCGCCCACCGTGTGCTTCAGGTTAGGGCGGAGGTGCTGGATGGACGGTTCGGCCACCCGGCAATCCAGCTCGCGGCGTAGCGCCCCAGGTTTTTGACACTCCCGTGCCGCCCTCCAACCCTCGATGGCGTCGTCCGTGAACCAGACCGTGAGGCTGCCACGTTGTCGCAAGCTGGCGTCATACTCGCGCCAGTTCATGAGCTTGTGTTTCTGCTTGGGAATGTGGTGACGGCGGTTTTGGTTCAGCTTGAACGGCAAGGTGGGCTTCCAAGGTCAGGATGGAACCTCCTACGCCGCGCCGGTTCCGGACGCCACTGGGTGACTCCATGCAACAACGTCCCATCTGCCGCAACTTGCGACAGCATGATTTTCGCCACCGTTGGGGGGTGCGCAGGCCAGGCTACGCTTGGCCTGCGCACCCCCCAACGGCACCACACCACAACAACCGGTAGGGACTCTACTTAACGAAACCGAAACAGTGTCTCGACGAAGCCGGCCACCTCTCTCGCACTCCGGCGGACATCATTGCCGCGGCATGCCGCCGCGCTGGACGCGCTCGGGGATGCGTTCCAGCCGGCGGTCATGGCCGACCACGAGGACGCAGATTGCGGTCACGAGCGGGCCCACAGCCAGGAACAGCAGTCCTAGATTGGTGCTCTGCGTCGCGTCCTTGATGATGCCGTACACCGAGGGGCCGAACCAGCCGCCGAGATTGCCGACGGCGTTCACCATCGC
The DNA here is from genome assembly GCA_964247805.1 of uncultured Acetobacteraceae bacterium. Classification (GTDB taxonomy): domain Bacteria; phylum Pseudomonadota; class Alphaproteobacteria; order Acetobacterales; family Acetobacteraceae; genus LMUY01. The sequence continues at coordinate 8,081 of CAXTWC010000180.1, read as the reverse complement.
CAGGCCGCCGGCTGCGGCGACGCCGGTCAGCATGGCGCTCGGAATCGACCAGAAGGTCGGGATCAGGGATTGCTGGCCCATCATGGCGATGCACAGCGCAATCATCGTTATGGCGGGATGGCCGACGCCGATGAAGACGCAAGTCGCGAGCCCTCCCGCGGCGACCAGGGATGCAACGGCCACGTGCCACTTGCGCTCGCCGGTGATGTCCGAATGGTAGCCCCATCCGATCATCGCCACGAAGGCGCAGATATAGGGCAGCGCCGCCGTGATCCCGATCCAGCTTGGGCCCACGCCAAGTCCCTTGACGATCAAAGGCAGGAAGAAGACCAAGCCGTACGAGGAAATGTTCTGGCCGAAATAGGCGAGTGCCAACAGCCAGATCTTGTAGTTGGTGAAGGCCTCGAACAATGAGAACTTGCGGACGGCCTCACGCTGGACGTTTTCGGAATCCAGCCGGCTCTGCAGCCAGTCGCGTTGCTCGGTCGTCAGCCAAGCCGCATCGTGCGGTCGATCGGTCAGCAGCATGTACACGACGACGCACATGACGATCGGCGGCAACGCTTCGACGATGTAGAGCCACTGCCAGCCATGCATGCCGGCCACGCCGTCCATCTGCAGGAGCAATCCACCGAGCGGCGGCCCGATGAATAGCGAGATGACGCTGGCCGACTGGAAGAGGCCCATCATCCGGGAGCGATAGAAGGAGGGAAACCACCACGTGAGATACAGCAGCACGCCGGGGTAGAAGCCGGCCTCGGCCAGCCCGAGCAGAATGCGGTTGCCGTAGAAGCTCCAGTCGTTCCAGACAAAGGCCGTCAGCCCCGCGATGATGCCCCAGGTGACGAGGATGCGCGCGATCCATCGGCGCGCCCCGACCCGGTTGAGCATCAGGTTGCTCGGGATTTCCGCCAGGAAGTAGCCAAAGAAGAACAGGCCGGCGCCGAAGCCGAACATCGCATTGCTGAAGTGCAGGTCGCCGACCATGGTGGTCGCGGCCATGCCGACGTTCGAGCGGTCCAGGTAGGCGCAGAAATAACCGAGCATCAGGAGCGGCATGAGACGCCAAGACACTCTTCTCATGGTCTGCCGCTCGAATGGGTCTATCTCACCTGGGGCTGGGACACGTGCATCCACGATCGTTTTCCCTATTCAATTAGGAATTACCGGAAGAAGGCGGTCTCGTCGCCTTCTTCCGGATCACTCTTGGACGGGACTGTCTCAGCGAGCAAGACCGGGAAGCTTTGTCCGGACGGTCGCGGCGCTCCGGATACCGGACTCTCGCTGCGCCCGCATCCCTGGTCCATGTTGGGGTGGACGGCCACGCGGCATCTCGTGCCAAAGTTTGGTTGTCAACATCCGAACCTGAAAGACCGTCCGCATGAACCTTAAGCGCATTGGCCTCGAACCGCATCGGCGCGATACTGGCGACGCTGGGCGTGGGCGAATACAACCCGCTGCTGCGGAACCGGCGCGAGCGCCTCGACGCGTTGCGTACGGCGCTCGGGACGCCGCTGCCGTCGCACGCCCACGCCAAGATCAGCCGCATGCTTGACCGCCTGGACCTGGTGCGTGCGCAGATCGCCAACCTGGAGCAGGAACGCGACGCGGTGCTGGAGAACGAGGCGCCGGACCGGGCGGGCAAGATGATCCAGCAGCTTGCCACACTGCGCGGCATCGGGGTGCAAAGTGCCACCGTGCTGGTGCGCGAGGCGTTCGTGCGCGAGTTCGCCAACGGCAAGGCGCTCGGGTCCTACGCAGGCCTCTGCGCAACGCCTTACAGCAGCGGCGGCACGGAGCGCGAGCAGGGCATCAGCAAGGCCGGGAACCGACAGTTGCGGACGGTGATGGCCGAGTTGGCCTGGCTGTGGCAACGCTACCAGCCTGGCTCCGCCCCCGTAAGCTGGTTTCGCGAGCGCGTCGGCGGCACGGGAGCGCGCATGCGCAAGGTGATGGTGGTCGCCTTGGCGCGAAAGCTGCTGATTGCCCTGTGGCGGTTCGCCACCCAGGGCGTGGTGCCAGAAGGTGCGGTCATGAAGCCCGCGACCTGAGCGGCGCCAAAGGTTGAGCCTGGGCTGCACGGCAGCTCGGGCGCGCGGATCCAAGGGGGTGTCACCGTTGTCCGGCCTGGTGCATTCGCGCCGTCTTATAGAGTGGTTCTGCCCTCCTGGAGCTCTCCCGTCCCGAATGCGGGACAGTGGTGGGGACGCAGTCCCGCCGGATGTGAGGTTTACAGGGGAGACCCTGCCAGGATGAGAGCTCTGCCTTGGACGATGTTGAAACCGCGCCACGGTGCTCAAGTAGGAATGATCACGCCATGAGATAGCTTGACGAAGACGCCCTCGTGTGAGGCCGGACATATGACCGCAATCGAACCGCTTGTCAGATCAGGCAGCAAACCTCTTGCACCCAAGGGGCCGTCCACACATGCAACAAAATCGCAGAGGTCATCAAGCCGCTGCCGCCCTGGCGGACACTCCGGAAAGGTATGCCTGCTTGCTGGGCTGCACATGGTCTCCACACAGCTGAGCCAACACCCAACGGTCTCCCCGTTCCAGCAAGCGGATCATGATCTGGTGCTGGCCCTCCGAGGTTTGGAACGCGGCCTCGTCGGACAGCGACTTCGCCCGCATCGGCAGCGACAGGTTCATGTAGTGCCGGATGGAGCCCAACAGGTAGTCGTTGCCGCATGCTCCCAGCAGCGTGAGGTGGAAAGCGTCGTTCGCCTCGTGCATGAAATGCAGGTCCATGGCCTCCTGCGCCTTGCGGAACCGGTCGTTGAGTTCGATGAGTGTGTCCGCCAGACCGGCCGGCGCTGGATACGGTATGAGCAGAGCCGCCTCGCGCTGAAGCAGCTCCCGCACGGCATAGATCTCCATAACTTCCCGCGGCGAATACTGCCGGACGGTCGCGCCCAGATTGTGTTCGCGCCTAACGATACCGGTATGCTCCAACTCGACCAGCGCCTGCCGGATGGCATGCCGGGTCACGCCGAAGCGGGCCATCAAGCCGTCCTCTGTCAGCCGTGTCCCAGGCAGCAGGACGCCGAAGATGATGTCGTCCTCGATCGCGTCGACCACGCCCGGCGTGCGGCTTTGCCTCATGACTTGCCCGCCTGGCAGTAGCTGTCCTCCACCAAGCGTAACGTGCGCAGGTTGTCGGCGGGTGAGGTTTCGAACGCGCCGCCAGTCTGGAGGGCGTCGATGAAATGAGCGATGACGTCGCGGTAGGAGTCGCGATAGCACGCCTCCATGTCGTACTCCTGCCTCGCCGCCACCGGGCCGATACATTCGAGCACGTTGCCCGATAGGCGGAGCGTACCTCTGTCACCCACGACCAGCAGCTCGTCGGCGAGAGCCGGCGGATAGCCATGGACGGCCAGGTTGCCGATCAGGGTGACCGCCGCCCCGGACGCAGCCCGCATGGTGATCGCCGCATTATCCTCACCACGAACGTCCGGGCAGACCTGGCCGAGGCGGGAGTCCACGACTGTGAGTTCGCCGAGCAGGGTCCGCAACGTGTCGAGCTGGTGGATGAGCACCTCGCTCACGAGCAGACGGTCCAGCGTCGCGAAGAACGGCTGCCGCTGCAAAGTCGGAAGGGTTCCATCCGAAGCCGGAATGAGCCCGGAGGCCAGTAGCGTCATCATACACTGCTGGACTACGCCGACCCGGCCCTCCCGGATCCACTGCGCGGCGTCCCGGTAGTAGCGCCGAAACCGCCAGTTCTCATGTACCATCAGCCTGGTGGCGCCCAACTCCGCGACCAGCGCTTCCGCCTCCTCCAGGTTGGTCGCCAGAGGCTTCTGGCATAAGATAGGTAGGGAGTGTGCGACGGCGAGACGCACGAGATCGGCATGACGTTCGCGCGGCGCGGCGATGTCGATCGCGTCGAGGGTTTCGTTGGCGAACATCGCCTGTGCGGACGGATAGATGGCGGGGATGCCGAAGGCATCCGCCCGGGTCCTGGCCGCTTGCTCCGAGGGGTCGGCGATTGCGACAACACGAGCACGCCCACTCTGGGCCGCCCATCCGCTTAGATGGTACTGCGTCACCCAACCAGCGCCAACCAGACCGATGCGCAAAGGTTCAGACATAAAGCCCATTCATGCTGTCTAAGGATATCCTGCCAACCGGGGTAGCCAGAGCGTGAGCGCGGGCACGAAGGCGATCACCAGCAGGCAGACCAGGAGAATGCCTAGGTAGCGCAGGGTCGGCCGCACCGTCTCCTCCATGGACACGCCGCCGATCAGGCAGGCGCTGTAGAGGCCCATGCCGAGCGGTGGCGCGAACAGGCCGATACCCATGGCAATAACGAGGACTACGCCGTAGTGCAGGGGATGCAAGCCGAGCTGCAGGCCGACCGGCACCAGTAGCGGGCCGAAGATGATCAGCGCCGCCGCCCCCTCTAACACCGAACCCATCACGATCAGGACCGCGATCGAGAGCAACAGGAACAGCCACGGCCCGGACTGCTGCGTCAGGTGGATCATCAAGTCGGCTAGGACATGCGGGACCTCCTCGAGGGTGAGCAGGTAGGCGACGGCCTGCGAAGCGGCGATGATAAACAACACCATGCCGGCTCGGACAGCAGAATGGATGAACGCATGAGTAGCCGCGCGGAGCGCGCCGCGGCGGCTGGCGGCTGCCCCGACCACCAGCGCGTAGATCGCGCCGAAAGCAGAAATCTCCGTCGCTGTAGCGAACCCCGACTTGAAGCCCACGAAGATGATGATGACGAGCCCAAGTGTAGGCGCTGCACCCAACCAGAGCCGCAAGATCGAGCCCTGGCACTCCGGACCGGCGGATGGCAACGCGGCGCGTACAGAAGCGGCCGAAGGGGCCGCGACGATCACGAAGGCAATCAGCGCCGCTGCCATCAGCGCGGCTGGAAGCAACCCCGCGACGAACAGGCCGCCAATGGAGATGTTAGCCACAAAGCCAAGGATGATGAGGTTGATGCAGGGCGGGATGGTTTCCGCCATCACGGCCGACGACGCGAGAAGCCCGACGGCCTCGCCCGCATTCTGCTTGTTGCGCCGGGCCGCGGGGATCAGCACCGTGCCCACGGCGGCCACGTCTGCGAGCTTGGAGCCTGAGATGCCGGAGAAAATGACCATCGCGATGATCATGACCACGTTCAGCCCGCCCCGTAGGCCACCGACCAAACGCTCAAGCAGGCCGATCAGCTTGGCGGACATTCCGTTGGCTTCCATCAGGTAGCCGACCAAGATGAAGAACGGAATAGCCAACAGTACGAAGGTATCGATGCCGCGCGCCATCTGCTGGGCGAAGATCACTCCGGGTAGGATGCCTTGCACCCAGGTGAACAGCAGCGCCGACAAGGCCAGCACGAACCCGATCGACAGCCCGGTGGCGAGCGGAACGACGAAGCCCGCGAGCATCAGCCAGAGCGGGTCCGGCATGGCGTCGTCCAAGACCGTGCCCGCCAGGTACCAGATCCCTACGATCGCAGCCAGGATGGCCACCGCCACCGCCGTATCCTGCCAGCGCTGCCTCAGCACGGCGCAGGCTGCCAGTGCCGTCATGATCACGCCGGCGATGCCCATCGGGTAGAACGTCCATTCCAATGGCAAACCCGATCCAGTGGTTTGCCCGACGGACAAGCCGCCAAGCTGTAGGCCGAACAACCCGACGCAGGCTGACACGAGCGTCACCAGCAGGGCGTTGGCGGTAGCTTGGACTCGTTTGAAGGCTGGCGGCAACTTTGCGACGAAGAAGGTGATCCCCATTGTCTCATCGCGGGCCAGGGCGGCAGCCGCCCCGAAGAAGGCCAACGCTACCATGAGCCCACGCGCCACATCGTCCGCCCACTCGAAAGGCGAGTTGAAAGCGAAGCGGGCGATCACCGAACCACTGACCACCAGCAAGTCGGCCAGGAGCAGAAGCGCCGCGACCGTGTCCACGACGCGGCGAAGCGGGCCGATCAGGTAACGCTCGATCACGTGCTGCTTCGGCCTATTTGGCGGATATACGCTCGCGACTGGAAGCACCGGGATAGCGGGAACGGTCGCCATGCCAATTCAGGTCCGGGTTGACTGTACTATTTCCACCACCGATTTAATCTCAGGATGCGCCTTGACAAATTCCGCCGTTTGCGGAAGCACGAGCTTACGGAATGCTTCGCGATCACAGACGACCTCCTGGAGGCCTTGCGCCTTGAGCGCATCGGTCGCCTCCTTCGTCGCGTCCAGCGCCCGTTGCCGGGCCGGGATCGCGGCCTTCTCGCAAGCATCAAGGAAGCCGTCGCGCAGCTTGGCCGGCATGCGCTTCAGCGTCGCCTCCGACACGAAGCAGCCTAACACCTGATAGATATGCGCCGTCTCCGCATAGTATTTGGCGGTCTCCGCGAAGCGCATGTTGAGAATGGTCGGCGCATCATGCTCTACGCCATCCAACACGCCGGCCTGCATCGCGGTGTACACCTCGCCGAACGCCAGCGGAGTGGCTGCGGCGCCCATGCGGCGCAGCACCTCGGTGATGACTGGGTTCGGCAGGGTGCGTATTTTCTTGTTGGCGATGGTCTCCGGCGTGCCGGCTGGCGTCTTGCACAGTACGTTCCGCGCGCCGAGGCTGTAGGACCAGCCGCACACGCGGATGTTGGCGTTCTTCAGCAGCATGCCTTCCAGCGGTTTCGACGCGCCTGCATCGAAAGCACGCGTCTGGTGCGGGAAATCCTGCCATAGATAGCCCAGGTCAAGCATCGCAAACGGGGCAACCAGGTTGCCGAAGATGGAAGCGCCGGTCACCGTCATGTCGATGACGCCGAGCTTGATCTGGTTGGCGACGTCGATCTCTTGCCCCAGCTGGTTGTCGGGGAAGAAGCGTATGGCGACCTGCTCGTCGAGCTGGTTGGCCTTGAGGGCGTCGATCAGCCTGTCGTAGTACACCCGGCCATTGCCGTAACGCGGATCGTTGGACTGCGAGGACGAGAACCGCAGCGTCAATGGTGCGGCCCTCGCGCGGTGGCCGGCTGCTGCCACACCGATGCCCGCTGCCACTCCACCCAATGCCGCACGACGAGGGATGCCGTTGTACGCCATGAACGCCTCCACCTTATTTTTTGGGCCACTTCATATGGCTTGTGCCGCTCTGCCATTTTTACCCACTAATCATGGGCGACTGCAAGACAGATTGTCAATAGTCAGGCCTGAAAAGTCCAAGTGTATCGCGCTCGCACCGCCGATCGAACAAGGACTTATCGATATTTCTGGTTGGCTCTTTTTGGGTTCCAGGGTAATGGCTTTTAGGCCTGGGTAGAATGGCGGACGGATCCCTAATCTAGTGATGAGAGCACGATGCCCCAACTCGCGCGAGGATATTTCGCCATCATGCAAGATGTCGCCCGCGTCGGCCTGGGCCTTTCGCAAGCTCCTGTGCTCCGCGGCATCACGGTCCTACCGCCCGCTCAGCGTGTGGCAGGGCCGCCGCCAGCCGCTTCCCCCACCTTTTTCAACAGCACGCTCAAGCGCCCGGCCGAAATGCTGGCCCCAGTCTGCCGCTCGATCTCTGCCTGCAGGCGCGGCAATGTCCAGTTGGTGTGGTCCTCGATGGGCTGGCGCAGCGGGCCGCTCACCACTACTAGCGCCCGCTCCCCCTTGGCCGGCGACGAGCCCGGTGCCAAGCTGGACCGCCGCGCGTCCACCCCGCGCTCGCGCTGAACCACCCCCGCCAGTGCCGAACCGCGTCCGGTGGTCACGCCGAACGCCTCGGCCAACTTCACGCTTGCCCAGCCCTGCAACGCCAGCAGGATCGCACGTGCCCACTCCCTCTCGCCTCGCGCGTCAGATCGCGACAACACACGCAGCTCCGCGGCGTGGTTCAGAAACGGGTTACAGCTGGAGCCGGGTTGACGCCGCCAGGACGGATGACGGCACCCTGACGTTTTCAGGTGTGGTGGGCGTATGGATCGGTGTGTTGGCGCAGTAGCGCGGTTGCCCGGAGATGACCGCAAGGACTTGGCCATTCAGGCGTTGGCGCGATCGGAGACGGTCAGCGACTTGGCCGCCCGGCACGGGGTGAGCCGCAAGTTCGTTTACCAGCAGACGCACAAGGCACGTG
>CAXTWC010000179.1:0-11936 GCA_964247805.1 uncultured Acetobacteraceae bacterium | reverse complement strand
ATCTCGGTCATAGCGTGGGCGAGGTGGCCGCGGCCGCAGCATCGGGCGCGCTGTCGCTGCAGGACGCCGCCTATGTCATCGCCGCCCGGTCGTCCTCGCAGCAGCGCACGGAGCACCAGGGCTGCATGGCGGTGCTCGCGCTGCCGGAACCCGAGGCTGCCGCGCTGATCGAGAAGGTGCCCGGCCTGGAGATCGCCGCGGTCAACAGCCGCAGTTCGGTGACGGTGGCCGGCCCCTCCGCCGCCCTGCAGCGGCTGGAGCGCCTGGCCGCCCGGCAGCGTGCGCATTTCGTGCTGCTGGATCTGGACTACGCCTTCCACAGCGCCGCCATTGACCCGATCCGCGACGGCCTCCTCCTGGAACTGGTCGGCATCCAGCCGCGGCGGACGACGCAGCCATTTTATCCCTCCGTGCTAGGGCGAAGCGATGACGGCCTGGCGCTGGGCCCCGAGTATTGGTGGCAGAACGTCCGTGCGCCGGTCCGCTTCGCCGAGGCACTGGGCAAGGCGATCGCGGATGGCTGCAACATCCTCATGGAGATCGGCCCCCACCCGGTCCTGCAATCCTACCTGCGCGACGGTCTGAAGGCCGCGGACGCACCGGGCCGCGTGCTGTCGACGCTGTCTCGCCGCAACGCGTCGGAAGACCCGTTCCCCCGCCTCGCCGCCCAGGCCTACGTCGCCGGGCACGACATCTCGACGGCGGCTGTGTTCGACGGCCCGGCGGCGGAGCACGCGTTGCCGCATTATCCCTGGCAGCGCACCCGGTTCTGGTACGAGCGCACCGACGAGGCGACCGACACGATCGCCGCCCGGCGCGACCACCCCCTGCTGGGGTTCCGCCGCGGTGACGAGCCGGCGGTGTGGTTCCGCACGCTGGACACCACCGACGAACCCTGGCTGGCCGATCATGCGGTGGACGGGGCGGCCCTGTTGCCGGCCACCGCGATGGTGGAGATGGCCCTGGCCGCCGCGAGGATGCGCCATCCGGAGGCGAGCTCGCTCGACGTGCTGGACCTCGAGATCACCCGGCCCCTGCTACTGGAGCGCGACGCCGCCCGGGAGCTCCGCTTCAGCGTCACCGGTGAGCGCGGCGCCTTCACCCTCGCCAGCCGCCCCCGCCTGGCGGGCGCTGCCTGGACGGTGCACGCCACGGGGCGCATCGCCGCCGGCAGCACTGCCGCCATGCCCGCCTTGCGCGCACCGGTGCCCGCCGAGTCCACCCTGTCCGGCGAGGCCTTACACGCGTTGACCACCCAGCTCGGCCTGCAATACGGCCCTGCGTTCCGAACGGTGGCCCATGTGTCGGTCGAGACCAGCCACACCGCCACCGTGCAGCTCTCGCCGGATACCGGTGCGCGCGAGGCTGGCTATTTGCTGGACCCGGCCCGGACGGACGGGGCTTTGCAGGGACTGCTCGCATTGGCCGCGAACCACCTGGCCGCCGGTGCGGCGCTGCTGCCGTGGCGCATCGGCCGGGTTCGCCTGGCGCGCCCGGACGGCGCTGTAATCGCCCAGGCGCAGTTGCGTATCCACCGGGTCGGCCCCCGCTCGGTAATGGCCGATATCGTGCTGCTGGACGGGGACGGGATCGCCGTCGCGCTTTTCGCGGATTGCTGGTTCACTCGGGTTGAAACCGCGGTGCATGACCTGCTTGCTGCATCCGCCGTCCACTGTGTTGCCGTGCCGAAATACCGGCCCAGCGCTGCGGAGGGTGCCGACTGTTTGCCATCGCACCCGGCCGGCAGTGCCCCGGCCGAGGCGGACGAGGCGGGGTTGCTGACCGAGGCTTTCATCGCCTCCGCCGCCTATGCCGCGATCACCTCCACCGTCGGGGGGGAGCACACCTTCAGCGCCGCCGCCCTGGTGGCCGAAGGCAGGGTGCACCGCCAGGCGGAGCCCTTGCTCGCAGGGTTACTGTCCTGGCTGGAGCGGGACGAGTTGGCTCGGTGCGAATCCGGCGTCTGGACCCTGTTCGGTGGCGAGGACCTGCCTCCCGCCGGGGAGATCTGGCGCTCCACCCTTGCCGAAGCGCCCGCCGCAATCTCCGAAGCCGCTCTCGCCGGTGCCCTCGCGGAGGCTCTCCCCGCCATTCTGCGATCCGGCCCGGCGGCGTTGCCCAGCGGCCTGGCCGCGCTGACCAGCCACATGCTTGCAGCCTCGCCGACGGCGCGTGTGGCGGGCGAGCGGCTGGCCGATCAGGTGCAGACCATCGTCGCGTCCTGGCCCGCGAACCGGCCGATCCGCCTGCTGGAACTCGGTTCGGCCGACGCGTCGTTGGCCACTCACCTGTCGGCGATCCTGCAGCGCTTCGGCGTTGCGGTCCAATATTTCGCGGCCGTATCGCCGGACGCCGACACCGCTGCAATCGCCACCGCCCTGGATGCCCTGCCCGGCTCTACCGTCCTGGAGTGGGGGCTCGGCTCCGAACCCCCCGCCGGTTTGCAGGGGATAGGGTTCGACCTGGTCGTTGCGGCCTTCGCCCTGTCACGGACCGATGGGGCGGCCGAGACCCTCGCCGGACTGCACGGAATGATGGCGCCCGGCGGCGTCCTAATCCTGGCCGAGCCGCTGCCGAACCGTGTCTGGGACCTCCGCTTCGGCGCCGACCCGGCGTGGTGGCGCAACGACGGCGCCGGCTCCCGCCTGCAGGACGCGTCTGGCTGGCTGCGCACGCTCCAGCTCGCCGGGTTTGGTCAGGGTGCCGCGACGGAGATCGGCGGCTCGATCTGGAACGCCCTCCTGCTTACCGCTCAGGCCCAGCACGCCGCGTTGCGTGCCGAGCTTCGTGCGCCGTCCACCGGCGAGTTGCTGATCGTGGCCGCGCCGGATGACCCGCTTGCCGAAGCGTTGGCCGAGGCAATGCTGGGGGAGGGGCGCAACGCCCGCCTGGTGCCGGCCGGGCATCCCACGCCCGATCGGGTGCCGCTCGACGGCGACATCGTATTCATCGTGCCCGATTCAGCCGTCGAGCTAGATACCATTGCCGGTGCCGGCACCGCGGTCGCCGCCTGGGTGACGGCTCTCGCCGAGACTAACGGCCTGGATATATGGACCGTGGCGCGTAACGGGCTTGCGGCTGCCTCGCTTCGCGGCATTGCCCGCGTGGCGGCCAACGAGGCGCCGAACGTACGCCAGCATTTCCTGCAGATCCCGCACGGTTTGGTGCCGGACACGGCGGCGCGGTTGATCGCAGCAGAACTCCTGTCCCCCGATGGCGAACCCGAGATCGACCTCACCGCCCACAGCCGGACGGTGCCTCGCCTGCGTCGTGGTCTCGGCCTGCCCGCTACCTCCAGCACCGCCGATGCACGGCTGGTGGTGGGGCGGCCCGGCATGCTGGACACGCTGCGTTGGCAACGCATGGACCCGGCGCCTCCCGGGCCGAACCAGGTCGCGATCGCTGTCGCCGCATCGGGGCTGAACTTCCGCGACGTGATGTGGGCGCTTAACCTGCTGCCGGATGAAGCGCTGCTGGGCGGCCTGGCTGGCGCCACCATGGGCCTGGAATGCGCCGGCACCGTCACCGCGGTCGGTCGGGGCGTGACGCACGTGCAGCCGGGCGACCGGGTGATGGCGATCGCACCGGCCTGCTTGGCCACCAGCGTACTGGCCCCGGCGCAATCCGTCGTGCGCCTGCCGGACCGCACCAGCTTCGCCGCCGGGGCCACGGTGCCGGTCGCCTTCCTGACCGTATGCTACGGGCTCGGCACCCTCGCCAACCTGCAGCCCGGCGAGCGCGTGCTGATCCATGGCGGCGCCGGCGGCGTGGGGCTGGCCGCCATCCAATACGCCCAGCACCGTGGCGCCGAGGTGTTCGCCTCCGCCGGCTCCCCGGCCAAGCGCGCCGTGCTTCGGCTGCTGGGGGTTGCTCACGTGCTCGACTCCCGCAGCCTCGCCTTCGCCGACGAGGTGATGGCGGCGACCGACGGCGAGGGCGTGGACGTCGTGCTGAACTCGCTGGCGGGCGAGGCAATGGAGCGCAGTGTCGGCGTGCTGCGCCCGTTCGGCCGCTTCCTCGAACTCGGCAAGCGCGACCTGTATGGCAACACCCCGCTCGGCTTGCGGGCGTTGCGGCACAATATCTCGTATTTCGCAATCGACGCCGACCAGTTGCCGGTGCAGCGCCCCGACCTGGCCCGCCGCGTGTTCGCCGAGATCGAGACCCTGATGGAGCAAGGCGTGCTCAAGCCGCTGCCGTACCGGCCGTTCGGCTTCACTGCCGCCACCGCCGCCTTCCGCCTGATGCAATCCGCCGGGCATATCGGCAAGATCGTGCTCGAGCCCACTCCCAGCGGGCTGGCGCTGCCGCCGATCGCCCCGGAATGGGCGCCCGGTGGCGAGGGCACTTACCTCGTGACCGGCGGCCTGGGTGGCTTCGGCCTCGAGGCCGCGCGCTGGCTGGCCGATCGTGGCGTGCGTAGCCTGGCCCTGGTTGCCCGGCGGGGTGCCGCGACGCCCGGGGCGGAGGCGGCGCTGGCCGATCTGGCAACCCACGGTGTGCTGGCCCGTGCCTTCGCCTGCGACGTTGCGGACGAGACCGCACTGGCCGCGACCTTGGGGGAGATCCGGCGGGACATGCTGCCCATCACCGGCATCGTGCACGCTGCGATGGTGTTGGATGACGGCCTGCTGCCGCAACTCACCCGCGAGCGGTTCGAGCGTGTGCTGCGGCCCAAGCTGCAGGGGGCGCTGGCGCTGGACCGGCTCACTCGGCAGGACCCGATCGAGACGTTCCTGATGTTCTCCTCCATCACCACGACGCTCGGCAATCCGGGCCAGGCCAACTACGTGGCAGCCAATGCGGCGGTCGAGGCGCTGGCACGGCGGCGTCGCGCGGAGGGGCTACCCGGCATGTCCATCGGCTGGGGCCCGATCGAGGATGTGGGCTATCTCGCGCGTGAGAAGGCGGTCAGCGACGTGCTGGCCCAGCGTGTCGGCAACGCGCATATGCGCTCCGCCGATGCGCTCGCGCTGCTGCCGCGTTTGCTCGCCAGCGGCCACAGCCATGTCGATGTCGGACAGGTGCAATGGGGCGCTCTACGCCAGCATCTGCCGCATTTGGCGACGCCGATGTTCGCCGAGCTGATGCAGGGCGAGGTGTCCGAGGCGGGCCAGGTGGATATCGCGCGGCTGCTCGCCGAAGGTACACCCGAAGAAGGACGCGCCTTAGTTGGGCAAATCCTCGCGGAGGAGGTGGCGGCGATCACCAAGGGATCCACGCCACAGATCGATCTCAGCCGCTCGCTCACCGATCTCGGGATGGACAGCCTGATGGCGGTCGAATTGCGCATGGCCTTGGAGCGGCGTTTCGGTGCGAACCTGCCGCTGCTCTCGTTGGCGGATGGTGCCAGTATCGAATCGATTGCAGCGCGGATCGTTCGTCAGATCGGTGCGCCTGCGAAGGAGGAGACGGCGTTGACGGTGTTCTTAGGAAAATACGAAGACGATCTGGAAGAAGAGCCGGCTGGAGAGACGTTCAGCCTGGACGAAACCGCGCCATGAGCGAGAACAGTTCGACCGTCGGGATGGACACGGACGCACGCTCCCGGTTGCTGAGCCGGTTCAGCAAGCGCCGCGCTGCGGACACCGTGCCAGCCGCTGCTGCGCCTGCGCCGCGTCCGCCTTTGCTGGGCAGTGCGGAGCGCTACGAAGAGATCCGGATGATGCGGCGTATGGGCGAGGTGCTGCGCGTCGACGATCCGTTCTTCAACGTGCACGACGGCATCACCGGTGCCACGACCCGGATGGGCGGCACCTCGCTCTCCAATTACGCGTCGTATAATTACCTCGGACTGAACGGCGACCCGAGGGTGACCGCGGCTGCGAAAGCGGCGATCGACCGGTATGGCACCTCCGTCTCCGCGAGCCGGATCGTCTCGGGCGAACGCGCGATCCATCAGGATCTGGAGCGAGCACTCGCAGATGTGTACGGCGCCGACGACGCGATCGCGATGGTCAGTGGCCACGCGACAAACGTGACTGTGATCGGTTGCCTGCTCTCCCAGGGCGATTTGATCATCCACGATTCGCTCAGCCACAACAGCATCGTGCAAGGCGCGATTCTCTCGGGCGCCCACCGGGTGAGCTTCCCGCACAACGACGTCGAGGCGCTGGACAGCATGCTCGGCACGCTGCGGCCGCGCCACAAGCAGGCAGTGGTGATCGTGGAGGGGCATTACAGCATGGACGGCGACGTGCCGGACCTTGCACGGCTGGTGCAGGTGGTGCGCCGCCACCGTGCCTCGCTGATGGTGGACGAGGCGCACAGTCTGGGCGTGCTGGGCGCAACGGGCCTTGGAATTGCCGAGCGGGCCGGGGTGGATCCGGGCGAGATCGACGTATGGATGGGCACGCTCAGCAAGACGTTGGCGGGGTGCGGCGGCTACATCGCGGGCAAGCAGGGGTTGATCGACTACCTGAAATACACCGCACCGGGGTTCGTCTATTCCGTCGGCATGCCGCCAGCCGTGGCTGCTGCGGCGTTGGAGTCGCTGCGGATCATGCGGGCCGAACCGGAGCGGGTCGAAGTGCTGGCACGCAATGGTGCCCGCTTCCTTGAGAAGGCGAGATTGGCGGGCCTCGATACCGGGCACGCGATCGGCTCGGCGATCATCCCCGTCATCACCGGTAGTTCACTGCGCGCGGTGCGGCTGTCCCACGCGTTGGCGAAGCGTGGCGTGTATGCGCAGCCGATCATCCACCCGGCGGTGCCGGAGCGTGGGGCGCGGCTGCGGTTTTTCATCACGTCGCAGCACGAGTTGGTGCAGATCGACGAGACCGTCGCGGCGGTAGTGGACGAGTTGGCGCGGATCGAGCCCGAAAGGCTCAGCCTATCGATGCTCACCGCCCACCTAGGCTGCGGGTAAACCCCAACACATCCTCTCCCGCGCTTGCGGGGGAGGGGACCATGTGAAGCATGGTGGAGGGGGGCGGGGCACCGGCCGTGAGTGCGCCCCCTCAGTCGGCTTCGCCGCCACCTCCCCCGTTAAGCACGGGGGAGGACCTTAGTGCAGGTGTTCCTGCAGCCTGGGCATCAGTTCAACCAGATTGCAGGGCCGGAAACGGCTGTCCAACTGCCACACCAGGATATCGTCCCAACCATCCTTCACCGCCCCGGTACTACCCGGTAGTGCGAACAGATACGTCCCTCCGGACACGCCGCCGATCGCCCGGGACTGGATCGTGGACGTGCCGATCTTGCTGTAACTTAACATCCGGAACAGCTCGCCGAACCCCTCGATCCGTTTTTCCAGCACACGATCGAATGCCTCCGGGGTCACGTCGCGCCCGGTGATCCCGGTGCCACCAGTGGTGATCACCACGTCGATCGCCGGGTCAGCGATCCAGCCGCGTAGCCGCCGCTCGATCACATCGGCGTCGTCACGCTCGATCGCACGGTCCGCGACCATGTGTCCCGCCGATTGCACGCGCGCCACCAGCGTGTCCCCCGACGTGTCGTTGTCCGCCGTACGGGTGTCCGACACGGTCAGCACCGCGATCGACACGGGAAGGAAGCGACGGGTCTCGTCCAGGGCCAACGCGAAAACCTCCTTAGTGCAGTCGCGCCAGCACATCCCTCCGCGGAGCCTGCGGCTGGAACACCGGCCATTCCCCGGCGGCTAGCGCGTCGAGGCTCGGCGAAGGCAAATGCAGGCGCGCCGCGTAGATCCAGGAATAAGCCAACGCCCGCGGCACGAACCCGTGCGTTTCGTCATTGGGGATGCTCTCGATGAACAGCAAGGGGTCCTTGTCCGCGGGCATGCTGGCCTGCATCCGGGCAAAGCTCGTTGGTCCTGCATTGTAGCTGCCCAGGAGGCGGATGAGGTCCCCATCGATGCCGTCCATCGTGTCGAGATACAGGACGTAGTTCTGCCCGATCGAGAGATTGATCGCCGGGTCGTGCAGGCGGTGGACGTAGCGGTCGGTCTGCAACCCGCCGTCGCCGCTCATGTAGCTGGCGGTAACCGGCATCAACTGCATCAGCCCGCGCGCGCCCACGCTGGAGACGGCGTCCGGGTCGAAATTGGATTCGAGCCGGGTCAGCGCATACACCAGCGCGGGGTCCATCTTGAACCCTCCGGCGGGCCGCAGCGCCGGGATCGGGAAGCGCGCGTCGTCATGCGGGCGGCCCTGCGCCGTTTCGATCAACCCGGCGAGTTGGGCCGCCAGATCCATCATGCCCGCAGCCTCGGCCACGCGCATTACGGCACCACTCAGCCCCGAGGAACCCGCCACCTCCGGCCACAAGCAGCGCAGTTCCGCTTCGGCGCGGCGGGTCTGCCCCACCTGCAGCAACGCGAAGGCACGCTGGCCGTGCGGGTTGGCCATCAGCGCGTCGCCGTCGGCCGAACCAAGCGTGTCGCGGCTGCCATCCGCATAGGGCGCGAACCCCAGGCTACGCCGGGCCAGCAGGCCGTAGAACGTGTGCCGTGCCTCGGCTGCGCGACGCATCCAGGGGGCGAACCCTGGGTAGTCATGCGTCCGCAGATGGGCGCGGGCGGCCCAGAACGCGGCTCCGGCCTGGAGGCTGGTGGAGGCGATCTCCGCCTGGTTTGCAGCCTCGAACAGCGCTAATGCCTCCGTCGGCCGGTTCAGCCGCCAGGCGGCCAGGCCACCCACGTAGCCGGCTAGGCCAATGCGGCCGTCGGACTGGCGCAACGCACCCTCTGCAATCCGCAATGCCTGTTCGTCGCGCCCCTGGCTGAACAGCGCCTGCGCGATCTCGGCGCGAAGCTGGCCACCATAGATTGCGTCCAACCCCTTGGTGCGGCTCAACAGATGCAACGCACTATCGGCGTTCCCGGCCCGCGCGCGTTCGTGCACCGTCTTGTCCAACAGCGAATTGCGGACCAGGCGGGCGGTCGCGGCGCTGTTTTCCTCCGGCTCCTCCGCAGCAGGCGGCGGCGAGGCAAGGCTCGCGACCTCTGGCGCTGGCGGTCTGGGCATGCCCGGGGCCAAGCGGGCCAACAGCGTCGCATGCACCGCCGACGCATCCGGATGATCCGGGTAGCGCGCCAGCCACGAGGCCAACTCCGACGAACTCGGCTGAGTGAAGCGACTGAGGTAACGTTGCGCGAGGATGTGCCCGGTCAGCAACGGACTCGTCACGCCATCCATTTCCGCGATGGCCGCGTCGAACTTGCCGGCGGATTGCAGGCTGAACACACGGCGCAGACGCACCGCATCGCTAGGCGCGAGCGGTTGTGGGAGACCCGCGCCATCCAGGCCGCCACCCGGTATATCCGGGCCAATCCTGGGGTTGGCGAAGGCGGTATCTTCTCCCACCGTCGCCGCACGCACTGATCCCGCCGGGACAGACCCGGCGAGGATCGCGGCCCCAGCGACGAGCGCTCGGGCGGCGGGTAGGCGGGAGAGCGTTTGGCCAACTCCTCGCATAGCGGGGCGGCCCTACAGGGAACGGCGGATATCGGCAATGCTGTAGATTAATGCCTGCCCTGCGTTTCGCGCCGAAGCGGCGGAGAGCTGTTGTTTGTTCAGCGGCGTAAATTAATCGTGATCCTCGTCGATTGCCCGCCTGAGCCGCAGCAGGTTCGCCCATGCCTCCCGCTTGGCTGCCGGCGTCGCCTGGATGTGCAAAACCGACGAGCATACGAGTGTAGCGACTGGTTGGGCCAGCCCGGGCACCGAGAGGGACTGCCACCCCGCCCGGACCCGCCGCGTTTCCCCGGCGAAGAGTGTGCGCGCGGCCGCTGCGCCGAACACCACGGCCCGGCGTGGTGCCACGAGTTGCAGATGGCGCATGAGAAACGGGAGGCAGAGCTGGATTTCGCTGTCCGCCGGTTTACGGTCGCCGGGCGGGCGCCAGGGGAGCAGGCTGGTGGCCAGTGCCGCCGACCGGTCCAGCCCGGCAGAGGCGAACATCCGGTCCAGGAATTGCGCCGCCGGCCCGGCAAAGGGCACTCCGGCCCGGTCCTCCGCTGGGCCGGGCACGTCCGCGATCAGCATCAGGCGCGCTGCCGGATCACCGTCGCTGAACACGAGGCTCGTGGCCGTGGCGCGCAGGGCGCATCCGTCGAAACCGGCCAGCGCGGCCCGCAGTTCCGACGGGCTCTGCGCCGCCGCCGCCAGCGCCTGCGCCCGGGCGAGCGCCCCGGCAACTGTGGGCATGGCCAGAGGTGGCGGTGGTGGTGGACGCGACAGCGTTTGTGGCTGCGGGGCAGGGGCGTTGCGGCGGTCGATCGGCAGCTCGGCCAACGCCTCGTCGGCGCCCCATTCCAGCTGCAGCCTGAGCCATCCCAGATCGTCCATGGCTGCCTTAATCCCCCGCACGGAGCCGACGTGCAACGTCCTGGGTGGCGCGTTCGGCACAACGTTCCTAATTTAGCCTCAAGAGGGAGCATGTGATGTCCGAACGCGAGGCGATGGAGTTCGACGTGGTGATCGTGGGGGCGGGGCCCGCTGGGCTCGCGGCCGCGATCCGCCTGAAACAACTGGCGCCCGAGACCACCGTCTGCGTCGTGGAAAAAGGCGGCGAAGTGGGGGCGCACATCCTGTCCGGCGCCGTGATCGAGCCGCGCGCGCTGGACGAATTGCTGCCCGACTGGAAGGAGCGCGGCGCACCGCTGACGACCCCGGCCGGTGAGGACCGTTTCGTGTTCCTGACGGAGAAGCGCGCCATCAAGCTGCCGACCCCGCCGCAGATGCACAACCACGGCAACTACATCGTGTCACTGGGCAACGTGGTGCGCTGGCTAGGCCAACAGGCGGAGGAGTTGGGCGTCGAGATCTATCCCGGGTTCGCCGCAGCCGAGTTGCTGGAGGAGGATGGCCGCATCGTCGGCGTGGCCACCGGCGACATGGGCGTGGAGAAAGACGGCGAGCACGGCGGCAACTACCAGCCGGGCATGGAACTCCGCGCGACCTATACGCTGTTCGGCGAAGGCTGCCGCGGGTCGCTCACCAAGAAGCTGGCCGAACGATTCAACCTGCGCGACGGGCGCGATCCTCCGACCTACGCGCTGGGGATCAAGGAGCTATGGGAAGTGCCGGCGGAAGTGCATAGGCCGGGCCTAATCGAGCACACTGTCGGATGGCCGCTCGATCCCGCGACCTATGGCGGTTCGTGGCTGTATCACTGGGGCGACCGCATGGTGTCCTACGGCTTCGTCGTGGGGCTCGACTACAAGAACCCATGGCTGTCGCCATTCGACGAGATGCAGCGGTTCAAGACCCACCCGGCGATGCGCAAGCATTTCGAGGGGGGCCGCCGTATTAGCTATGGGGCGCGTGCGCTCAGCGAGGGCGGCCTGCAATCCATGCCGAAACTGACCTTTCCGGGCGGCGCGCTGATCGGCGACACCGCCGGGTTCCTGAACGTGCCGAAGATCAAGGGCACCCACACCGCGATGAAATCCGGCATGCTGGCCGCTGAGGCGGTGGCCGAAGCACTCGCCGGCAACAAGGCGCCGGAGCCGGAAAGCTTCACCGCCAAGCTGAAGGCAAGCTGGGTGTGGGAGGAGCTGAGCGCCGCCCGCAACATTCGCCCCGCCTTCGCCAAGTTCGGGCTGTTCAAAGGCATAGCCTATTCCGCGCTCGACACTTATTTGCTGAAGGGGCGTGCCCCGTGGACGTTCCACCATCCGCATGCCGACAATGAAACGCTGGTGGACGCGAATAAGGCGCAGCCTATTGCCTACCCGAAGCCGGATGGCAAACTGACCTTCGATAAGCTTTCCTCGGTGTTCATCAGCAACACCAACCACGAGGAAAATCAGCCCGTGCACCTCCGCCTGCGTGACCCGGCGAAGTGGCGCGGCGTGAACTGGGACGAGTATCGCAGCCCAGAAAGCCGCTACTGCCCGGCCGGCGTATACGAGGCGGTCGGCGTTGAGGAGGGCGAACCCCGGCTGCAGATCAACGCGCAGAACTGCGTCCACTGCAAAACCTGCGACATCAAGGACCCGACGCAGAACA
>CAXTWC010000178.1:0-12006 GCA_964247805.1 uncultured Acetobacteraceae bacterium | reverse complement strand
CCCTTCTTGTTCTGCGCGTCGATCAGCATGAGCATGACGTCCTTCAGCGTCGTCTCGCTGATCGCCATGGTGCCCGAGAGTGAATGCAGGATACCGATCTTGATTGGCTCGTTGTTCGCCTGGGCATGCACCGCGGGGGATGCGGCCAGCAAGGTGGCGGCCATGGCCATGGCGCCGAGGGTTCGTCTGCCGAAAGGTCGCTGCACGATCTTGTCTCCTGGACTGTTCGTTGTCCGCCCCTGTCAGCAAACTGTGTGCCATCGCTAAATCGTGACCGCTCCGGCTAACAACCATTTCGGGTGCACGCACCGTCGTCACCACCTGCCTAATTCCCATGCAAGCGTTGACGTGGATCAGCGCGTCTGCTCGGGCTAACGGAGACCGAAATGATCGCATCTGACGTCATGACACGGGCGGTGGTGAGCGTGCCGCCCAACGCCTCCATCATCGAGGCGCTCCGGCTGATGCTGGAGCAGCGTATCAGCGGGCTGCCCGTGGTGGACGAGGTTGGCCGCCTGGCCGGCATCCTGACCGAGGGGGATTTGCTGCGCCGGTCCGAGATCGGCACCGAACGGCAGCGCCCGAGTTGGCTCAATTTCCTGCGCGGCGCCGGTGCTCAGGCCGACGACTATGTTCACTCCCACGGCCGCGTGGTGGAGGAACTCATGACTTGCGACGTGGTGACCGCCAGCGAGACGACGCCGCTGGCGGACATCGTCCAGTTGATGGAGCAGAAGCGGGTCAAGCGCGTCCCGATCGTGACCGACGGGCGGCTGGTCGGCGTCGTCAGCCGGGCCGACCTGCTGCGTGCGCTCGCCAGCGAACTCAAGGCGACGGTTGTCCCCGCGTCGGACGATGCCACCATCCGCAAGCAGCTGGAGACCGAGTTGGATTCGCAACCCTGGTGCCGTGGCAACCGGGTCAGCACGATCGTGGCCGGCGGCGAGGTGTATCTGGAGGGCGTCGTGTTCGACGAGCGCGACAGGGAGGCGATCCGCGTGGCGGCTCAGAACGTGCCCGGCGTGAAAGCGGTGCGCGACCACATCGAGTATGTCGATCCGAACCTCGCGATGAGCCACGGGGTGTAGCCGCCCATAATTGAGATCCCTCCCGCTTCTTCGCGGGGGGAGGGGGACCATGCGCTTGCACGGTGGAGGGGGCCACTCACGCACGCACTGTCCGCACCCCCACCGTCGGCTGCGCCGCCACCTCCCCCGTTGCACACGGGGGAGGAACGAACGGAGCGTGTTGAATGCGCTGGAGGCACGGGTTAGCCTCCGTCATCTCGGAGGATAGCAAATGGCAGTCATTCCCATGCAGGACACGCTGCTGCGCGGCGGCCACGTCATCTGCCCGGCAACCGGGCTCGACGGTGTGATGGACGTGCTGATCCACGACGGCCGCATCGTCGCCACCGGGCCGGAGCTTAGACCGGAAGGGCGAACCGAAACCATCGACGTGCGCAGCAAGATCGTACTGCCCGGCATGATCGACACCCACGCCCACGTCTACCAATACGTCACCGGACGCTTCGGCCTCGCCCCCGACATGGTGGGCGTGGACTCCGGCGTGACCACCGTGGTGGACCAGGGCGGACCCTCCTGCATGACGCTGCCGGGCTTCCGCCATTTCTGCGCCGAACCGGCCAGCACCCGCGTGTACGCCTTCCTGTCCGCCTACCTCGTGGGCGGGCTGGAGGGGCACTTCTACCCCAAGCTGTACAGCCCCGACGGCGTGGACGTAGACGCCACCGTGGCCGCGGCAAAGGCCAACCCCGACATCGTGCGCGGCATCAAGGCCCACGCCGAGATCGGTGGGTTCGCGCGCTGGGGCATCCGCGTGATCGAGATGGCGGCCGAGATCGGCGTCCAGGCGGACCTGCCGGTCTACGTGCATTTCGGCCAACTCTGGGGCCTGCCCGAAAGCGGCACCAACGGCGAGGACGTGGACACCATCCTCGAACGCGTCATCCCCCTGCTCCGCGCCGGCGACATCCTGGCCCACCCCTTCACCAAGCACCCAGGCGGTTTCGTCGACCAGTCCGGCCAGGTGCACCCAGTGATCCAGGCGGCGCTGGACCGCGGCCTGAAGGTGGATGTCGGCCACGGCAGCCACTTTTCCTACCGGCTGGCCCGCATGGCGCTGGACGCCGGCATCGTGCCGCACACGCTGGGCGCCGACATGCACGGCTACAACACCCACGTGCCGCCGCCCCCTGGCACGCCTCGCGAACACGCCGACGAGGAGAACCATCCGTTCAAGGGCCAGGCCAAGTTCAGCCTGACCCAGGCGATGAGCTCGATGATGGCGCTGGGCCTGTCCCTGCCGCAGGTGGTGCCGATGGTGACCAGCAATCCGGCGGCGATGCTCGGGCGCTCGGACGAGATCGGCTCGCTGGCGCCGGGCCGGGTGGCCGACGTCTCCGTGCTGGACGATTTGCGCGGCCGGTTCGCCTTGAGCGACAATGATGGCAACACCGTCGTTGCAGAGCGGCTGCTGCAGCCCAGTTTCTGCCTGCGGGCCGGGCGGCGGTTCGATGCGGTTGCGTCGATCCTGCCGGTGGCAGTGGCGGCGTAGCGGGGTCGCGCGCGCCCGCAAGGAACGGAGTGATGCCATGGACAAGACGATCACCACGGATCGTGGCGAGGTCGAGCTCAAGGTCGAGCGGCCGAAGCTGCACAAGGTTATGCTGGTCAACGACGACTACACGCCGCGGGAGTTCGTGGTTCGGGTGCTACGGGCGGAGTTCTCCGTTGGCGAGGAGCAAGCCCGGCGCATCATGATGACGGCGCATCGCCGCGGCGTTTGCGTGGTGGCCGTCTTCACCAAGGACGTGGCGGAGACCAAGGCCACCGCCGCCACGGACATGGCCCGCAAGGAGGGCTTTCCGCTGATGTTCACCACCGAACCGGAAGAGTAATGCCCCATTTCGACCTGCTGATCCGCAACGGCACCGCCGTGCTGCCCTGGGGCGAGTTCGCCGCCGATATCGGAGTGCGCGAGGGCCGCATCGAAGCGATCGGCGCCACTGGTACAGCCGACGAGACGATCGACGCCACCGGGTTGCATGTGCTGCCCGGGCTGATCGACCCGCACGTCCACCTGCGCGACCCCGGTGACCCGGCGATCGAGACCATCCCCACCGGCACCAAGGCGGCCGTGCTGGGTGGGCTCGCCGCCGTGTTCGACATGCCCAACACCAACCCCGCCATCACCAGCGCCGAGCGCGTGGAGTGGAAGCAGGGCTACATCGAGGGCAATAGCTGGTGCGACATCGGCCTGTATGTCGGCGCCACCAAGGCCAACACCCCCGAACTCGCCGCGCTGGAGACCCTGCCCGGTGTGTGCGCGGTGAAGGTGTTCGCGGGCAGCTCCACCGGCGACCTGCTGATCGAGGACGATGCGGGTCTCGAGGCGGTGATGCGATCCGGCCGCCGCCGGGTGGCGTATCACAGCGAGGACGAATACCGGCTGCAGGATCGCAAGCCGATGTTCCACTCCGGCATGCCGTATCGCAGCCACATGGAGTGGCGGGACGAGGAATGCGCCCTGCTGGGGACGCGGCGGCTGATGGCGCTGGCCCGGAAGACCGGCCGGTTGACGCACATCTTGCACGTGTCGACGGCGGGCGAATTGGAGATGTTGCGTGGCTACCGCGACATCGCCACCGCCGAGTTGCTGGTCAACCACCTGACCCAATGGGCGCCCGACGTGTACGACCAGTTGGGCGGTTTCGGCGTGATGAACCCGCCGATCCGCGGGAAGGAGCACTGGGAGGCGGCTTGGGCGGCGGTGCGGGACGGCACGGCGGACACGATCGGCAGCGATCACGCCCCGCATCCGCGCGCTGCGAAGCTGAAGCCGTGGCCGGAGGTGCCCGCCGGGCTGACGGGGGTGCAGACGCTGGTGCCGGTGATGCTGGACCATGTGAATGCCGGGCGGCTGACGCTCGGACGGATGGTCGATTTGATGTGCGCCGGCCCGGCCCGGGTGTATGGCGCGGTCGGCAAGGGCCGCATCGCTGCGGGCTACGACGCGGATTTCACCCTGGTGGACATGAAGCGGCGCCGCACGATCGAGGAGTCTTGGATCGTGTCCCCGTGCGGCTGGACGCCGTTCAATGGCATGCAGATCACCGGCTGGCCCGCCGCCACGATCGTGCGCGGCCGGGTGGTGATGCGGGAGGACGAGGTACTGGGGCAGCCATCCGGGCGACTGGTGCAGTTCCGCTAATCTTCTTAGTTCCTCCCCCGCGCTTGCGGGGGAGGGGGACCGCGCGAAGCTTGGTGGAGGGGGCGGGTGGGCACCGGCCGAGCGCCCCTTCCGTCGGCTTCGCCGCCACCTCCCCCGCGAAACACGGGAGAGGAACTAGACGGAACGTGGGGGCTCAATTCCCAAATAAATTCACCGACGTCGGCCAGCGCCCCTCAACTCTCTGCACCTGCTCCTTCGTAGGCTCGGGAGTGTCCGCCACCTGCCTTGGACGAATCGGGAATGTCTCCGGATCCACCCAGCACGTGACACCCGCCAGCGTGCGGGAACACAGCGGCGGTGGGCCCGGCAATTGCTCCCGCGGCGCGCAATAAGTCTGCCGGCGGTCCAACCGCACGATCGAGCAGTCCCGCCCCGTGACAGCCGACACGCCGATGTCCACCACGCCCCGGCCGAACACGGCGACGCTGGTGCCTTCCACGGCCAAGGCGATCCCCGCGGGGAACGCCTCCGGGACGGCGGCAATCAGGCCCGTACAGCCGCCCACCCCTCCGGGCACCGCCAGTATCAGCACGAGACGAAGGTAATCCCCACCGGTCATGCCCCCATCTAAGCAGCCATAGATGAACACAGGGTTTCCCGCGTGCTGGCGCGCCGCTATGGTCCGGCGCCGGCGCTCTTTGGACGCCTTGGGGGTTTTGAATAGCGTGCCCGATATTTTCGACGAACTGAACGAGGATCTGCGGGCCGAGCGCGCCCGGGCCATGGCCAAGCGCTACGGCCTGCTCGGCGGGGTCGTGCTGCTGCTGATCGTGGCCGGCGTCGGCGGTTGGCAGGGCTGGAAATGGCACCAGCGCCAACTCGCGATAGCAACCTCCACCCCGTTCATCGCCGCTATGCACCTGGCCGACGCCCTGCCGCCCGGCCCGCCCCCCGCCCGCCTCCCCGCCGCCGAGGCCTTCGCCAAGGTCGCCGCCACCGCCCCGGCCGGCTATCGCACCCTCGCCCGCCTGCGCGAGGCCGCCCTGCGCTGGGATTCCGGCGACACCACCGCCGCCTTCACGCTATGGGACGCCGTGAGCACCGACGACACCACCGACCCGCAGCTGCGCGAACTTGCCTCCCTGCTCTGGGCCCAGCACTCCGTGGACAAGGGTGACCCGGCGTCCATTACCGCCCGCACCGCCAAGCTGGAGGCAACCGACAATCCCTGGCGCCCCCTGGCCGAGGAGGTAGATGCCCTCGTGGCACTGCGGCAGAACGACAAGGACAAGGCGACCCGGCTGCTGCGGACCGTCCTGGGAGATCCGATGGCCGCCGACGGATTGCGCGGCCGGGCCAACGGCCTGCTGACGCTGCTCGGCGCACCGCCGGAGGCCCGCGGATGAGCGCCTCCGTGTTCAAACCAAGCCGTCGGACGCTGTTGCGGACTGTCTCGCTGTTGCCCTTGGCCGCCCTGCCCGCGTGTTCCGACATCGAGGACCTGTTCGAAAGCGACAAGCCCCCCATCCCCGGCAAGCGCGAGTCGGTGATGGCGACCACGCGGGACATGGCCGTCGACCCTACCTTCCGCACGCCGGTCAACCTGCCGGCGCCGGTGCTGAATGCCGAGTGGGCACAGTCCGGCGGCAATCCGTCCCACGTCATGGGCAACCTGCAGCTGGGCGATTTGAGCCACGTCTGGCGCCGCTCCATCGGCGAGGGCGGCGGCTATCGGCGCAAGATCACGGGCACCCCCGTCATCTCGGGCGGCCGGGTGTTCACCATCGATTCGGACGCCTCTATCTCCGCCTTCGACCTGGCGACCGGTAACCGGCAGTGGAACACCGATACCGAGCCCAAGAAGAACCGCAGCACAAACCTGGGCGGCGGGGTGGCCGTGATGGGCAGCACCTTGTTCGCGACCACCGGACTGGGCGAGGTACTGGCGCTGGATGCCGGCAACGGCAAGATCACCTGGCGCAGCCCGCTGGACACCCCGGCCCGCTCCGCCCCCACCATCGCCGACAACCGGCTGTACGTCACCACGCTGGACGACCGCATGCTGGCGTTCTCCATCAGCGACGGAAAGCGGCTGTGGAGCTACCAGGCGACATCGGCCGCCACCGCCGTGCTGGGGGAACCGGCCCCGGCCTATGCCGACGGCCTCGTCATCGGCGGGTTCGGCTCCGGCGACCTGGTGGCGCTGCGGGCCGATAGCGGCACGCTGGCCTGGAGCGACAGCCTGGCCGCCGCCCGCGGACGCACCAGCCTGGCCGACCTGTCCGCGGTTCGCGCGCTGCCGCTGATCAGCGACAACGTGGTGTACGCCATCAGCGTGGGTGGCTTGCTGCTGGCGCTGGACCTTCGCTCCGGCCGCAGGCTTTGGGAGCGCGAGGCGTCGGGCGAGTGGACGCCCTGGATCGCCGGCGATTGGCTGTTCGTGCTGACGCAGGACCAGACGCTCGCCTGCATCAGCAAGACCGAGGGGCGGGTGCGCTGGATCAGCCAACTGCCGCGCTACGGCAACATCGAGAAGTCACGTGATCCGCTGTACTGGGCGGGACCGTTGCTGGGTGGGCGATACCTGTACGTGGCCGGCTCGACCGAGAAGCTGGTCGCCATCAACCCGGCGACGGGCGAGATCCTGGGCGAACAGGATCTGCCGGACGCGGTGTCGGTGGGGCTGGTAGCCGCGCAGGGCAAACTGTTCGTCGTGACGGAAGACGGCACCCTCTCGGCGTTGGGCTGAGCGATGTTGCCCGTCGTCGTCATCGCCGGGCGCCCCAATGTCGGCAAGAGCACGCTGTTCAATCGCCTGGCCGGCCGCCGTCACGCGCTGGTGGCCGACACGCCGGGTGTGACCCGCGACCGCAAGGATGCCACCGCCCAGTTGCGCGGCCGGATGGTGCGCCTGGTGGACACGGCTGGGTTGGAGGAGAGCGCACCCGACTCGCTGTACGGCCGGATGCGCGCCAGTTCGGAGGCAGCGGTCGACACGGCGGACCTAGTGGTGTTCGTGGTGGACGCCCGTGCCGGCATCACCCCGGCCGACAGCCATTTCGCCGCCTGGTTGCGCCGCCAGGGCCGCCCGGTGCTGCTGGTGGCCAACAAGGCCGAGGGACGCGGTGGGGCGCAGGCCGCCATGGAGGCCTATAGCCTCGGGCTGGGCGAGCCGCTGGCCGTGTCCGCCGAGCATGGCGATGGCTTGGCCAACCTCATGGGCGAGATCGCCGACCGCCTGCCAGAACCGCAGGAGGAGGACGAGCTCAACCGGCCGCTGCATCTGGCGATCGTCGGCCGGCCGAATGCGGGCAAGTCCACGCTGCTCAACCGGCTGCTGGGCGAGGAGCGCATGATCACCGGTCCGGAGCCAGGGCTGACCCGGGATTCGGTCGCGGTGCGGCTGGCGGACGACGAGGGGCTGATCGAGCTGGTGGACACCGCCGGGTTGCGCCGCCGCGCCAAGGTGGAGGAGGGGCTGGAGAAGATGAGCACCTCGGCCACCATCGAGGCGCTGAAGATGGCCGAGATCGTGGTGCTGTGCATCGATGCGGTGGAGGGCATCCACGACCAGGACCTGCACATCGCCCGGCTGATCGAGCGCGAGGGGCGCGGCTGCGTGCTGGCGTTGAACAAGTGGGACGCGGTGCCCGACCGCAACGCGGCCCGGCGGGGTGTGAGCGACCGGTTGCAAACCAGCCTGGCGCAGTCGCATGGCATCGCGGTGGTGACGCTGTCGGCGATGACCGGGGTGGGCGTGGACAAGCTGCTGCCGGCCGTGCGCCAGGCGCATAAGATATGGAACACGCGCGTGCCCACCGGTGAGCTCAACCGCTGGTTCGAGGCGGCGCTCGAGCGGCACGCGGCGCCGCTGGTGGACGGACGCCGGTTGAAGCTGCGGTATATGACGCAGCCCAAGGCCCGCCCACCGACCTTCATCATCTTCGGCACCCGGGCGGAGCAGACGCCGGAGGATTACCGCCGCTATTTGGTCAACGGGCTGCGCGACACGTTCAACTTGCCGGGCACGCCGGTCCGGCTTCAGTTCCGCGGCACGAAGAACCCCTACGCCGACGACAAAGCTTCCTGAGCTTCCCCCTCTCCCAAGGGGAGAGAGAGAGAGAGTGTTCAGTGAACCACGTCACGCCACAGCGCGTTGCCCGGCGCAGGAGGACGCATCATGGCAGGCAGCGCTGAAAAGACCGACCCGGCTCTGTGGGACAAGGTGAAGACCGACGTCACCAAAGGCGACAAGGGCGGCAAGCCCGGTCAGTGGTCGGCGCGCAAGGCCCAGCTCGCTGTGAACGAATACAAGCACGAGGGCGGCGGCTACAAAGGCAAGAAGTCAGCCGACAACCATCTCGTGGAGTGGCAGCACGAGGACTGGGGGACGAAGTCCGGCCAGGACAGCGGCAAGACCGGTGAGCGCTACCTGCCAAAGAAGGCGCGCGAGGCGCTGACCGACAGCGAATACAAGCGCACCACTGCCAAAAAGCGGGCGGACGGCGCGAAGGGCAAGCAGTTCTCCGCGCAACCCAAGGACGTGGCGGCCAAGACGGCGCCATATCGCTCCGGTGGCCACACCAAGGCCGAGCTGATGCAGCAAGCCGCGAGCAAGGGCATCAAAGGCCGCAGCCGGATGACGAAGGCCGCCCTGGAGCAGGCGCTCGGTCGCTAATACCAGCGGCAACGGTGCTGACTCTCTAGCGTCATTGCGAGCCAGCGCGGCACTCCGGGGCACGCGACGAATGGCGGGGGGGATTCGGGCTACCGCCTTCTGAGATAGTGCTTTTCAGTCGCCCCTCTCTCCGCCACAGTTCCGCCACGGAAACGAGCGGCCGAATGGCCGCCAGGGGAGATCGTTCAGATGTCGCTGGAAAGCCGGACTATTCGCCGGGTCACGATGCGGCTCGTGCCGTTCCTGGTGCTTTGTTACTTCGTGGCCTATCTCGACCGGGTGAACGTGAGCTTCGCCGCGCTCACCATGAGCAAGGATCTCGGCCTGTCGCAGACCGCGTTCGGCTTCGGCGCCGGCATCTTCTTCATCGCGTATTTCATCTTCGAGGTGCCCTCCAACCTGTTCCTGGAACGGTTCGGCGCCCGCAAATGGATCGCCCGGATCATGCTGAGTTGGGGCATCCTCTCCGGCTGCATGGCCTTCATCGGTGGCCAATACAGCTTCTACACCGTGCGCGTGCTGTTGGGCTTTGCCGAGGCCGGCTTCTTCCCCGGCATCATCTTTTTCCTCACGCTATGGTTCCCGGCAGCAGAACGCGCCCGCATCATCGGGTTGTTCATGGCGGCCATCCCACTCTCCTCCGTGATCGGCGCCCCGGTGTCCGGGGTGCTGCTGGGGCTGGAAGGCTGGATGGGCCTGCACGGCTGGCAGTGGCTGTATATCCTGGAGGCGGCGCCCGCGATCGTGCTGTCCGGCGTGGTGTATTTCTACCTGACGGACAAGCCGGCGGACGCCACGTGGCTGGCCACCGACGAGCGGACCTGGCTGGTGGACCGGCTCGCGCAGGAGCGTCGGCAGCGTGAAAACCAGCGCCAATACAGCGTGATGCAAGCGGTGCTCAACCCGCGCGTTCTGGCGGTGTCCTTGGTCTATTTCGGCGCCGTGGCGTGCAATTACGGCCTGAGTTTCTTCCTGCCGACGATCGTCAAAGGCTTCGGCTTGAGCAACCTGCAAACCGGCTTCGTCACCGCGATCCCCTACGTCGTGGGCACGGTCGGCATGGTGTGGTGGGGCCGCCGCTCCGACGAGCGCAAGGAACGCAAGGGTCACGCAGCGGTCGCCCTGTTCATCGCCGCGGCCGGCATCGGCGTTTCCACCATGCTGCCGGACCCGACGGCCAAGATGATCGCGCTGTCGATTGCGGGGTTCGGTATCTTCTCGTGCCTGCCGGTGATCTGGACGCTGCCGACGGCGTACCTGTCGGGTGCCGCGGCGGCGGGCGGCATTGCGGTGGTGAACTCGGTCGGCAACTTGTCCGGGTTCTTCGGACCGTTCGCGATGGGCTACATCAAGGACGCGACCGGCAGCTACAATGGCGGGCTGTGGTGCCTGGCGGCGTGCGGCTTCATCGCGATGGGGATCGTGCTGGCGCTACGCCATGACTCACAGTTGGAGGAAGCCCCCAGCGTGCGCGCACTCCCGGCGGAGTAAAACGCCGCCCTCTCTCGGTGGAAAGAGCCCTCTCCCTTGGGGAGAGGGTTGGATGAGGGGTCTTCTTGCAGGCTCGCAGTTTGTTGGCTGAGCAAGCTCCCTCACCCCGGCCCTCTCCCAAGGGGAGAGGGAGAAGCGGGCGAGTCGTTTTACGTCCGGGGCGCTGTGATTACTTCGCCGTTCCCCATGAACGCCGGATCGCACAACGCTGCAATCGCTGGGGCGACGTCGGCGGGCTGGGTCAAGAAAGACGCGTCCTCACCCGGCATCGCCTCCTTGCGTAGCCTCGTCGCGACCACGCCAGGGTCGAACAGGTTCACCCGGCACCGCGTGTTGCGGACCTCCTCCGCCCAGGACAGCGCCAAGTGGTGCATCGCGGCCTTGGTGGCGCCGTACAAGCCCCAATAGGCACGTGGCGTTGCAACCAGGCTATCGGTAACGAACACCGCACGGCCGGCCTCGGCCACCAGCAGCAACGGGCCACAGGTGCGGATCACGCGCCAGCTCGCCTCGAGGTTGACCGCGGTGGTGGCCGCGTAATCGCGCGGCAGGATATGCGGCGCCGGGGTCAGCTTGCCCAACGCGCCCGCAGCGTGCACCAGCGTATCCAATCGGCCGAACCGCTCCAGCAGGCTAGGGCCGACACTGTCCAGTTGCTCGCCATCCGCCAGATCCAGCGGCAGCAAGGTCGCGGTGCCACCAGCGGCCTGGATCGCGTCGTCGGTCTCCTCCAGCCCGCCTTGCGTGCGCGCCGTGATCACCACGTGGTGCCCAGAACGGGCCAGCGCGATCGCCACCGCCGCACCGATGCCCCGGCTCGCCCCCGTGACGAAGGCGACCCGGCCTGAAACCGCTCCGCTCAAGCCATCCGACTCACTCGCCCGGCAGCAGGCTGAGCTGACGCTCGGCCTCGTTCTTCAGGTCCGACAGCCCGATCGGGTAATCCCCCGTGAAGCAGGCATCGCAGTAAGCGCCCCGCTCGCCACGCCCGCCCGCCGCACCCAAGGCGCCATACAGCCCGTCCAGGCTGATGAAGGCGAGCGTGTCGGCGCCGATCAACTGCGCCATCTCGGCCACGTCATGCCGGGCGGCCAACAGCTTGCCGCGCTCCGGCGTGTCGATGCCGTAGAAGCAGGAATGCGTCGTGGGGGGCGAGGAGATGCGCATGTGCACCTCCGCCGCCCCGGCCGCACGCACCATCTCGACGATCTTGCGGCTGGTGGTGCCGCGCACGATCGAGTCGTCCACCAGGATCACTCGGCGGCCCTTCAGCACCGCCCGGTTGGCCGAATGCTTCAGCTTCACGCCGAGGTTGCGGATCTGGTCGGTCGGCTCGATGAAGGTGCGGCCGACATAATGGTTGCGGATGATGCCGAGCTCGAATGGCAGCCCGCTGGCCTCGGCATAGCCCATGGCGGACGGCACGCCGGAATCCGGCACCGGAACCACCACGTCGGCCGGAACCGCCGACTCCCGGGCCAGTGCCTCGCCGATGCGCTTGCGAGCCTCGTAGACCGGCGTGCCCTCGACGACTGAGTCTGGCCGGGCGAAATAGATGTATTCGAACACGCAGAACCGCCCGGAATGAGCGCCGAACGGCTTGATGCTGTGCACGCCCTTGTCGTTGATGACGACGATCTCGC
>CAXTWC010000177.1:0-12016 GCA_964247805.1 uncultured Acetobacteraceae bacterium | reverse complement strand
ATAGAGGCTTCCCTGATCCGCACGGCTCGCCGCCTCGCTGAAGGAAAGATCTTTGCTGGCGACCTGGTAAAAGGTGTAGTCGATGTCCGCATCAGGCCGGGTCGGGGGGCCGACCACGGCGAACTTGCTTGTCAGCAGATCGGCCCCTCCAAGGCCGTCGATTTGCCGCCGGTCCGGCGAGCCGTAGGCGGCCAGAATCCAGGCCGCGAATTGCTCCTCGTTCTCGACTGGCAGATGCCGCCGGTCGATAATGACGGCCTTGCTCGTGCCGCCGCGATAGTAGACCATCGGTGTTGCCACCTGCTCGCTCGATGTATCTAGCTTGCGGTCATGCTTTTCACTGGGCGAAAGCTCGACTGCAAACTTCCATTGGCCGGTCTGGGCTGCCGCTGGAAGCGATTTACCAGCAAGCACCGGCGGTATGATCGTAGGGGCTGCGGAAGCGCCGTTTGCGGTAAGATTGCACCGACAGACGTCGGCCCTAGAGTTCTTGTTCATGCCTGTTACCTCGAAGACTCGTGGACCGACCTCGCAATGTCCCAAAAACTTCCGCGGATGCTTAAGATCAGGCTTTTGAAAGCCTGAGCGTGTAGTTCTCACGGCCGGAAAGTACAACTTGGCCGCGCTGATTGGTGACAGTGATAGTCATAACGAGGTAGCCCTTCCCGTTTTTCGGTGTCAGCTCCGCAATCTGCAGCTCGGGGTAGAGCGTGTCGCCGACGAAAGAGTCCACTAGGAAATCGCAAGACAATCCAGTGAAGGCTTCGAGCACATCTTCCACATAGTCGGAAAATAGCGTGGCACCCGGCACGGCGAAGGAGAGCACCTGTATCGGCTGTATCAGCGCGCCCTGGAGACCGATGCCCTTCGCGTAAACCTCGTTGTAGTGCCTTGGATTGTTATCGAGCGACACCGCCTGAAACGCAGAAGTTAGCGCTTCGGTCAGCGTTCGACCTGGAGCACGGAAGACCTCGCCCACCTTGAGATCTTCGAACCGTTTCGGAGGCACGATTGGAAAGTTCTTGGGATCGAAAGCCGGCTGCGTCGATGGCGACCCAATTGGCTGCGCGGGCGATTGCGCGGCAGCGGGCCTTGAACTAGCTACAGCCAGAACCATCGGTAAAGCGACGGCGGCCGAAGCCCCGCCTCCAAGGACGTTACGGCGGCTCACGTCAACGTCTGAGTTGCTATTGGACATCTCGTCCTCCTTGAAGTTGGGCACCGTCAGGCCGCCTTAGGTGTGGCTGGTTGCGTTCGCGTTTGTGCCTCGGCGGCGTAACGCCCTTCGATCGCCACGATCTCCTTCAAGCCGACCGCTTGAGTGAAGTCATCAAAGCGAGGCAGTTGCGCGACCCTGCCCAGAGGCGTCCCGTCC
Organism: uncultured Acetobacteraceae bacterium; assembly: GCA_964247805.1. GTDB lineage: Bacteria > Pseudomonadota > Alphaproteobacteria > Acetobacterales > Acetobacteraceae > LMUY01. Next base: position 10,641 of record CAXTWC010000177.1, on the reverse strand, counting down.
CGGCGAACCGCTGAATAATGCTCGCGAAGCGCGTTCAGCACCGTGAATACGGAGCCGATTGGAAACAGCACCACTGCGAAGCCGAGTTGCTTGATACGCGCGTGATCGATCATCGGCGTCTCGCCATTTTCGAGCCAATTCAGCAGGGTCGTGCGGCCTTCGAGCCTGCGTGAGATGCGTTCCAACTCGGCTTCCGTTGTCGGCGCCTCGATCCAGAGCAAGTCGGCCCCGGCATCGCTGTAGCGCAGGGCGCGGTCGATAGCCTTGTCCACGCCTTCGACTGCCAGCGCGTCCGTGCGGGCGATCAGGACGAAATCCGGGTCCATGCGGGCGTCCACGGCAGCCTTGATCTTGCCCACAGCCTCGTCGGCACCGATCACCTGTTTCCCCGCCATGTGACCGCAGCGCTTTGGCGCCACTTGATCTTCAAGATGGATGCCTGACACGCCAGCCTGCTCGTAGCGCCGGACGGTCTGGATGACGTTGACCGCGTTCCCGTAGCCCGTATCCGCGTCGGCAATGACCGGAACCGTGGTTGTCTCGACGATGCGCCGGGCGCTGTCGATCATTTGGTCGCCACTCAGCAGCGCTACGTCTGGTCGCCCGAGCAGCGACGCCGTGCTGGCGTAACCGCCCATGTAAACCACATCGAATCCGGCCTGCTCAACCAGCCGGGCGGACAAGGCATCGTGGCTACCCACGGCCAGAACCGGCGGTGCAGTCTTGATAAGTTCGCGAAGCCTAGCGTTGCGGGACTTCGGAGGTGAGAGAAGATCAGACATGGTTGGCTTCCTTTGTTTGATTCCGGCTCGTAGATGCCGTCGTTGATGATGCCTCTTGCGGCTTCTGCGACTGGCGCCAGGCATTCATGGCGCCCCCAGCCCGGATCACGCCGATCTGCCGCTCGGACAGCTCGTGCAGGAGCGTAATTTTCGTGCCCGAGCCCTCGACGACCACTTCGACCTGGCTTCCCGCCGAGAGCGCGTCGGCGAACTTGTCGATCCGCATCTTATCGCCAGGCTTCAGCCGGTCGTGGTCGGAGGCATCCGCAAATGTGAGGGGCAGGACACCAAAGTTGACCAAGTTCTGCCAATGGATACGGGCGAAGCTTTTGGCCAGCACCAGGCCCAAGCCGAGATAACGCGGCGCAAGTGCGGCATTCTCACGGCTTGAGCCCTGGCCGTAATTATGGCCGGCGATGATGGCGTGCAGCCCGCCCTTCTCCTGCTGAGTCTTCGCACGCTTGGCGTAGTTCGCATCGACGGTGTGGAAGGCGAACTCGGCCGAATGCGGAATGTCGGTCCAGAACGGCATGACCAGCGTACCAGCAGGGATGATGTCATCGGTTGAGACATCGTCGCCAACCGTCAGCAGCACGGTCACGGCGAGGTTGTCGCAGGGGGTCGGCAGCTTCGGAAGACTGACGATGTTCGCGGTCTTCTGCAGTCTCGTCGCGCGCCCGTCTGCGACGCTGATCGGCGGCAAGAGCTTCAGGATGTCCGCGCCTGCGCCAGCCGGCTCGACGATCACGGGATAGGCCATGTCGAGGTCGCGCGGGTCGGTGATGATGCCAGACAGCGCCGAGGCAGCTGCCGTCTCCGGACTGCACAGGAAGACGCTATCCTCGCGCGTGCCGGAGCGGCCGGGGAAATTACGGGGCACCGTCCGCAGTGACGCACGCCCCTTGGCGGGCGCCTGCCCCATGCCGATGCAGCCGTTGCACCCGGGCTGATGCACCCGGGCCCCCGCGGCGATCAGTTCCGCCATCCGGCCACTGGCGACGAGTTGCTGCAATACCTCACGGGTGCTGGGATTGATGTCGAACGAGACGCGGTCATGAGTCGTGCGGCCGGCGACGATCGCGGCCGCGATGGCGAAGTCGCGAAAGCCAGGGTTCGCGGACGAGCCGATATAGGCCTGGTAGATGTCCTGCTTGGGCACGTCGCGAACCCTTACGACGTTGGCCGGGCTCGACGGCATGGCGATCATGGGCTCGATCTTGCCGAGGTCGATCTCGTCATGGTGATCGTATTGCGCGCCCTGCTCGGCTGCTTGCGCCTTCCAGTCGGTCTCGCGACCCACGTTGACCAAGAACTCGCGCGTCCGGTCATCTGAGGGGAACAACGTCGTGGTGGCACCCAGTTCGGCGCCCATGTTCGCGATCACGTGCCGGTCCATTGCCGACAGGCAGGCCAAGCCAGGGCCGTAATACTCGATTATGCGGCCGAACCCGCCCTCGACACCATGACGGCGCAGCATCTCCAGGATGACGTCCTTGGCACTTACCCAGTTCTGCAGTGCCCCGGTAAGGTGCACGCCCCAAATCTCTGGCATGCGGAGGTAGAGCGGCTCGCCAATCATCGCGAGAGCTACGTCGAGGCCTCCGGCGCCAAAAGCGAGCATGCCAAGACTGCCGGCGGCCGCGGTGTGGCTGTCGCAGCCTACGAGCAGTGCGCCTGGCCTACCGAAACGTTGCATGTGCGTGGGATGGCTAATGCCGGTGCCGGGCCGGCTGTACCAAATGCCATATCGTTGACAGGCTGACCGGAGGAAGAGGTGCTCATCGCCGTTCAGGTTGTCGGTTTCGAGTAGGTTATGATCAACATACTGGACAGCTACATCGACCGTCACGCGATCAACATTCATTGCCTCGAGTTCGAGCATGACCAGCGTCCCCAGCACGTCCTCTAACAGCACCTGATCTGCATGAAGTCCGATCTCGCTTCCGGCCGTTATGGTTCCGGTTCCGAGATGCTCAGTGACTAGACGTGTCGAAAGATTAGCTGGCATTCTGATCCCCGGTTCTACGGGATGCCCCATCCCAGTTCGTCCACTTTGCGCCGAGATCCAATGTCGCTTGCTGATCCAGATCAGTCCGCCGGGCCAGTCACGCTTTTTTGTGGCGATCGCCTGGCGACCCCGCGGTGCAACCGTCAGAGGCGAGTCGGTCTGTGGCTCAGCTTCAATGTGAAAGTGGCGGTGGGCTTGCTGGGACGTGCGATCTCAGCACAACGGCCTCGTAGAACGTAATGCCCGGTCGTCGTGGCTGGAGCAGCCACGACGCATGTACAAAGCGGTCTCCGTCATGTCCCGAAGGTGACCTTCTCAGCGGGCCCGTGTCTTCCTCTGCCCAGTTCATTCACACGATCGGCGGCTTTGCCTCTACCGGGAAATATTAGCGAGGCAGTGTCATCGCAGCGATGCGGGCCCCTCTCCGGATCATCTTCAATATGAACGCCTGGTTCTGAGGCAATCTTGGCTGATCTCTCTCCATCCTCACTGCCTCACAAAAGTCGCTAGTCAGCTTGATCGGTCTCAAAGCTGCTTTGCATCTTCGCTAGAAGCAGAAGCGACTCGTTCATGCGTCTTGTAGACTCGCCGGCGGCGTTGGCGACCTCAACCTTCACTTCTGCGGCGGTTTGTACGACTTCGACGGCCTCGGTGATGGTAAGGACGCCGCGATCGACAAGCGTGTGCAGCAGGCTCTCTGTAAGGAGAAGGGCCGCTTGGCCGTGAGCATCTGGCTCGACGACTTCCGTAGGTGCATGAGGGTGCTTGATCTCATCTAACAAGGTCATTCGCTTGCCTATCATTGAGGCGGGAGCGCGAACGTCTCTCTGTCGCCGACGCCCGGATCACGTGCCGACGATATCGGACCTTAGCAAAGCAGCGAGCGCCGACGTTGATCTCAATCAGTCTTCCCTAACGATTGGTCGCCATGCGGGTCGGACAAATTCTTCCGTAAGATCCTGCGGTGGAGATAATTGTCGTCAAAACCCGCGACCGCAGCCAGCCCGGCAATGTCGGAGACCACGAGGGTTCCCCCGCTCAGGCTCATCACGCCACTCAGCCGCAGCTTTTTCAAGACCCGGTTGACGTGCACCGGTGTGAGTCCAAGAGCATCGCCTAACACTGCCTGCGTCAGCGGGAGCTCGAAACTGTAATCCACGATCAGCCCGATGTTGCGAGCACGAACATAGAGTTCACACATGAGGTGCGCCACTCGTTGAATGCTGTCTCGCCTTCCCATGCTGACGATCCAGGCCCGTAACGTATCCTCATCGACCAATTGGGTCCACCAGAACGCACGCGTGATGAAGGGCCTTGTGAAGATCAGCTCCTCCATGTCTTTGCGGGGAATCATAGCCACGCGGGCAGACGTCAGCGTGGCTATCGAGTGTTCCATTCGTTCCAGCACTGACGCATGTAGATCGCAACAGTCTCCCGGCATAAGGAATGAAGTAATCTGGCGCGTTCCTTCGGGCAAAAGCTTGTAGCGGCAAGCCCAGCCCTCCAGGACGACGAACACGGGTCCGGGCTCATCTCCCTCCAAAATCAGGTCTTGCCGAGCAGCGACGTCGCGTTGTCTGCTACAAGCCTTTTCGAGCAGGTCGATATCATCCGCTGGCAGGGGAATATGGCCGGACAGCTTTCGGACAAAAGCGTTAGGCACTCTTGCGACCTTCGGTCGCCATCGCTTCGTCCGTCACGGCACACAACACACTTGTCCAGCCTGCCTGAACTGCGGCCTTCGGGTTCGTTACTTCATGGTAAGAGACCGCCGCAGTCATGATCTGCCGACGGGGATGGATGGTGAGAGCGGCTTGATGCGTCTTTCGAATATCGGTTGACCGGCGTTGATTGAGCCGTATTGACCGCTTGGCAATTCCAGAAATCGGAGGACACGTAGCGGCGTCCGGCTGAGCGGACGTGCTCGAGTTTCCGCGTGCCTGAACGTTATAGTAGTACATTTTTTTCGGAGGGGTAGGCTCATGACCGGTGCCAGCCGGCAGCAATGCCCGACATCAAGCGGCACAGCGTCAATTCTTTCGATCGGTTCACGAGGCAACCGCGACCTGGGAGCCACGGAAGGAGAAGGGTGGCCCTATCGGCACAATGCCCGACGGGTTTATCGACCGGTTTGCAAGGTGATACTCCCGCTTGATCTGATCCGCGTCGACAGTTGCGGGCAAGCCTGGTAAGGCAAGAATACGTTGAACCAGACAGATTAGATTTGAGTAACTGCTTAGCGTTCTGCGATTGCACTTGAATAAGCCGTAGTAGACAAGGTCGAACCTAATTAGTGTTGGGAATAGTCGAATATCGGCTTCACTGAGAACACCGCCCACCAACCAATCCTGACCCTCCAGCCTCGCCTCAAGAACATCCAACGTCTCAAACAAGCGCCAAGCCGCCTCTTCATAAGCGTCCTGGCTTGTGGCAAATCCGGCTCGGTAAACGCCATTGTTGACGTCGTTGTATATCATCGAGTTTACTTCGTTGATTTCATTACGAAGTGCAGGTGGGTAATAGTCTCCAGCCTTTGCGCCAATCTCGTCGAAAGCATAGTACATCATACGAATTATTTCAGATGACTCATTGCTGACGATTCGGCCTGACTCCTTATCTACGAGGATGGGAACTGACACAGGCCCGGTGAAGGATGCATCGGACCTTGAGTAGATCTCGTGTAAATACTTAGCGTTCAGATCCTGCTCGGGTCGAAGATCGTCCCACGGATTGAACGCCCAACCCTGGCCATTTTCGACTTGGCAAGCCGTTGATACCGAAATGTGCTTCTCAAGCCCCTTCAACGCTCGCACGATCAGAGTGCGGTGGCACCAAGGACAGGCCACACTCACGTATAGATGGTAGCGGCCCGATTGCGCTGGAAACTGGCCGCCGCCCGCTGTGATCTCTCCCCTAAAAGAGGCCTGCGCCCGGACGAAGCGGCCGCCCGTTAGCGACATGTCATACCAGCCTTCGCGCCAAACTCCGTCGACCAGTTGTCCCATTCGCTTACCTTTGCTGGTTTCGCAAGGCGAATTCATCTTAACTTTGTTGTCGCTTTACGACTGACTACTCAAGTTTGCTTGGAATCTAACAGAAAGTCGGCGCGGCGCCCCTTCATGCGAAAGTGTTGAAGATTTCTTCATGCATCACATCGATCAATGAGATCTCGCCTTGCGCTTTGTCGAAGAATGGAAGCAATTTCTGCGGCGAGCCGTGCCCTCTTTACGGCCAACCTTTCGGGGCGGCGGGTTGCAACCTATTTAAGTGAGGCCCGCTGCATTGATCACTCGTGTGCCGGGAATATCGAGTGAAGGACAAACGGAGACGATGCGGCCACCGCTAATATGAATGTTGCCCGATTGTAGATCGCCGATTGCCTGGCCCATGCTCAGCACGAGCCCGCCCCGTATTAGCGTGTCTTGGGTCAACCACATCTCGCCGGCCTCCCGTGCAGCCGACTACCAACCTGAACGGTAACGGCAATTACCATTAACACCACCGTTTGGTAATATGCAATACCATCGCCGAAAGCTGAGGACCGAGTGGCCGAAACAATCTTGAAGGCGCCCCCACGACGAGGCCGCCTTCCTTTACCGAACCAGGGTGATACGATTCTCGAAGCAGCGACGTATCTGTTCCTTCGTGATGGCTACAGCGGCGTCTCGATCGACGCCATAAATCGTAGGACAAAGGGCTCCAAACGCGACCTGTACCGGTTGTTCGGTGACAAAGAAGCGTTGTTCAAGCGGGTCGTCATCGATGTCTGTCGAGAGCGCATCTCGGTACTAAGCGCCGGTATGCCCCGCGGGCGAAGTCTTGAGGATTCACTAAGATTAGCGGGAGAGGCCTTCCTTCGCATGCTGCTCGCGCCGAGGACAGTGGCTATACACCGACTACTTGTATGTGAAGGTAATCGCTTCCCAGAGATTGCGCGCAAGTTTCTGCAAGAGGGCCCCGCAGCCGCATACGCAGCCTTTGCAGAGGTCCTAAGTGAGCACGTCGATGCGGGCGACTTACGCCTAGAGGATGCAAACCTCACGGCCAGGATTTTCCTGGACAGCTTAAGCGGTTGGCTTCAGCTCCGCGTGCTCCTTGGCGAGAGCGTCAATGAGGGAGAAATAACCTTAATCGTCAACGCCGCTGCGGCAACGTTCTTAAAAGGTCTGATCACTTGATTATTGTTCATTTTTCGAGAATTCGGCTCAACCCGTTGCTGGTTGAAAATAGAATCGACAGCATCCGTTGCCCGAACTTGGATGGGCAACCGAAGCCGCGCAGGTCGCAGAAATGACGCGACATTCGGCACCTACCATTTCCGGAGAAACCTTTGTGCCAGTTAACGAGCGTTTCGGATGACCATCGATGAGAAGCAGCGGCTGCCCGCGCCCTTGCTCACAGTGCAGACGGTCGCACCTTTCGCTCCGACATCTTCTGAGTGGAACACGGGGACGGGAACCAAGTCACGCTTTTCACTGTGCTTGGGTGAGACATCTAGGAGGCCTGCGCCCATTGTGGGAACTGGCCAGGAGCTTTTGATCTTCGGAGCTAAGTTTTCTAGGATGGGCGAGAGCAGTATCTGCGCTTTCGCTCCATCAGCCAAAGCCGCGACAAAGGTTGACCTCCAGGTTTGGCAGCCAGTCGCCGGCCAAAGCCCGCTATGACCACGGTCCCCGAGCCTGCGACCGTCCAAATGTCCTCCTTGTCCAGTTTTCCTCCGCAAGCGGGTATTCCACAGCCGGTCGGTCCTCAATACGAGACAATATGGCTCCCCTTGTAAGATTACGGGAGCGGGCTTCGGCGATCGCCGCAAGCGCGTTGATAACGACTGCTGGCGGGGGACTCGACGCTTGGGTGTATCTCGCGCATGGACATGTGTTCGCAACCGCCCAAACCGGCAACGTCGTACTCCTAACGATCGCGATGGCCAATGCGGATTTTCCACAAGCAAGAAGGCATCTCGGTTCCCTAGCGGCCTTTATTGCCGGCGTGTTCATCTCGCGGCAGCTAGGCAGATTGCTCAAACGAATGAACTTTAACTCGCGTAACATCCGGCTTGGGGCGGAGGGCGTGCTGCTCGCGGCACTCGGGCTTACCGCGAACAGCTTGTCCGATCAGACGGTTATCCCCTGTGTTGGCTTCATCGCAGGACTTCAGATCACCAGCCTTTCCCATATTGGTCGATGGACTTTCAACACGGGCATGACCACCGGAAACTTGCGCGGTGCGGTCAGCGCCTTGAGCAAGGCATTGACCGGTTCGGAGGAGGAGTGGGCACATACTTATGTGATGGCGGCACTCTGCGCAGCCTTTGGTGTCGGCGCCATGGCCGGAGCTTTTCTGACGGTCCGCCTCGGAGCACTGACCCTGTTGCCGGTGGCGACCCTTGTCGCGGCAACAATAGCGGTTGCGCCGCGTGGCCTGGACCCGATCCCCGACTGGGAGAGGTTGAAATGAGCTCGGAGCTCTCAAATTAGGTTTCTGCCTAGTGAGGCTCAAATAAATCACCAAGGCGCATGTAGATGAGTCCTCTGTTCGCGGCGGCGACAACCTGGCCACGTCCGAGTCCTGCCGGAAATCCCACGACAAGAATGTCGACCGTGTCTGTAGATGCAACAAACCCTCTTTCTGAGGATCTGTCCTGATGTTCTGTTCTCAAGCCCCGCTTCGTCTCTCACGCAATACGAAATCATAGCGGAAGACGGCGGTTGCCTCCTTGACGATAGTCCCTCGCGGTGTTTGACCCGGCTCTGCGTGTTCAAGCTTACGGATCAGCGCGTCCTTGACGCAGAAGACGACATCGGAGTCCAGATACTGGTCGCCTGCAAGGGAGACATGGGTCACCAGCGTCTCACGGCCGGGCGCGCCGACCATGTAGTGGACGTGGGCTGGGCCCTGGCCTTGTGCCTTGAGCATGTCACCGACAGGGCCGTCATCCGGGATCGGGTAAGAGGCCGGCACGGCGAAGCGAAACCAGAAGCGTCCCTCTGCATCCGTCCGGAACCGCGCGCGGCCAGCAAGGGCTGCCAAGCCGTCCGGACCTTGGACGTCGTAGAACCCATCGCCATCCGTAGGCCAGGTGTCCACCACGGCTCCGGCGATGGGACGATCGTCAAGTCCAGATACACTGCCCTCGACGAGCAGCGGGCTGCCTTTAAGGCCATTGGAGATGTCGCCGCCGAGCGCATGCTCCGGTGCTTGCTGAACGTAGAATGGGCCCAGCACCGTTGTCTGCGTCGCCTGTCCTGGCTGGCGATGGTTGATCCCATCGACCAGCATTGACACGCCCAGGGTGTCGGACAGGAGGATGACTCCTGCCTTGTCTCACTACAGGTTTGGCCGGTGCGGGTGAGGAACGCAATGCCGGCAGACCACTCCTCCTGCGTAAGCTCGATTTAGATGACGAACGCGTGCAGATGCCTAACAGCGCCTGGCTGATGCTGCGCATCCTGGGTGAGGCGGCCGGGCTGACCCGCTCCAGCACGGCTTCGGTCAGGCTGGTCTCATCGAAGTTGCGCATATGCCCTCGACCAATGGAAAAGTTTCGGAGGGTCAGACCTGGTTCGCCGCGAGCCTATCCACACTCGAATGTGTCGCCGATAACGCCATCCTTAGGAGAACGGCCAGGCATGCAACGACGATCAGGGGACTGGCCGCAGCGAAGAACAAGCCCTGGCTTGTCAAATGGGGCAGCAACATCCCGCCGATGAATGGCCCGGCGATGGACCCGATCTTCGCGATGCCGATCGCCCAGCCGACACCGTTCGCGCGCATAGCCGTTGGGTAAAGCGAGCCCGAGACGCCATGAAGGCACGTTTGTGTACCGAATGCGAAGCATCCCGCCAGGAAGCACATCGGCAAAAGGAGACTGGGTGCGCCGCCAAGCATGCCAAGCACCGCCACGACCGGAACTGCGACCGTGGCCAAGATAACGACAGCTGATAGGCCGAACCGGTCGGCAAACCACCCACCGACCACGCCGCCGACGGCGCTACCGGTGAACAATAGCGCGGTCGCGATCGCTGCGGCGCCGCGTGACAGACCAACCGACTCTACCGCCACTGGCATCCAGCTCGAGAGGGAGAACACCGTCATCGAGTTTGCGATGTAAATCAGCCATAGCAGCGGGGTGGCGATGCGGAGCGCGCCTCGGAAGAGGTCTGCAAGCCCTCCAACGGTCGTGTTGCCGGTCACAGCGTCAGGCACGATGCGCGTCTGCGGCGTGATGCAAAGGTCCGGGCGCAAGACGCCGGCGATCTTCGCCGCTGCCGCCTGCCTGGACGGGACTTCAGCCAGATAGCGCAACGATTCCGGAAGCGCGACCACAAACGCGAGCGCGGCGGCCAGCGAGATGGCGCCACCCACGAAGAACATCATCGGCCAGCCGTAGCCGGAGATGATAACCGCGGCCGAGAAGCCCGCCAGGATGCCGCCTACGGAGTAGCCGGCGAAGATGATGCCGACCGAGGTGATGCGCAGGGATTTGGGCGAAGTCTCCGCGACCAGCGCCACAGCATTCGGCACGGCGCCACCCAGGCCCAGCGCGGCCAAGAACCGCAGATCCAGCAACTGGTCGTAACTTTCAGCAAAGCCGGTCGTTACAGTTAGAACGCCGAAGGCGAGCGCACCCGCAACGATCGCACGCTTGCGCCCGATCCGGTCCCCGATGCGGCCGAATACAATCGACCCGACGAGGAGACCGAACAACCCGACGCTGAATACCAGACCCATCGATTGCGGCGATAAGGCCCAGCTCTTGATCAGCACGGGTGCGGCGAACGACAGGGCAGCCACGTCGTAGGAGTCGCAGACCAGGAGCAGGAAGCACAACCCAATGATCTTCAGCACCGG
>CAXTWC010000176.1:0-12086 GCA_964247805.1 uncultured Acetobacteraceae bacterium | reverse complement strand
CCGACGAAGCACAATTTTCGGCGCGGGAAGAGCAAGCCCGCCGCCTCTCGGAAACTCTCAGAAGGCAGCTTGGCCCGACGCTCTGCGGCCTAATGCAGGCTCCGGACGTTGTCGAGCTGATGCTCAACTCTGACGGTCGTGTTTGGGTGGACCGGCTAGGGCGTGGGATGCACCCCGTCTCAACGATGGCGGCGGCAACGGCGGAATCGATGATTGCAACGGTCGCCAGCACGATCCGCAGCACGGTTATTGGCGACGGCAAAAGCCTGTCGGATCGTATCCTCAGTTTCGGTCGTCCACGGGGTCTCGCTCGCGATGACCTTGCCGGCGCGGCGTACGTCGCTCTTGCTATAGTCAAAAGTGGGATACTCAGCCATTTGCTGAACTCTGGGTTGATGGATCGCCGGACGTGCGACTCGGATGCAGGAAGCGCCCACAGATTATAACCTAAAATGCAATGGGAACATATGGCGGACGCGGGAACTGCACGCGCGATACTACCCGCGGCAGTTCCCACGTTCAGAAATCCCCACTATGCGCTTTGCGGCATGATATCCACTGGCCGGTAGCCGCGGAGGATCTTCATCGTCTCATGGCTAACAGTTATGACCCGCTGGAAGGGTTCGGGGGATACCCCGGGCCGCAAGAAGCTTGTGAATGTCCGAGACGCGGCACAAAGCGGCCATTTCGACGGTCAGTCGTTTTGGGCTCCGGTCGTCCGCTCGGAAAACCACCGTTTCCCGATGGGTCTAGATCTAGTGGCAGACTGCTGGACTAGGCTGAGCCCGACCAGAAGCAGACGCTCGCAGCATCGGTTCGGCTGACTGTGTTTGGCCGTTTGCAGACGGTCCGCTCCGGAGAAGGCGAGTGCAAGAAGCGGACGTCGGCTTGCTGACGGACACCTCTTATGGGCCGCCTGGCATGCCTCTTCGACCAGTTCGGAACAGGGCGGCTTACAAGCCCAACTCGTCGAGGGCGATCGCTACTCACCCTCCGCGACCGAAGGGGGCTCTCCGGGAACCCCAAGCACCGTCCAGGAGCCAAGAGGGTGGAAGCTCGGCCGAGCGATGGGGACGATCTGGCCGTCTTCGCGCAGGCGCAAGTGCGTGGCGCCGGGTATCAGATCTGGGTCGAGCGGCACAAGCGCGAGGGGGTTGTGGAAGACCGTGCAACCCTCGACCCATGTTTCACGGTATCCGGGAGAACCGACGTCGTATTCGAACTGCACCGGCTCTGAAGCATCGGGGTCCAGGTCGATAGCGACGCCTCGACGGATCATCTGGACACGCGTTGATCCGAACCCCGCCATCCGGCCGATCCGATTGAACTTCGAGAGCGTCCCGCTGAAATTGGCGAGGACGGCGCTGATATTCTCTGCCTCCGGCTGGAAGAAGAACCCGGATGGAATCTCCTTCTCACCCCATTTGTGGGTTGTGACCCGGCGTGGAGTGACGATCAGCCGGCCTTCCTCGTCTCGGGATGGGTCGTGGTCGTAACCGTAAAGATAAACCCCCAGCGCCGATCCGGTGTATGTCATCGATCCGGGAAGCGAGAAGTCCTGCACGGCAAGAACAAGAGGGATACCATGGACGTGCTTCTTCGTCCAATACCTCTTGCGAAGCTTCGAATACAGCGCGCTGCCGAATTTGATCGGCATATACTCGTTCCGGTATGACCACATGCCCTCTTCAGTGTTCCGGTCCGGCGGCTCGCCTAACGTGCCCACACCCTTTTCGGTCGGGTTCACCGTCACGGCCTCGATCGCGATCTTTCCGATTGAGCTCTCTGCCAGAAAGTCCGGTGCCGGCTCCGTTCGATCGATGAGGAAACTGAGCTCGGTCAGCATCGCAAAAAAGTAGAGTTCCCACACCCGAGCGTCGAAGCCCGTAGTCTGGAACTGCTCGATGAAGTTGCCGTCAACGTCCTGATACCAGCGCATCATGGGCTCGATGATGCCGCGAGCCGATGAGAACTGCTCGGCCTCGATCAGGCGGCGAAAGGCAGGATTCAACAGCTCCCGCTCGACCACTGGCGTGAAGAAATCGACCGGCTTCGGTCTTTTGTGCCCCTGATGATAGGTGTCTTCCGATTGCATCGCCGTCAGCTCGAGCTCGCGACGAAGCAGGGCCGTGGCGTGTCGCGGGGTGGGCTGGAAGTCCGTCCCTTTGATCCAGCGGTATTGGTGAAGCTCATCGCGAGCCAGGACCACACCAGCGTAATCGTCGTCGGTCCGGTCTCGAATCAGAATGCCGAGCACGCGTTCATCGGCATGCTCGAAGTAGCCAAGCTCTTCGCTGAACACGTTGGCTCGTGGATCGCGTGCATATGTCGCGAGGGCGTCGAACCGGAGGCGGCTTATGGGGCGCATACGCTCACGAGGTTACCAGGAGTTGCCAGCGTCGGGCTAGGCGGAAGTCACCTCGAGCCGCCCGGGTGGGGATCAGCACCTGGCGCCGACGGCAGGCCGGCGTCGGCCGGAAATCCGCTCAGCGACTGCGACCGCTTCGGGCTCAGCCGGAGCGAGGCGGTGGGCATGCTCGACAGGATGGAGGACACCGTCCGGCACGGATGGCACCAAACTGCATTGCCTGCCTCAACAGCCGTGATGAAGGGCTAAGCTGACTATTAAGGCGTGTCCGCATCGGAGCCGGCGCTGACGGCCGCAAATGTCCGAGATAAAGCGCGATGCCGACTAGCGGTTTTGGGCATTCGCTGCCGCTCGCACTCGTTGGTCAATAGCCTAGGCGAAGAATTTGGAACGACCGGGGCGAAACTCTGTGCGGTCGCCTTTTGGAAGCACCTCCCAAGCGATGACCTGATATTCCTTCGGCTTCACTACCTCGGGTCGCGGAGCGGTTCGGCGTGTCGTTACGCGCTCCGCAAACCTGAAATCTTGATAGTGCTCAAAGAGTTTCCTGAGCATCTCAAACCTGACAGGGACGAGAGGCACTAGCGGTGTAGTGTGGATGACGTTGTTATCGTGACGGAGTAACGGCCGACGGTGCGGCTTAGTCTCGGCGTCCGAAAAGGTCGGATGGTCGAAGGTCGCCTTGAGCTTTGCGCCTGTGCCCGCGAGCAGGAAGATGCATCGGGCATTTTCGTGGTGGGCAATGAGCTCCAGTCTGATAAGATCCCACAAAATTTCCTTGGTCGATGGTATCGTGCGGCCCGCCCATTTCGACTCGACGGCAAGCACGATTTTGCTGCTCTCGTCGCGGACGACGAAGTCTACCTGCGGCCTCCGGCCAGGACCTCTCTTAAGCGGGGCGAGCACTGGATGGGTGAATTCTGCCTCGACCCGGTTTCCTGTTCTGGCGGCAAGAATCTGGCCGACTGCCGAGGTCAGGTATTTTTCGCTAAAAAGGCCGCTGCGATCGCAGGCCCGCTCAAACTCAAGCCATGCCGCAACGCCACCCGTCAGCACTTTAGCAAAGTCCATCAGATTGTTAACCCCATCCCGCTTCTCCCAAGCGATAGCCCTCGAACTCCGCGTCTGGCTGACGCGATCAAACGCGATTCTTCGACCGTACTTTCATGAAGGCCGCCTGGGAACATTCCCACCAACTGCCGTTTGAAAAGGAGTGGGACACATGATGACAGAGGGGCGGCTTTCGGGATCATGATGAGGCGACCGCAACGGCCGAGTTTGGCGCGCAGCCGTCAGGCAGCTTCTGGCGGGACCTGGCCGCACCTGGGCCGGCAGATTTTGGATCGCTTGATGCTATAGTTTCCTTTCCTAAGGTGCTGTCGAACGCCTGTTAACGGCCCTATGTCGGTCTTCGAAGACCTAGGCCTAACGCCAAATCGAGACTAGATTCGTTAGGTCCGGTCTCGATTTTTCCGGCAAACTGAGACCAGAAACGCTTTCGAACATATCGTCCTCCAACCCGGCGTCGGCAGCGATCCGACGCACGGCGCCAGGATAGGCCTGCTCTAGCGCTGTCATTGCCGACGGCAACAATTCCGGCTCCTCTGCGACGATGACATCGTCATAGCGTTCGAACTTGCGCTGGCCCGTCTTGCTCAGGTGGATATAGCCCGTTCGATATTGATCCGCGGACAGCATCTTCAGGTCATACGCGCGCCGAAGGATCGCCGCGGCGGCGACCTTCCAGCGCAGCTTCATTTCGAAGATGGCCTGCCAGTTGAGCATGCGGCCGCGCGGGAATTCGTGGATGAACGCCGAGCGCGGGAGAAGAAAGGCACTCGCAAAGCGATTGGCTTGGTCTTCCGTGATCTTGTCGCCGGTCATGACACCCTTGTGCATCACCAGATGGCCGCATTCATGCGCCAGATCGAAGCGCAGCCGGCACGCGCTAGGCTTGGCCTCGCTTCGGATGATCATCGGGCGCGGCCGATCGATCGATAGCGCGTCGACACGCTCTGACACGCCACCAAAGAAGCTCACCACCGCCCCGGCATTTTCCACGACTCGCATCATGCTCGAGATCGGGCCGGTCCCCAGCAGCCACTTATCACGTGTCTGCTCAGCCGCATCCTCGATGTCGGCCATGGATGTCACCGGAATGTCGGGGAACGACACCTTGGGCAAGTCCAGCGCGCGATCCAGGCGATCGATGAACCCATCGAGGAGTGTGCCGCGCGCCAGCACCTGACTGACGATCGAGACCGGCGTCGTCCTTTGCTTGCGGAAATGGCATTGTTCCGCAGAAACGCCACCGCGCGCCGGCAAGGTGAAGAAACGGGCCGTCACCCCCAAGGCCGCTGCGAGCGCCTCGATCATCGCCTCGGTCGGCAATTTCGTGCCATGCTCGAGCTGATTCAGATATTGCCTGGTCGCGCCAACGCAGCTGCCCAACTCATCGAGTGTGAGTCCCTTGGCCACGCGTGCGAGTCGCAGGCGCTCTCCATCGAAGACTTGCGTTCCGACCATGATCTCTTCCGATCAAACCGTGCCGGCGTCAGGCGCCCGCGCGGTCTTCCGCGCTGTCGCGGTCGGTGCGCAGACCGACGCTCGGCGACGCCAGTTCGACACTCTCCGTGGCCGCACGGCCGACAGTTCCGGCAAAAGCCGACACGCCATCGAGCGGCACATCCCAGATCAGCACCGCGGACTCGTCGCGCAGGCCGACGAACTTCACAGCCAACACGCTGCCTTCGATGTCGGTCTCGACCGCGAACCGATATGCAAGGTCGCGCCCCTCGTCATGCTCGGGGAACAGCATTTCAAGCTGACGCCGTTCGCCAAAACTCTGCCGCAGGGTCCGGTCAGTCGGTCCTTCGGCATCGCCCTTGTAGATACGCACAGGAACATCGCCGATCTTGAAGATGAGCTGGAGCGTTCGGTCGATCGCAGTCAGCCAGGCATGGTTGCCGCTGTCGATCGCCCGCAGCACGCGGTGTCGGCAGAACTGGAAGGCCCGGCACCCATGGGTCCAGCCATTGTCGCCGGCCTCCTCATCGTAACGCTCGAGCGCGGCATGACGGCCGTCGACCAGCATCGCGGCGACTGTCTTGAGCCGATCCTCGGTCAGATCCGGATGATAGTCCCACGGATAAATCTTGGCCATCGACGTTCCCAGTTCCTGCGCCTCTGCACATTATAGTGGGCATTTCGTGATTTTTGTCAACCGGCATGATTTTTGTAAACCGGATGAGGTTCAGCGCGTCCCTGCAGCGTGATCCTTGGCGGCAACTTCTGCTTTTGGGATCCACGCGAACTGCGCCGAGCGACGGACATGGGGCGCAAAGCCGACATCCCAGGGAGGAAGATCTAACCCGCATTCCGCTGAGCTGCTCACTCTTGGACCGAACTCACCAACTGCTAGTTGCCTGACAGATTGTCCTCGAGTGCATCACGGGCCGCCGCCGCTTCCTCGTCCAGCGGCTCGGGCTTTTGGACGGCCACACCAGGCGGCACCGCGTCACCCGGATCAATCGCCTTGGTGCGTCCGGGTGGCCGACCCCGCCGGGGCGTCTTGGTTTCCGCCGGAGAGGCAACCGGAGCGGTCGTCTTGGCTGCTGCGGCCTGGAGCTGGACGACCTGCTCTTCCAGTTCAGCGATGCGACGGGCAGCGGCCTTGGCAGTGCGGTTCGTCTCGCGGCTTTTCGCCTTCAGCGTCGCGTTCGCGGCCTCGAGCTTCTCGATCTGGGCTCGCAGCTCGCCCTTGCTCGGAGGTGGGACCCGAGTCGCGACTGCCGCTGGAAAAGCAGCAGTCGCTGTCTTGCCGCGACCGGAGGTGGGCTTTGTGACAGCCATGGGTGGGACCACAGTGGAGCGAGCGGCTCTGGTCTTGACGGACGGGGAAGCAACCGGCTCAGGTGCGGCGTCAACGGGCTGACGCTTGGTGCGGACCGGCGCCTTCGCCGCTGCGGCCGGCTTCGTCAATGCTGCCTTCGTCGGTCGCGCCACACTCGTCTCCTTCGTTCGTGCGGTCCAACGAACCCGCATCGCTGTCTGGCGATAGCGCCCGGGGTCGGTCAAGGACTTCCCGCAGCACGCCAGCATTTCGGGGATTCCCAGCCGATCGGAAAGGACTCAGACTCCCCACCTCCCTTCAAGGCCGCACCATGACTGTCACCCCCTCGCCGCTTGCGCACCCACCAGGCCCAGATCGCCGCGATCGTGCAGGCCATCGTTACCGGTGAGGCGAACGAGGTTACCGACATCCTGCCCGCGGTGACGCCCGGCGGCGGCAAGTCGCTGCTTCCGGTCATCGCCGCCGCTGGCCTCCTCGCGTCGGACATCATCGACCGGGTCTGTTGGGTGGTGCCGCGCGATAGCCTGCGCCAGCAAGCCGAGGAGGCCTTCGCCGACCCGGTGTGGCGCGACACGCTGAACCATGCCGTCAGCGTCCGTGCGGCGGACAACACCCCAGACCCGTGCCGCGGCTTGCAGGGCTACATCACCACCTACCAGTCGGTTGCTGGACGAACTCGCCTCGGCCGAGCGGGAGGACGGGATCGTGCCGCTGGAGAGCAACGCGCTCGGACTGCGCTACGGCCTATTGCGGCCCGGACCTGAGTATGGCCTCCACCGCCCCGAGCAGGAGGCCGCGCAGACGGAGATGCTGGATCCGCCCTCAGTGCTGGAGCGCCGCTTGCGCCAGCGCATCGGCGAAATGGTGGCGCAACAGGCCGTCGAGGACGAGGGCGCGGTCCAGGCGCCCCGCGGTGAGGGTCTGTATCATCGCTACAACGCCATCCTGAAGCGGCGCACCGGCGACAAGCCGCGTGCCCGAATGAGCCTGGCCGAGCTGGAGGCGGCGGTGAGCTGGCTGGAACGCAACCGCCTTGCGGATCATGCCGCTGCCCTGGAAGGCGACCCCCGCTACGGCTGGACGGTGCGGCAACGCCGGGAGTGGATGCCGCCGGTCGGCAGAACCGATGGCAAGCCGCGTGGCGCACCAAGGCCAGCGATGCGGCCGACGTCGCGCCATATCATGAAGGCCGGATCGGACCAGCCAGCAGACTGAGGCGGCTTGAAACGAGGTTCCCGGACCGCGGCCAAGACCCGCCAGCTGCGGGGCACGAGCCGCGTCGTTAGCCGCGCTTTCTAACCGGCCCGAAGCTCCTGCTGCACATGGGGGAAGACCGGAGCCTGCGCCCTCGTAAACCGGTCGAGGCCAAAGCGATTGGGCACGATGCGATCCTATGCCGCCACGGTGGCCAATCGCATGGGCCCAGGGCTATCAACAGAGCGAATACATTTTTTCTGGCCCCGCGTGTCACTCGAGACCAATCAGCTCGGCCGCCGGCAAGTCGGATCAAAGCCGGCGTCCTGGGCCAACCTCAATCCGCTGATGTCAGGCACCGGCCGGCGCACTTGCTGCGGGTGGGTCAGCTTGAGCCGGTAGACGTGGAACACGAAAGCCAGCACGAACGGGACCGCAGCATACCCAAGGTAGGTCAGCGCCAAAATTCCGGCATGATGGCTGCCGGTGAAGCCGTACATCACCGCGGAGAAGATCGACACCATCGACAACAGGGCGGACGCAAGGCCCATCAGCCAAAGCAGCAGGACCACGGCGACGAACGCAATGCCGCCAACCAAGGCGACCACGCCGGCTACGATGACACTGGCCAGTTCCGACAATGCCCGCATGGTCCGCCCTTCGCTTATCGACCCTGCCCCTGCTCAAGCTCTTGGACAGCGGTCCGATACCGGCCGAACGCCCTGCCAACCCGTCCGATGGCCTGTCCCACCGGTTTGGGCAGGCTGTGCTCCTGATCCAATGCCGCCTCGTCCCGGGCCGCAGCCAGGCCCTGGGCGGCCGTCTCACGTTCGCCGATGGCAATGGCGTGCCGGAGCTGGCCGGCGGCGTATGCTGTGCCCTGGTACTTTGCCAGGTCGTTCCAATCCGTGCCTGGGGTATCGAGCGGGAAGGACGGGAACACCGCCTGCGCGCCGATCGCCGAGGCGGCTTCCTCGGCCTTCACCCGACCCACATTCACCTTCGGTCTGCCCTGCGCGTCCACTTCCGCCGCACGCTGCCGGTCATCGTCTCCGGCGATATAGATAGCCCGGGCAGCATCGAGCCCGTGATAGGTTTGCGCGATCGGCAGCAGGTTGCCAGCGTTGAAGGCGACGATCGCCGGCAGGCCCGTCATCTCGTGCAGCGTGGCGGCCGTGGCAAACCCCTCGGCAATCAGGATGGGGCCGGGCTGCTTCACGTCACCGATGACGAAGTGGCCCCCCTCCACCTTGCCGCCCTCCTGGAAGCTCTTGAACCCGTCCTTGCCGATTTTCTGCATGCTCCACATGCGGCCATCAGCATCCTGCACGGGCACCAACATGGATTGCTCCGTCCGCCACGGCATGCGCTCGCTCCACCCCCGCGGCCGGAACGCGGTGGCCAGCCGGTCAAGCTGACCGTTCGCGGCATCGTCTCTGGCTTCCTCGTCGGACAGACCGATCTCGCCCATCACAAGCCGCGCATCAGGATCGGCCATGACGGCATCAACGGCGTTAGCGACGCGGACCTGTGCGGCATTCACCCACTCGGGTTCAGCGACGTATTTCTCGCGGGCGAAGGCGAGCGCATCGACAGCATGTCTTGCCTCCGCAACCAGGTCATCGGGTGCCCTTTGTGTCGTGACGTTTTCCACCCCTGCTCCCCGCACGGTCTCGGACGCTTGTTCCTGTGTCTGCTCATAAGAAAGGATCAGCTTCGTGATCTTCTCGGCGTCGGCCGATGCTCGGAATATCTCGCGTGGGTCATGTTCGAGCGCCTTGATCCAACTCGCGACGTAGGCGACGTGCTGGCTAGGGTCGTGACCAACGCCTATTTGCTCGCCCAGCATCAGGCTGCCGATTTCCGCCCGAAGCTCCTCGCGCGCATAGCCCTCGGACCCGAAAGGGTGGGCGAGGTCGCGCGCCAAACGAGACGGGTGCCCCGTGGCGTGCCCCAGCTCGTGCAGGGCGGTCGCGTAATACCGGTCGCCGGTCGCAAACTGACTGCGCTCCGGCATGGTGATCGTGTCCTCGGCCGGCCGGTAGAAAGCTCGATCGCCGCCCACATGACGGAACGGAACACCCGAGTTGGTCATCATCTTCTCGGCCCGCTCGTGGCGTTCCCACTCGGGCAACACTGGCCGTAGCGGTGCCGGCGGAAGCCCCTCGATCTGCTGGGCGTTGAACACCACGGCTCCCATGACCCGCGGCCGTTCATAGCGCACCATCTGGCGCACGGGTTGGCCCTCTTGGTCGAGCACCGGCTTGCCGCTGGCATCTTTTACCGGCTCGAGACCCTGCCATTTCCAGAACTGGATGGGCGTGCCCTTCTCGCCCTTGCGGACCTGGCCATCCTGCTCCTGGGATTGGCGATAGGTCATCCACCGTGCATCATCGAAGCCGCGCGTCCGCGACTGGCTCATCAGCCACACCGCGTTCATGCCGCGATATTCGTTCCCGGTCGTCGGGTTGTATGGCATGAAGCGCTCGCCCGCCTGCCACGGCTTTTGCCAGGGCGCGGTCCCTTCCTTGAGTTGCTTGATGATCGCCGTGGCAACCTGGTCAACGTAGTTGTCAGCCATGGGAGACAGTCCTTCCCATCCGCTGCAACGGGCTTGGCCCTCGATCGATATCCGCCAAACGGTCGGCCTGGAGTTGGGCGATGTGATCCGGTGTAAGGGTCACATAACGGAGCAAGCCGGCGGCGAGGTCCTGAGGAGTGCTGATTTCACGGTAGGAGCTGCCCAGCCATACTAGGCTCCTGCCCGCCGCGGTCCTTACTTCGGCAAAGAAGGTCATCAGGGGATTGTCCCAGCCCACAACAGCAGTCAGGTGAGGACCAATCGGCAGCGTCCTCCTGCTGCTCATGGCGCTGCGATATTTAGGTCGCCCAAATCCGCGTTGGCATCCCATGCCTCGGCCTCGGTGAGCGCGGTTTCCTCGAAGGCACCAAGGCTCTCCGCTTCGTTGGCGTCCAGCTCCACCAGCACGCCAGGCACCATCAGGTCGGCCCATTGGTCCGATAGCACGGCATCTGCCGTTGCATCGTGAGGTCGGTCAGTCGATGTGGACACTGGAAGCCTCCCGGACATAGACCTGTGTGTCGGCGGTGTAGGGATTGACGGGCGGTGGCGGGGCTGCCCGCTTGACTGCCGCGGCCGTGGCGGTCGCTTGCTGCACATCACCAGCAAGAGCGGGGACGCCATTCGGACCGTAGTATTTCGCCACGTACCCGTTCGCGAAACCGCGATGGAAGTTGCCGGTGTTGTAGGCGCTGAGCGCGGCTTGCAACGCGCCCTGCCCTTCCCCTCGCGACCGCACCGCATCGGCGTAGTTGGCGGTAAGGATGGAACCGCCAGCCTTGATGTTCATGCACGGATCGAGGGCTTGCTCCACCGTGTATCCGAGCGTGGCCAAATTGCCGCTGTTCACCTGCATCAAGCCAAGGTCGACGGTGAACCCTTCGGCAATGTATCGCCGTGCCAGGCGGGCGGCGTCATCCGAGGTGGAAGGATGCGGCTGGAAACCTCCCAGCCCATTCACGTAAATGGCGTTCGGATTTCCCCTGCTCTCAACCCTTACGATCGCCTCCAACGTGACTGGCGCGACGTTGGCGGCGCAGGCCAGGAGAACGGCCGCAATCATCGAATGACCCAGACCGGCTGGGCGATCCCCTGCACATTCGCTGCCGGGACCGCACCAAAATAACGACTGTCGAAGCTGCGCGCGTCATGGCCAGACAGAAGCCAGATGTCGCCCTGCGCTACCCGATAGGCCCCGGTCGGGACAGCGCGCAACGGCCGCCCGGCGCTGTCTTGGGCGAGCTGCGCCGTACCCTGCACGGGCTCGTCATTCACACTCACCCCGCCGGGTGTCACCGAGACGAGATCACCCGCAATCGCGACGACGGGCTTCACCAGGGCCTGATACCCGCCAGGGCAGTTCCCAGCTGGGATATAGCCCCGCTCCGCGCCCTGCCGGACCGGCGTGATGTCGGGCGGGCAAACGGTGACGATCTCGCCACGGTGGAGCGGAGCGTCACGATCCACCACCCGCCATAACCCACGCGGCATCGAAGGCGTGGCATTGACACGAAGGCCGGCGACGTCCGCCGTCGCCAATGTCCCAATCACCAAAGCCCCGATCAGACTGCAGGCCACAGAAGCGCGGCAACGATTGGCCGTCATGCCGCGCGCTGCCTTCCTCCAACGGCGAACCCGGCAGACGTCTTCCTGACCGTGGTGCCTGTCGGAGGAGCTGGTATGGCGGCCCGTTGCCGAAAGAGCGGGTCGAGGAAGTATAGGATCTGCGTCCCCCTGATAGGATTTTCGCCGGCCACGAACACCACCATCTCGCCGGCTTCGGTGATGACCTCCTTGCCGTCCGCCCCGCGTGTTTTTTGCGGCTTCTTCAGGGTCGATATCTCGTCTGGCGTCATGAGTGGACGGCTGACCTCATGATAGGAGCGACTGACCTGGCTGAGCGCGCCCATGCGGTGCCCGCTCTCGGTCACGTCCTCTTTGACGATGGTGGTGGTGCCAATCATGTCGGACACCCATCGCGCGGTCTCGCGCTCATTCGGCGCGTAGATGATGCGAATGTGGCAGTTGCCGGTAATTGTCTGGTGCTGGCCATAGGCTGCAAACATCTGCTCGCGGTCCTGCGCCGCGAG
>CAXTWC010000175.1:0-12130 GCA_964247805.1 uncultured Acetobacteraceae bacterium | reverse complement strand
CCCGTCAGCTGCGTCGTGCTCAATACGCCGACTTGGGTGGCCCCTAATCCCGCTAGCTGGGTGGTGTTCAGTGCCGTGATGTCGGCCGACGTCAGGCCGCCCACCTGCGTCGTGGTAAGCCCACCAAGCTGCGTATCGGCCAGCCCGCCAATCTGCGTCGTGGTCAATGACGCCAACTGCGTGGTTGTCAGCGCGCCGACTTGACTCGTGCTGAGTGCGCCGAGATCGGTGGTGGACAGTCCCGCCATCTGTGACGTTGTGAGCACACGCATTTGGGTGCTCGTCAAACCGGCCAGCTGCGTGGTGCTCAGGGAGCCAATGTCGGTGCTGTTCAGCGCGCCGATCTGCGAGGTGCTGAGAACCGCGAAGTGCGTGGAAGCGAAACTACCGAGCTGAGTGGTCGTCAACGCGGTGATCGCATTGGCCGTCAATCCACCAACCTGCGTCGTCGTGAGCATGCCGAGATCGGTCGTGCTCAGGGCCGACATCTGGGTCGAGGTCAGCGCCGCCATTTGGCTGGAGGAGAATGCAGCAACGTCGGTCGTCGTCAGGCTCATCAGGTTCGTCGTCGTCAAGCCTGCGATCTGCGTCGTCGTCATCGCCGAAATAATAGAGCTCATGGTGTATACCCCCAGCCGGAGACAAGGGCGGTATCATGCAGGCCGATCGCAAATGCGTTGATTGTCGGCACAAAAAGCATGGTAGGCCCCTAGCCTCGAAAATTCATAAGTCTGCCGAACCGGTTTTGGCACGTCATCTGAGCACTAGGCCCCGACGTATTTGCGCATGGATTGGTTAAGGGAGACTTACGATCCCGGGGCAGAACCGCAGATTCTGCATTGCGCCTGGAGCAGAGGCGGGGGAGCTCTCTCGGCGAACTCCGCCCTCGGCCTAAAGTGCTCGAGCGATAGGGCCGCTGCCCTCTCGACCTGTCGCTAAGTGTTAGCCTAAGTCCTTCAGGACTGCCGTCGCTTCGATCTCTACCAACGCCAGCGGCTCGACCAGGCGGACGACTGCAATGGCCGACATGGCAGGAAAATGTCTACCCATAACAGAGCGATAGGCTCGCCCTATGCCGGGCAGGTTCGCGGTGTAGTCGTCCATGTCGCACAAATACCATGTCAACCGGACGATATCGGCCGGTGTGCCACCAGCGACCGCCAGCACCTCGGCGATGTTCTGCAACGCTTGACCCACCTGCGCCACCAAACCATCGGCGAACTGCCCCCGCGCGTCCCAGCCGATCTGGCCGCCGACGAACACCGTCTCGCCACGTGCCGCGATTCCGTTGGCGTAGCCGGAGGGCGCCGGCCAGCCGGGTGGGTGCAAAACCCTCACGCGGCCAAGACCTGGCGGGCGATGATCATCTTCTGCACTTCGGTGGCTCCCTCGTAGATGCGCAGGGCACGGATGTCGCGATACAGCGACTCGACGATGCAGCCGCGCCTGACGCCGAGACCGCCGAAGATCTGCACTGCGGCATCGATCACCCGCTGGGCCGCCTCGGTCGCGTACATCTTGGCCATCGCCGCCTCCCGCGTGATGCGCACGCCCGTGGTGTCACGGGCCCAGGCGGCGCGGTAGGTCAACAGCGCGGCGGCGTCGATCTCGGTCGCCATCTCCCCGATCGTCGACTGCGTCACCGCGAGATCGGCCAGCATGCCCTGCCCCATGCGCCGGGTCCGGGCACGGTGGACGGCTTCGTGCATCGCTCGCCTGGCCATGCCGAGTGCGGCCGCACCCACCGTCGGACGGAACACGTCCAGCGTCGCCATCGCGATCTTGAACCCCTCCCCGGCCCGGCCGATCAGGGCATCCGCACCCACGACGCACGCGTCGAACTGCAGCGTCGCGAGCGGATGCGGAGCGATGACGTCGATGCGCTCGGTCACGCTTAGCCCGGGGGTGTCGGCGGGAACCACGAAGGCGGAGATACCGCGGGTGCCCGGCGCCTCGCCGGTGCGGGCGAACACCACGTAATGCGCCGCGATGCCGCCATTGCTGATCCAGGTCTTCACCCCGTCCAGCCGCCAACCGCCCGCAACCGGCGTGGCACTGGTGCTCATCGCCGCCACGTCCGACCCGGCGTCCGGCTCCGACAGCGCGAACGCCGCCAACGCTTCACCAGTGCGCACCGGGGGCAGGAACCGAGCCTTCTGCTCCGTCGAACCGAACAGGGTAATCGACCCCGTGCCTAGCCCCTGCATCGCGTAGACGAAATCGGCCAGCGCATCGTGGCGGGCTAGCGTCTCGCGCATCAGGCATAGCGAGCGGACCTCGAGATGCCCGTCCGTCGGCACCGCGTGACGGAACAGGTCGGCCGTCCCCATGCGCCGGGCCAGGTCGCGGCACGTTGCATCGATGTCGGCATCATTGCCATGCGGGTGCGCAAGTTCCGCGGTGGCCCAGGCCTCGACCTCCTCGGAGAGCGCCCGCTGCGCGTCCGAAAGAAACGGCCACTGCAAATAGGAACGGTCAGTCACCCTTGAACTCCGGCTGGCGCTTGTTGGCGAAGGCCTCGAAGGCGCGGGTGAAGTCCTGAGTGGCCATGCAGATTGCCTGGGCCTGCGCTTCGGCCTCGATGGCGGTGTCGACGTCCATGGACCATTCGCGATGCAACATGGTCTTGGTGATGCCGTGGGCGAAGGTCGGGCCGGATGCGAGCTTGGCCGCCACATCCTGGGCATGGGCAAGGACGGCGCCGGGTTCGAGCAGCGTGTTGTAGAATCCCCATGCGGCGCCCTCCTCCCCAGTCATGGCGCGGCCGGTGAACAGCAGCTCGCTGGCACGGCCCTGACCGATCAGGCGGGGCAGGATGGCGCAGGCACCCATGTCGCAGCCGGCCAGGCCCACGCGGGTGAACAGGAAGGCAGTGCGGCTGCCGGCAGTCGCGTAGCGCAGGTCGCTCGCCATCGCCAAGATCGCTCCAGCGCCGGCACACACCCCCTCTACCGCGGCCACGATCGGCTGCGGGCAGGCGCGCATCGCCTTGACGAGGTCGCCGGTCATTCGAGTGAAGGCGAGCAGTTCCGGCATTGCCATCTTGGTCAGCGGCTCGATGATCTCGAACACGTCGCCGCCGGAGCAGAAATTGCCACCCGCGCCAGTGAGCACCACTGCCTTGACCGCCTTGTCATGCTGCAGCGCGCGAAACGTGTCTCGCAGCTCGGCATAAGAGTCGAAGGTGAGTGGATTTTTGCGTTCGGGGCGATTGAGCGTGACGGTGGCAACACCGCCCTCCGCCTGCCACAAGAAGTATTTCGGGGTCACATTACCTCTCCACCAGCCACCGCGATCGACTGCCCGGTCATCGAGCCGGCATCTTCCCGGCACAGGTACGCCACCGCGCTGGCCACCTCGCCGGGTTGCACCAGCCGACCCTGGGGGCTCGTGCGCTCCAGGGCGGTGCGTGCGTCTTCGGGAGTCTTGCCCGTTTTCGCGACGATGGTATCCACCGCGCGGCTCACCAGCGCGGTGTCGGTGAAGCCGGGACAGACGGCATTCACGGTGACACCGGTGCGCGCCAACTCGACCGCCAGCGCGCGGGTAAGCCCAATCAGGCCATGCTTCGCGGCGCAATAGGCGGCGGTGTAGGCGTAGCCTTTCAACCCGGCGGTGCTGGCGATCGACACGATGCGGCCCCACCGGCGCTGCGTCATCGCCGGCAGCACGCACTGGATCGCCGTGAAGCAGCTGGTGAGGTTCAGCCCGAGCATCGCGTCCCAATCGGCGCGGCTGTGCTGGCCGAACGGTGCGGAGACCGCCCCTCCGGCGTTGTTCACCAGGATGTCGAACGGCCCGAGGCGATCGATCGCCGCCGCCAGCGCTGCCGCGTCGGTCACGTCGGCCACATCGTAATCGTAGCCAGTGGCGGCAAGGGCGGCTTCGTCGCGGCCCAGCACGATGACGGTCGCACCCTCGGCGGCCAGCCGGTCGGCCACGGCGCGGCCGATGCCCTTGGCGCCCCCGGTGACCAGCGCTTTGCGCCCGTTCATTGCGTATCCCTTGTCCTGCGGCGATCCTGCCCAGCGGTCTTTACCCCGTCAATCGTTTAGACTTAAACCATTGTCCGCAGGGCTCTGCCCTGCACCCCTGGTGACAGGCTTCCAAAGGACGACTGTCCTTTGGCGGGGTTCGGGGCAGAGCCCCGTTCTTGCGGAGGCAGATCCATGACTCACCCGATGTTCGGCCCCAACCGCTTCAAGCTGGGGCTGTTCTCGCTCAACGCCGATGGTGGCCTCGCCCTCACCCGCGTGCCCGAGCGCTGGCCCGCCACCTGGGCCAGCGTCACCGAGGCTGCCCAGATGGCCGACCGGGCCGGGCTCGACTTCATCCTGCCGATCGCCCGCTGGAAGGGCTTCGGCGGCGAACTGAACAACCGGGAATGGAGCTTCGAGACACTCACCTTCGCCGCCGCACTGGCTGGGATCACCCAGCGCATCGCCGTGTTCTCCACCGTGCACGTGCCCATGGTGCACCCGGTGTTCGCCGCCAAGGCGCTGGCCACGGTGGACCAGGCGAGCGGCGGCCGCGCCGGGTTGAACATCGTCTGCGGCTGGAACCCCGAGGAATTCGCACTGTTCGGCTTGCCCATGATCGAGGACCGCTACGCGCAGGGACGGGAATGGGCCCAGATCATCGAGCGGATCTACACGGAGCCCGCGCCGTTCGACTTCCACGGCCAATTCTACGACCTCAAGGCAGTCTCCGGTAAGCCGCTACCAGTGCAACGCCCCCGACCGGTAACGCTGAACGCCGCCTTCTCCCCGCCGGGCCGGGCGTTCGCGGCGGAGTCGGCCGATTTCCTGCTCACCACCTTCGTCACGATCGAGGACGGTCCCCCCACCATCGCCGACATGAAGGCGCGCGGGGCGGCGCATGGCCGCGATGTCGGGGTGATGGCGACCTGCCACCTGGTGTGCCGCCCGAGCATGGCGGAGGCGGAGGATTATTACGAACATTACGCCGTGGCGCAGGCGGACCAGGCGAGCCTGGACATCTACACGGCGACGAAATCCGCCAACGCCAACTCGCATGACCCGGCGGCCTACCAGCGTCACCGCAAGCGCTTTGCTGCCGGCGCCGGCACGTATCCCCTGGTTGGAACGCCGCAGCACATCGCCGACGAGATGATCCGGATTGCAGCGGCCGGGTTTGCGGGCACCACGATCTCGTTCGTCAATTTCACCGACGAGTTGCCGTATTTCGTCACGGAGGTGGTGCCGTTGCTGGTCAAGGCGGGGCTGCGGGTGGGGTAAGTCGCCCGGAGCGACTCGGTAGACACATGACGGTCGTGGTGGTGGGCTGCGAGCAGCCCACCCTACGGGTCACGCTCGCGGGTGCGCTAGGGCTGGCGCTCCGCGTCGGCCAGCGTCTTGGCCCACGCACCCGATTTCACATCCGCCCCGAGCACTCCGTCGACGGCTTGCTGCAACGCCGGGTCGGGCTGCAACAGGAACGCGTTCTCGAAATGGGTGAACGGTGCGGGCACGGCTGCAGCGCAGAGTTCGGGGTGAACCAGCGCGTCATGGTCCACCTCCACCCCGTCGGTCACCATCACGTCCTGCCGCCCGGCCACGATCTCGTTCGCGATGGTCTTGTTGTCGGGGAACACGGTCAGGGTGGCGTGGGACAGGTTGGCTTGGGCGAAGGCCTGGTTGCTGCCGCCGGGGTTGGTCACCACGCGCACGCCGGGCTGGTCGATGCTGGCCATCGAGGTGAACCGGTCCTTGTCGGCGCAGCGCACCACGGGACGCTTGCCGTCACTCACCAGCACGGTGCTGAAGGCGGCAAACTCCTTGCGCGCCGGAGTGATGGATATGCCACCGACGGCGATGTCGAACCGGTGGGCGCGCGTGTCGTCGGCGAGCTTGCTCCAACTGGTTGGCACCCACTCCAGCTTCAGGCCGAGTTGCTGCGCCAGGCGCTCCGCTTCCGCCACGTCGGCGCCGGTATAGCTGCCGTCCGGGATCCGCAGGCTGAACGGGGCGTAGTCGCCGGGCGTGCCCACCCGCAGCACGCCAGCCTGGCGAATATCGTCCAGGGTGCCGGCCCAGGCTTGTTGAATACAGCCGGCGCTACAGCAGCACAGTATGAATGCAACGGCGAAACGACGCATCAGGCAGGTCCGTCATGGTGAGGACACAGCTTCGTCTGGGTTGGAGTTCTCGGCAAGGCGGCGGCTACCGGCCGTGGAACGCTGGGCGGCGTCCGGTTTTCAGGGCGGCGATGCCTGCCGCGTGGTCGTGACTGTCCCAGCATTCCTCCATCAGCGCCACAAGCGCCGGGTCGCCGGGTTGGTCGGCCATGCGCTTGGCGGCGGTCAGAGCGAGCGGGGCATTGTCGGCGATGTCACGGGCGATGTCGGCCACCGTGTCCGAAAGATCGGCGTCGCCCACGACCAGGGTCACGAGCCCGATCCGCAGAGCCTCCCGCGCCTCGATCCGCGCACCCGTGAACAAGAGGCGTTTGGCGTGCTGCGGACCGACCAGCCGCACCAGGGCAGCCACCGCCTCCGGAGGATACGCCGCACCCCACCGCGCGCTCGGTAGGGCGAAGGCGCTGTCCTCGGCCGCGATCAGCAGGTCGGCATGCAGGGCCAGCAGCAGCCCGGCGCCGATGCAGTCGCCGCGGATGCGCACGATCACCGGCTTGGGAAACGCCGACAACGCCGCCTGCGCCCGGCCGCACGCGGCGGCGTGGATGGCGATCTCCTCCATTTCCTCCGCCTCCGGATCGGTGACGAAGGCGTGGTGCCCGGCGCCGGTGAGCACCACGACACGGATCTCCGGAGCCGCGGCATATCGGTCGAGCGCGTCCGCCAGTTGGCCCCAATCGTCCGCGCAGGCAGCGTTGCGCGGCGGTGTGTTGAAGGTGAGGAGCGCGATGCCCTCCAGAATTTCGGTCCTGATCGTACGGGCACTGTCCGGCATCGCCGCTATCCCCCTTCTTGTGCGTCCAGCCGCAAGGAATGCAGATAAATCCCCAACGGCCTGGTGTCCCGGTTCGTTCCCGCGTCGATTCGGTCGACCGGGCGAACCGGCCGGCTGATGCGTAACTCCACGACGCATACCAGCGGATTGCAAGTCGCCAGGCCGAGCGTGCGGGTCTGGGTGACGTGGTCGGGGATGACCCAGGTGCCCTGCGCCACCCCGCCGACGGCCGCTTGCACGGTCTGCACGCCGCCGGGCTGCGGGGCGAGGCTTTCCAGGTCGAGCGTCAATGTGGCGCGGGGGCCAGCCGGGCGGAAACGCAGGATGGCGTCGCCTCCGTCGCTCCAGACGCCCAATGCTTCCGGCACCGCCCATCCCTGGGACAATGCATCGCGAAACGCGGGCGCTGAGTCAGCGATGGTTTGACCCGCCGGCAGCGATCCGAGCGGTAACGGCAGGCCGGTCAGGGCGGACGGGGTGGCAGAGCAAAGAAAGAAGGGATCCAGCGCCCGGCAGTCGGCCTGTGCATCCGGGACGGACCAGGCCTCGCCGCTGGTCCGCAGCACGCGCAATTCGCCAGGGCGCAGTGGAGCGGTCAGGGTGGGCGCCGGGTCGCACTCGGCTGCGGTGCGCTCACGGGCGGTGTTCATGGTGTTGGTGCGCATCAGCGTCTCGGATGCCAGCAGCATCACCTGGACGTCGACGGCGCTGTCTGGCGTGGCGCCGCAGCCGAAGATGGGCCACAGCGTGAGTTCTGAATGGGCAGCGAAGATGGGGCCCAGCGTGGTGGTGTCGATCCGCCACACCGTCCGTTCGGTGCCGATCTGGCGGAGGTTGGCGCGCAGCCCCGTGGTGTCCACCCATTGCAGCGCCACGGCGGCGAGCAGCACGGCGGTGGCGAGGCCGGGGCGTAGCGAGCGGGCGGCGGTGGCGACCCCTGCGACCAGGATCGTGTAGGCGACGGGCCAGAAGAAGCGCCCGGTCGAGCGGAACTGCTCGATCGCGGCGGGGATTGGGCGCCAGTGATACAGGCGGAACGGTCCGGCATAGGCGATGTTGGACAGCGAGAACGCCACGAGCCCCGCCAGCACCAGCAATAGGCCACCATGCCGGCGCCATTCCACCCGGCCGCGGACTGCCTGAACGACCGTGATGCCCAGCAGCAGCAGGATCCCCGCGCCGAGATATTGGTAGCCCTCCCACCCCATGCCGCCGGCGCCTGGGAAGGTCACGGTGGGAAAGAGAGTGGAGCCGAGCGGGAGGATCGGGTTGAGCAGGTTCATGGAATAGAAGCCGAACCCCGGCGCGGGCCGGTTGCCGCCATAGCCGAGCCACCAGGCCAAGGCGCCGCACAGGGCTAAGCTGGCCGCATAGCCGGCGACGGCGCGCCACCAGCCCGGCGCCCCGCGGAGCATCAGGGTCAAGGGCGCGGCAGCGAGGACGGCGGCGGCCATGGCCAGGATATAGGGGTGGATCAGCAGGCAAGCGGCCAGGAGGAGGGTGGCTGCGCACCAGGTGCTCGCCACGTCCGCTACGGCTAGTCCTCCCCCGCTGCGCGGCGGAGGACCAGGGCGGACGAGGACGAAATACAGACCTAGCGCGCACAGGATCGCGGCGTGCGTGCACAGCGCCATGTGGCCGGAGCGGTTCAACAAGGTGGGCGTCGTCACCGCCAGCGCCGCCACCGCGAACGCAGGCAAAGCCTGGCGCTCACCCGCCGCTCGCAAGGCGAATACCGCCGCCACGGGTTGCAGCGCCAGGGCCAAGGCCAGCCACGCCTCCGCGATCGACGCGCCCGGCGGCACCAGCGCGCGGAACGGCTTGAGCAGCAAAAAAGCGAGCGGGATGCTGTCGGTCAACGCGATGCTGACGCCGTCCGGCCATGCCAACTGCGGCACCAGCAGGAGCGGCCATCCCCAGGGCTGCGCCAGGAAGTAGCGCTGACCCACGATGCTGACTGCTTCGTCACCGATGCTGGCGGCGTGCAGCACATCCAGTGGGACGATGTCGCGCCAGGACAGTAACCAAATCGCGAAGGCCAGCCCCAGCAGCAGGGTGGCGGGATAGACCAGCCAAGCAGGGACCGGCCTCATTCGACGCCTAGGACGCGCTTTGCACAACTAGGTGGCAAGCATGCACATAACCTACGATGGCATGCCCAGCCGCCCCGTCCTAGTGGGCTCTAAATTGGTAGGCCGATCCACCTGGCGCTCGGGCAGTGAGCCTCAGGCTCGGACCGCTAGCCACCCACGCCAGGGCCCATCACGCCAGGTCCTATCATGCCAGGTCCCATTACGCCAGGTCCCATCACGCCACGCGCAGACCGAGCGCCGTCCGCATTGACGTGTCCAGCCGTTCCTCCGACAGCGCCGCCGTCACGTAGGCCAGCCCGGACGCGCTGCAGGCGCGGTTGAACGCCTCGTCCCGGTGCAGGCGGAGGATGACTTTCGCAAGCCCCGCCGCATCCGGCGCCACGGTGCCGAGCAGATCGTCCGGAAGATCCATGCCCTCCGCCGCGATCGGGGTGCAGGCACACGGGACACCGGCCGCCAGGCTGTCGAGCACCTTGCCCTTCACCCCGGCGCCAAAGGCCAGCGGCGCCGCGGTCAGCCGGACGCTGTCGAACAGGCTAGGCAGGTTCTCGATACGGCCGACCGGCTGGATACCGGGCGCGCCCGCGGCCTTGAGCGAGTCTGGCATGTTGCTGCCCACCAGCAGGCATTCGATGCTGTCGTCCTCGGCTCGCACCAGCGGCATCACCTCCTGGATCAGCCACCAGGCCGCATCCAGGTTCGGGGCATGACCATAGCTGCCGATGAAGGCGAGACCGCGCCGCTCGGACCAGGGCACCGTGGTCGGGCGTACCGGAACATGCCAGGGCACGACGTGGATCTTCGCGTCCGGCAAGTCCCGCTTGAGCAGGGCCGCCTCGTGGCTGGAGTGAGTGATCACGCTGTCCGCGAACCGCGCCGCCGAGAGTTCGGCCGCGCGCACCCGCTGGCTGGCTTCGGTCAGTTCGGGGCGCTGTTCCACCTCGGCCTGGCGGGCGAGCCGCAGATGGTGCAGGTCGGCCACGCTGTAGACCACGCGGGCGCTGGGCTGAAAGTGGCGGATCAGCGGCAGATACCGCGCGTTGCCACCGCGGTGCAGGTAGACCAGCGCGAACCCACCGGCTTCCCGCCGCAGCACCTCCTCCACGGAACCCGACCACGGCGCGCAGCAGCACGCCACGCCCATGCTCTCGAGCGCCACCACGTCGGGGCCACCGTCCATATTGGCCGGCGCGAACACCACGGCGTAGCCCAGGCGCTGCAGCGACCGGATGTGGGAGATCACCGCCTGCGACCCGGCGTCCCGGTTGGCGTTGGGGGTGGTGTCGTCGATCACCAGCACCCGTTGCGGCCGCTCCGGCTCGGCCGCCCCGCCCCGCCCCGACCAGCGGGCGCGGAACTGGCGGTGGCCGGTGCGGTCGGGACGGTTGCTGCGGCGGTCGGCGCGCAGTTGCAGCAAACGATCCGCCTGCTGCGCCAGGAAGGCGGCCCGCTCCGACAACTCCTCGTCCGTCTCGGCATCGGCCAACATCGTGGCCAGGTGATCGCGCATCTCGGCATCGAAGCGCAGCGTCGCCGGGATGACGATGGGCGAGCCCGGGACGTCGGTGCTGTCGTCCTCCCGGCTGACCCGTACGGTGTGGGTGCTGGTCGGCGGCAGGCCCTCGAGCTTCAGCAGAAAGCCGTGACGGCCGTTGCCAAAGCCTGCCTGCTCCAGATCCTGCCGATAGACATTGGCCAGCACGCGGGAGACGACCTCGTCATCGACCGACACCACCAGGCTCACCGGCGATGAAGGATCCGCCTCGTCCCGCACCCAGCCTTGCACGCCCTGCCGATCGGCTCTCTCGATGTTTCCCAGCATACCCATTATCGTTGTTGTTTCCCTGTATATGGGGCTGCCGTGCGCTTAGCGTGAGCTTGGCAGTTCCACGTTGACCAATGCGTGCGCTTCACAGCCGGGCAGCGCCGTTACATGCTTCTGGACCATGTCCGGAGAAGACGTTCCATGAAGGTCACCGTCGATTTCGATTGCACACCCGAGGAGGCGCGCACCTTTCTCGGCCTGCCCGACGTCAAGCCGATGCAGGCGGCGGTGATGGCGAGCCTGGAGAAGCAGGCGATCCAAGCAGTAGATCATTTTTCTCCAGACGCCATGCTGCGGCTGTGGTTCACCACTTTACCGCAGATGTCTAGCCAAATGCAGGAAATGTTTTCTCGAATGGTCGCCGGCGGCAAATAGCCCCGGCTAGGCGTACGCCCGCAGATCGAGCGTCCGCGGCAGTTCGGCAGACG
The DNA here is from genome assembly GCA_964247805.1 of uncultured Acetobacteraceae bacterium. Classification (GTDB taxonomy): domain Bacteria; phylum Pseudomonadota; class Alphaproteobacteria; order Acetobacterales; family Acetobacteraceae; genus LMUY01. Next base: position 852 of record CAXTWC010000175.1, on the reverse strand, counting down.
TATCCCCCACCGGCGGCTCCATCGCCCCGGCGGTGTGCCCGAATGGCAGGAAGCGGGCCCGGCGGCGCGCCTCCGCCTCGTTGGCGTTCACCGGGAAGCGGTCGTAGGAGCGTCCGCCGGGATGCGCCACGTGGTGCGTGAGCCCGCCCAGCGAGCGTCCGTTCCAGCGGTCGTACACGTCGAACACCAGCGGCGATTGCGACGGGATGGTCGGGTGCAGCGCGCTGTACGGCTGCCAGGCCTTGAAGCGCACCCCGGCCACGTACTCGCCTGCCACCTCGGTCTGACGCATGGGCACGGCCACCCCGTTGCAGGCCAGGGTGAACCGCTCCGGCTCCCAGCCGGTCACCCGCGCCTGCAGCCGCTCGACCGAGCTATCCACGTAGCGCACTGTCCCGCCCCCGCCCGCCGTCTCGCCCAGCGCGTGCCAGGGTTCCAGGGCGTGGCGCAACTCGAGGGTGGTGCCGTGTACGGCGACCTCGCCGATGACGGGGAAGCGGAACGCCAAGTGGGGGGCGAACCACGCCGGGTCGAGCGCCGCCGCGAACCCGGCGCCGTGCACGGTGAGTTCCTCCAAGGCGTCCTGGAAGCTTTGCCAGACATAGTGCGGCAGCATGAAATCGTCGTGGATGCGAGTGCCCCAACGGATCAACCGGCGCTCATACGGCACCTGCCAGAAGGCAGCGACGGCAGTGCGCATCAACAGTGTTTGCGCCGCCGCCATCTCGGGATGCGGCGGCATCTCGAAGGCGCGGAACTCCACCAGGCCCAGCCGGCCGGAGGAGCTGTCCGGCGAATACATCTTGTCGATGCAGAACTCGGTGCGGTGGGTGTTGCCGGTCATGTCCACGA
>CAXTWC010000174.1:0-12197 GCA_964247805.1 uncultured Acetobacteraceae bacterium | reverse complement strand
AGTTGTAGGCGCCCAGCATCAGCACGCCGTCCGTGGTGTCGATCAGCGACATGCCCGCGGCGAACAGGGCGGGGAACACCATGATGGACCAGACCGACACGCCCTGCGCCGCCTGGGTCGCGGAAATGCCGAGCAGCGCCACCTCGGTCGCGGTGTCGAAACCCAGGCCGAACAGGAAGCCGAGCGGGAACATGTGCCAGCCCTTGGTGACCATCCGGAACAGTGGCCGGAACAAGCGGGCGAGCACGCCGCGGCTGTTGAGCAGGATGTCGAAATCCTCGTCCACGTAGCGCCCCCCGCTGCGCACGTGGCGGTAGGTGCGCCACACCGAGCGCAGGATGAACAGGTTCGCGGTGGCGATGACGAACAGGAACGCCGCCGACACGACGGTGCCGATGATGCCGCCGACGCTCTTGAACTGCTCGAACCGGGTAGACAGCAGCGTCGCGGTCACCGCCACACCGGTCGCCGCCAGGATCACCACGGTCGAATGCCCCAGGGCGAAGAAGAACCCGACGGTGACGGGCCGCTTGCCTTCCTGCATCAGCTTGCGGGTGACGTTGTCGATCGCGGCGATGTGGTCCGCATCGACCGCGTGGCGCAGGCCGAACCCGTAGGCGAGCAGCGCCGTTCCCAGGAACAGCGGCTGGTCGCGGAATAGCACGAAGGCCCAGATCCACACCGCCAGGTTCGCCGCGACCAGCACGCCATACACCGCGATGAGGGGACCGCGCAGGCTACCCGTGCGGTCGTTGACAATCTTATGCAGCAAGGCGGGCATTGGTCGTCTCCGTACCCCCGGTGCACCCCGCCCGGCGGCGTTGGTTGGCGCGACGATGGCAGGTCTCCTGGCTCGCGGATCGACGACGCCGGCCCTGCCTTCCCGAACCCACCCGGCTCAGTGACACGCCCCAGTTTGGAGCGAACGGACCAGCGCCTCACCGCTGACAGTTGCGGGGGCAGCCACCGACTTGTCCCCGGACCATAGCCAATCCCGCCAGGACGTACGGTGTTCCCTTTTCACCCGCTCGCACGGGACCATCGACGCCGCACAATGGCCTTACCCACGCGCCATTGACAAGGCGTGGGTGGAGGGATCGCCGGTTCGAACCGTTAGCCCGCCTTGACGAACAACCCATCCACCGCCGTGATCCGTGACCCGGCGCAGATCAACGGATTGATGTCCATTTCGACGATCTCGTCCCGCAGGTCGTGCACCAGTTCGGAGGCACGGCAGACGATCTCCGCCAGCCGCTCGAGATCGACCGGTTCGGCCCCGCGGAAACCCTGCAGCAGCGCCGCCCCTTTCAGCCGGCGCAACATTGCCAGCGCCTCGTCCGGCTGCACGGGGGCCAACGCGAGCGCTGAATCCTTCAGCAACTCGACCCAGATGCCACCCAGCCCCACCACCACCAACGGGCCGAATTGCGGGTCGATGCGGGCGCCGATCAGGATCTCCACCCCGGGCGGCAGCATCGGCTGCACCAGCACGCCGTCCAGCTTCGGCGGACCGGGGAGGCGCGCGGCCGTCGCCAGGATGTCCCGGCACGCCGTCCGAACCGCCGCCGCGTCGCGTAGGTCGAGGCGCACCACACCGGCATCGGTCTTGTGAGGGATGTCCGGGCTTTCCGCTTTCAGCACGACGGGGAAACCGATCTGCCAGGCCGCGTCTGCTGCTTCCTCGGCCGTCTGTACTAGCCGGTCCGCGACGGTGGGGATGCCATACAGCGCCAATACCCGCTTGGACACGCTCTCCGGCATGCTGCGGCCGGGGGCGGCCCGGACCAGGCTGGCCGCTTCGGGCACCGGGGTGGTGATGCGGACCGCCGGGTCCCGCTTGGGCCGGCGGCGCAGTGCGTCACGGTGGTGCCACGCGGCGAGGGCGGCGAAGCAGCGGTCCATCGAATGGAACAGCGCGATCTGCGGATCCGCCTCGCTCTCCCACGCGCCCGGGCCGCCCAGCCACTCGGGCGCCCACACGTTGCATACGATCTTGCCGTTGCGCGCCGCGCTGCCGCTGAACACGGCCAGGCGGGCGGTAGCCGAGGCGTAGGCATAGGCGTGGGAGGTGACCAACACGCCGAACGCCGGGTCGGACAGCAGGGCATCGGTGCAGGCGAGCAGGCTGTCGCCGTCGGTCAGCACCTGGGCGGTCACGTCGCACGGGTTGCGCGGGGAGCCGAACTCGGGGATGCGGGCCTCAAGCACCGCCGCCGCCTCGGGCCCGGGCTGCGGCAGGGCGACCCCGTGCAGCTCCGCCTTGTCAGCCGCCATGATGGTGGCCCCACCGGAGGTCGCGATCACGGCGACGCCGGTGGCGCGCGGGGCCGGCGCCTTTGCGAAGAATGCGGCCGCTTCCACCAGCGCCTCCAGCCGGTCCACCTGCACCACGCCGGCGCGGGCGAACCCGGCGGCGAATGCCTCGTTCGAGCCGGCCAGCGAGCCGGTGTGCGACATCGCAGCGGCGGCCCCGGCGCGACCGGTCGCCATCTTGTACATCACCAGTGGCTTGCCGGCTTCCCAGGCGATCTCGGCCGCGCGGATCATACGCAACGGATGCGCCATGCCTTCGAACAGGCAGGCGATCGCGCGGCACGCCGGGTCGTGGGCGAGGTAGGCGACGTAATCGGCCACGTCCACGTCGCAGGAGTTGCCGGAGGTCAGCACGTGGCTGACGGAGGTGCCGCGCTCCACCGCCTGCGCGAGCGAGAAGCCCAGCGAGCCCGATTGGCTGACGATGCCGATGGCGTGCGGCAGCAAGGCGCGTCGTTCGGGCATTGCGGAGAACGTCAACCCGGCGCCGTTGGCGTAATTCAGGATGCCGATCGTATTGGGCCCGACCAGCCGCATGCCCGATCGGCGCGCGATCGCGGCCAGGCGCTGCTGTTCGGCAATGCGGTCCGGCTTGGCGGTTTCGGTATACCCGGACGCCACCACCACCGCGCCGCCCACCCCGGCCGCCGCACACTGGGCCACGATCGGTTCCGCCGCCTCGCGCGCAACGGCGATGAACACGCAGTCCGGCACCTCGGGCAACGCCGACAGATCGGGGTAGCACGGCCGGCCGCCGATCGCCTGATATCGGGCATTCACCAGGTGCACGCGGCCGTCGAATGCCGCCAAGTTGTCGATCACTCGGGCGCCGAACGAGCCTTTCCGCTCGGATGCACCGATTACGGCGACGCTCCTCGGCTCGATCAGGCGCGCTAGTTCGACGTGGCGATAGGGTGCCTCACGATGCGGTCCCTCTCGGTATGGCTGGGGCGTCATCTTGGGGTCTCCACGATCGGCAATTGTCTCGCCTTGGCCCTGTCGTTCCCGAGGGCGGCCAAGTATTCGGCGGCCCCGCGTGCTTGTAAAGCGACGCGCCGCCGCAATTGCCGTGACCATGACGTGTAATTAGCACCCCAAGCACCCGCAGCGCTGTTTCGAGACGCCGGTTTGACGAGGCACGCACACCACTCCGCCTATGGTGTGCTCGATGCAACACTGGATCAAAAGGCATCTCACAGAGTGTGCACGGCCAGCCGGGTTTCTCGTCGCACTCGCCCTGGCAAGCTGCGCGACCTCGACCGATCCCCTCCATCGCCTGCCTGTCGAGGAGGTGCAGCGCTATGCGCCTCCGGGACCTCCCGGCGATCCCTGGGGTCCGTTCATCCAGCCGGCTGCTGCCGAGTTCGGCGTGTCCGAGCCCATCGTCTATGCGGTGATGTGGGCAGAGAGCCGCGGATGCGAGTGGCTGAACGGCCATCCGATGCGCGCGCTCAGCGGCGAGATCGGACTGATGCAGATACCGCCGCCCGTCTATACTTGGATTTCAAAGCGGATCGGCACGGGAGCGGATCCTTACTTACCGCGCGACAATATCCGGGCCGGGGTTTATTCACTGTCTTTGATGCGGGACCAGTTCGGCTGGCCGGACGGTTTGGCCGCCTACCAGTTCGGGCCAACCGAGCTCCGTGCGGCAAGGGCCCAAGGCAAAGCCCCGCCGCCGGCTACCGTGGACTATCAACAGCGGGTCTGGGCCGACGCGCTGCATCGGACGGAGTTGCGCAGCCAGGGCCGCCGATGGACCGGGCCCGACCGCTTCATCTGCCTATGGCCGGGTCACTGAACCAACTGCACGCAGGTCGCGCCTTGCGCCACCATCACTTCGATTCGGCGCAATGATCATTGCTCTTCCAGCCGATCAACACCGAAGCCGGCTAAGTCTCACGAAGTCGTTATCTCGCCTGCAAAATGTCTTTGCTAATAAATGTTATAGTCGCTCGTTTCGATAAGCGCTGTGCGTTGGGAGAGCTTTGTGACATCCTATATTCTCGTAAAGATATTCGATTTATCGACAGCGCCGCCTGAACTGCAGAGCGCAATCGAGTCGCAGATGTTAAGGCCGCACGATGGCAACTCCGACCCCGCACTGCTTGCGGTGTGGGTCGGTACCCGAACGTCGAGCCTGGAACGCCCAACCGAAGCATCGGACACTTCGAAGGTTACCGCTTGGGAGCACAGCCTGCATCGGTGGCTCCGCCAATCGGGCGCCATCGCGGGTGACGTCGTGCTACTGAACTGGGGTTCGCCACCAGGAGCGAGCGTACCTCAGCCGGTGCTGCAGGCTAACGGTTCGGTGACTTACGACACGCCTCCGACCAGTGCCCTGCTAGCGCGATCGCTGCTGTCTTTGGCCCGCAAGCCCATGTTGCACTGAACGTTCAGCCACATTCCCCGGGCAGCGTGGTCGTCCCGGGTTAAACTCGACCGGCGACGTGCCGCTCGATGATGGCGAGATTGCGCAAGTTGGCCTTCAAAGCCATGTCGAACAAGTCACCAAGCAGCGGTACACTGCCACCGACGACTTCCAGCCCGACGTTTGCGACCATCCGGACGAGTTGTTGAGTTGGCACCCCGAGTTGCGCGGCTTCGTAGACGATATACAGCGAGATGGCGCCTAGTACGGCGTCTCCCCCGATTGGCAGTAGCCCAATCACGCTGTTGAGGCCGAAACGGAACCGGGTGCCCGGCAGACCGAATGCGCCATCGATCAGCCAAGCCAAGCGCCGGAGCCGCTTCAAGCGGGCTTGCGCGTCGGATGCGGCAAATGGGACTGTGCTGGTCCAGGACAAAGCAGTGTCTCCGGTCGGGAAGCCGCCGATTTCGTGCGCTCCTCGTCGGATTTCAATGCGCTATTCAGCGAGCGCGGGCCGGTGCCTCGCCAACGGCTGGCTGGGCGAGCTTAGGTCTATGTAATCGCGCACCGAGCACCATCTCCGTCCGGCAAAGTAGGCAGGGGACCGATGAAGATTGCCATCGTGGGCGCGGGCTTGGCGGGCTTGGCGTGCGCCGGAAGGTTGGCGGCGAGCGGGCACCGGATCGAGCTGTTCGACAAGGGCCGCGGGCCTGGTGGCCGCATGTCGACCCGCCGGGTCACAACGGCCATGGGGGACGCGAGCTTCGACCATGGCGCGCAGTATTTCACCGTCCGAGATCCCGCTTTCCGCGCCCAGGTCGACCGCTGGCACCGCGACGGCCTGGTAGCTCCTTGGCCGGAAGCTGGGACGGATTGCTGGGTCGGCACGCCGGCGATGAACACGCCGGTGAAGCAACTCGCGCAGGCAGCGCCGGTTCGCTGGACCGTGCGTGCAGACCGCCTCACCGGTGGGCCAGGGGATTGGACGCTACAAGGCGACGGCCTGCACGATGGCCCGTTCGAGGCCGTGTTGCTCGCAGTCCCCGCGGAGAACGCGACGACGCTGCTGGACACTGCCGCCCCGGCCTTGGCCGCACTCGCAGCGGCCACGCCGGCGCAGCCTTGCTGGACGGTGATGGCGGCGTTCACCAGCCGGGTCGCGGCGGCCGATGACGTGCTGCGGGAGGCGGGTCCGATCGGCTGGGCGGCCCGCAACAGCGCCAAGCCGGGACGGTCTGGGCCGGAAGCCTGGGTCATACAGGCCGGCCCGGATTGGTCACGTGACCACCTCGAACAGACACCGGACGAGATCGTTGCGGCGCTGCTGGCGGCGTTCTCCGCACGGATCGGCGCCGCACTGCCACCGGTGTTGACCGCTTCGGCGCACCGGTGGCGCTACGCCCGGTCTGGCAATGCGGGGCTTGGCATGGTCTGGGATCGCGCTCTGCGGATCGGCCTGTGCGGCGACTGGCTGCTTGGCCCCCGTGTGGAGTGCGCCTGGGTGTCAGGCGACCGTTTGGGCGAGGCCGTCGCCGCCGATGCATAGCATTGAGGGCGGGAGCACCGCCGTCGTGGTCGGCGCGTCCGGTGCAATCGGGGCGGCGCTGGTCTTGGAACTACTCGGCGACGACACGTTCGAGACCGTATTCGCGCTCTCCCGCGGGGCGGCCCGCGTCTCGGAGGGCAAGCTGCGGCGTTTGCCGGTCGACGTGACGGACGAAGCCAGCATCGCCCGTGTGGTGCCCGAACTGACCGGCACGGTGCGCCTGGTGATCGTCGCCACAGGCACACTCCACGGACCGGCGATGCGGCCCGAAAAGACGTTCCGTGCACTTGACGCCGACGCCTTGCTCGAAGGCTACAAGGTAAATGCGGTCGGCCCGGCGCTCATAGCCAAACACCTGTTGCCGCTGATGCGGGCGCCGGGGCGTAGCGTGTTCGCGGCGTTGTCGGCGCGTGTCGGCAGCATCGGCGACAATCGCTCGGGCGGCTGGCACGGCTACCGCGCCTCGAAAGCCGCGTTGAACATGATCATCCGCAACCTGGCCATCGAGACGTCACGCCGCACGCCGGACCTGGTGTGCGTCGGATTGCACCCCGGGACGGTGGACAGCGCGCTCAGCAAGCCATTCCAGTCCAATGTGCCAGACGCGCGCCTGTTCACGCCCGCTTACTCGGCCGCCCACTTGCTGGCCGTGATCGACGGCTTGACCGCGGCGGACAGTGGCAACGTCTTGGCTTGGGACGGAACCACCGTGCCGCCTTAGGCCTCACCTTGCGCTGGCGGACGCCGCGGTATTAGCACACACATGAGCACCGAGAAGGGAAGTCAAGCGATGGACTACGCGGATGGCAAGATCATCGCCGAGGTCGCCGGGGGCGTGGGCACGATCACCTTCAACCAGCCCGAGAAACGCAACGCCATGTCGATCGCGATGTGGGACGGCCTCTCCCAGGCGCTGGATGCGTTCGCCACCCGTGACGACGTGCGTGTCGTCGTGTTGACCGGCGCTGGCGACAAGGCATTCGTCTCCGGGGCCGACATCAGCCAATTCGGCGAGCACCGGGACAGTGCGGACGCGCAGAAACAGTACGACGCCCTGACCAGCTACGGGCGGGACAAGCTGGGCGCATACGCCAAGCCCGTCATCGCGCAGATACGTGGCTTCTGCCTGGGCGGTGGCCTCGGCATCGCCATGCAGGCGGATTTGCGCATCGCCTCGGAGGACAGCCAGTTTGGCATCCCCGCTGCCCGGTTAGGGCTGGGCTACGGCTATGGCATGGTCAGCAAGCTCGTCTCGCTGGTCGGTCCCGCGCACGCCAAGATGCTCCTGTTCAGCGGCGAGCGCATCAGTGGTGCAGAGGCGGCTCGCATCGGGCTCGTCAACCGGCTGGTGCCGAATAGCGAGATCGACTCCCATGTACGGGCCCTGGCGGGTACGCTGGCGGGGAATGCGCCACTGACCATTTCGGCCGCCAAGCTCGCGGTCGACGTGAGCTCGGGCCAGGATCGGCAGCATACCGTCGACGACATCGCCACAGCGGTCGCGGCCTGCTTCGACAGCGCTGACTACCGGGAAGGTCGGACGGCGTTCATGGAAAAGCGCAAGCCGACCTTCACCGGTCACTAGTGCTGTTTCCAGCCTCTGCGCCAGCCTCGGTTGCTTGCTCCAGCAGCCAGCAAAGACCGGGATCGATCGCCGAGCGCTCGTGCCAAACGACCTCGACCGCGATCGATAATGGCGCATAGGGTAAGTCGAGTATGACCAACTCGCCTGACTGAGCCGCTCGTCTGGCAAGTCGCTCGGGAACGATGGCGACCGCGTCGGTGGATCCGATCACGTGTGCGATCCCGGCGAAGTTCGGGAGCGTAGCCGAGACCGCGCCGGTCACGCGCTCATCAGGGCCGCCGCGTTTGAAGCAGCTCCGATCGAGCAGGATCCGGCGCAAGATGCCTTGCTTCGTCTGACCGTAGGCATGGTCCCCACCGGGACCCGGCGGGCATTCGATGACGAAGTATGGGAACGCAGAGCATTCGACGGTGGTGATCGGCTGACGGGCCAGAGGATGGCCAGCCCGTACGACCACGACGTCTCTGTCCTGCAACAAGGTCCTGCGACCGAGCCGATCCGGCAGCGAGCCGAAGCAACCCATGGCGATATCCAGCCGGCCATCGTCGAGTTGCCGGATGATCTCGGAACCGCAAACCGGCAGGACCCGCACACTCGCATGCGGGGCGCGGGACAGCATGCGGCCGAGCAACACGGGCATGATCACCGAGGTCGGGAGATCGGTGGCAGCTACCTTGAAGGTCCTGCCCATCTTGACCGGGTCGAACGCACGGCTCGCCAAGCTGCTGCGGATGCTGCCAAGACCGTCCTTGATGCGCGGCGCGAGTTCGGCTGCCATCGCCGTCGGCACCATCCCTTCCGTGCCCAAAATGAACAGCTCGTCCCGAAGAAGCTTGCGGAGCCGGGAGAGCGCGTGGCTGACGGCAGACGCCGTCACGCCGAGTTCGCGACCAGCACCCGCGATACTCCGCTGGGTCATGATCGCATCGAATACGTTGAACAGGTTGAGGTCCACCCTCTCGCACCTTGCAGCTGGACGATGCCTGGTCTTTGGCGCTGGCAGTTCCCGAGGCAGTGCGGTCCTCGAACTGGACTTTTCCCCTGCAGGAAAGTCGCGGACGTGCGGCGGCATTTGGGCGATTGTCGACTTGATATACATCGCCCGCGTTGTCCTATTGCCATCGCCCAAGATGCTGCAGCGGTTGGCCGCCCGGAATGAGCGACGTCTCCTTAACAGTCGTAAGCAGTGGTGCTCGCTAGACAGCTTTGCGTCAGGCTTTCTTCGCGCACTACTTCCGCATCAAGCGAATGATACCACACAACAGGAGCAGTGTTTTCTCGATACGCGCAGGATTTGTCTAAACTCTGCACGACAACAACCATCGCTGCCCCTCGCATGCCCGGCAGCTTGATGGCGCGCCCTGGTGGATTCGAACCACCGACCTTCGGATTAGAAGTCCGTTGCTCTATCCAGCTGAGCTAAGGGCGCCCTGGCATGACGGTGCGCCGTAGCATCGAGCCGTCAGTGGGTCCAGTTCTCGGAACGGCCGTAGCGGAAATTGTCAGCGTAAGCCTTGGGCTTGTGCTTCACCGGCGCGGGCGGCAGTTCGACGTCGTAGGGAATGGCGTTCGCTTCGGCGTAGGCGACCGCCTGCTCCTTGCTGTCGAAGCGCAGCAGCACTTGGCCTCGGGTATCGCCACGCCCCCACCATCCCATCAACGGATCGTTCACTTCGGGCCGGGTCGGGACGAAATCCAACACCCAGTTCTGCGTGCCGGCGACACCGGACTGCATCGCGGTCTTAGGGCGCTGGAAAATACGCGCACGCATGGGATACCTCGTTGGCTGACCAGCCCACCGTAGCCGGATCGGGCCTTCTACACCGAACGCACGCTCTCCACCAGACTGCGGAAAGCGGCATGGTCGGGGCGCCCGGACTCGAACCGGGGGCCTCCTGTACCCAAAACAGGCGCGCTACCAGGCTGCGCCACGCCCCGGACCATGCGGCGCGGACCGTAGAAGCGAGGGCGCCCGCGATCAAGCGTTGCCGAAAATCCGCTGCTCGATCTTGTCGCCGACCTTGATGTGCAGCCGGGCCGCCGTGCCAGCCGCTAGCTCCAACGTGGCGCGAACCTGGCCGCCCGAGGGGATCGTGGCCAGGCTGCGCGGCGTCGCGTTCTCGGCAATGTGGCGGATGGTGCCGTCCGGGTTGATGAACAGCATGTCGAGCGGCGCGATCGTGTTCTTCATCCACATCGTGCTGTCACGCACGCCGCCCCAGTCGAACAACATGCCGCCATCCGCGGGCACCGTGGGGCGGAACATCAGCCCGGTCTCCTGCTGCATGGCGGTCGTGGCCATCTCCACGTTGAAATCGTGGCGCTGGCCGTCGCCGGTCACGATGACCAACTTTTCCTTCGGCAGTTCCGGTTGCGGAGTGGTCGGGCCGGTCTGGGCCAAGGCTATGGCCGGCAACAGGGCCAGGCCGGCGAGCAGCGTGCGCCTATTCATGCGGGGGTCGTCTCCAGAAGCGCTCCTGCCACCAGGAGCCGGATTTCGGGGCGGACGGTGCCTTCGCGCGGGGCATCGCGCAAGGTGGTGAACCAGTGCTCCGGCGGGTTGCGCCCAGCCGCCCGGTTGTAGCTCAGGCTGCGCAACACGCTCTCCGCCGCCGGCGTGGTGCGGCCTGGAATGGGGATATCGTTCAGCACCGCCCACACCCCCGCCCAGCAGCGCCCGACCGTATAGGGGTTGTAGCCGCCCCCGCCGGTGACGATCAGCCGCGGCGCCAGCGTGCGGACCCGGTCCACCACGGCCCAGTGGGCATTGTTGGACAACGACAGTTTGGCGAGCGGATCCTCCTCCAGGGCATCGGCGCCGCATTGCAGGAAGATCGCCTGCGGGCGGTGCGCCTGGATCAGCTTCACGATCGCCTCCTCCAGCAGCACCCGCATCTCGCTGTCGTTGAACCCGGCGGGAACCGGGAAATTGCGCGCTGCACCGCCCGCCCGGTCGTCCGCCAGCCCGGTATGCGGCCAGCGCCCGGCCTCGTGCACGCTGATGGTCAGCACCCGGTCGTCGTCGGCGAAGGCGTCCTGCACCCCGTCGCCATGGTGGGCATCGATGTCGAGATACACGATCCGCTCCAACCCGGCGTCGAGCCAGGTGAGGATGCCGAGCACCGGGTCGTTCAGGTAGCAAAAGCCGGACGCGCGGTCGGGCCGCCCATGATGGGTGCCGCCGCCGGGGCAATACACGGTGCCGCCGGGTGCGGTGAGGCGCGCCGCCAGCATCACGCCGCCGGCCGAGGTCATGGGCCGGCGAAAGATCTCGCGGTACACGGGGTTGCCCTCGGCGCCGATGCGGTAACGGGCGCGGTCCTCGTCGCTGACGGATTGCGTGTCCTCGGCCCGGCGCAGGGCGGCGACATAGGCCGGGTCGTGAAACCGGGTCACGGCGGCGACGCTGGCCATGGGGGCGGACACGAACACGGCCTCGTCCAGCCAGCCCATCGCGCGCACCAGGTCGATGGCGGTGGACACGCGCGGGATCGCCAGCGGGTGCTTGGGGCCGTAGGTGGAGCCGCGATAGATTTCGCTGCCGATGAAAACTGGACGCACGCGTGGATCGGGGACCATCGTCCCGATTATCTGGGATGACGTGCCGGATCGGCTAGAAGTGGCTGGTGGGCCGCACGGCGCTGCGATGCCGTGGCTCAACCCGTGTCGGCCGGCCATCGCCCCTCCGGCGGGCGGGGCTGCACCGCCTGCAGCGACGCCGTGGCGAGGCCGAGGTCGCGGCAGACCCGGCGGACCACCTCCTCCGGCGGCAAGACGAGCACCTCGTCGGTGAACGCCGGGTCATCGAGCCGCTCGGCCAGGTCGTCGAACAGCCGCTCGGCCGCCTCGCCCTCTGCCTCGCGGCGGATCACGGCGGCCACGCTGCGCCCAACCTGGCGCCGCAGCATCGCCGCACGGTCATCCGAAGCGGCGCGTGGCCAGCCGGCCTGCATCCGCCGCATCAGCGCGACACTGCGCCGCACGGCGCGCGACAGCCGGTCCAGCGCGCGCGCCAGGGTTTCGATGCGCGGCACGGCCTCGGCCATGGCGGTGGTCACCGTATCGACGCCTAGCCCGGCCGCCTGTGCCTCGCTCAGGGAGGTGACCGGGCGACCCGGCTCCGGCAACCACGCGGCCACGATGTCTGCCGCTGCCTGCTCGATCTCCATCATGCGCACGACCACGCGCGCCGCCCGCATGCCGAGATCGGCCAGTTCGGTCAGCGTGGCGTCGGGAGCCGGGTTAGGAGGAGCCTTGGTGTCCATGACCAGCTAGATGGCGCCACGATAGGCCACAGTTTCAATGGTTTTGTTGCAGGAGGGGCGCTGCCCCAAACCCCGCGAGAGGACAGTCGTCCTCTCGACACCTGGTTGGGGGAGGGC
>CAXTWC010000173.1:0-12251 GCA_964247805.1 uncultured Acetobacteraceae bacterium | reverse complement strand
GCAGCAATGACGGGCAGAAGGGCATGGGCCTGATCATGCTGATCCTGATCGGCGTGGCACCGACCGCCTATGCGCTCAACCGCTCGATCCCGGACAGCGCCACCCCCGCCTTCATTCAGACAGCCCAGGCGGCCCAGGCCGTGTTCCAAGCCCATGCCGATGGCGCCAAGCCGGACCTTGCCGCCGCGCGCAACGCGGTCGGTGACGCGCTGAAATCCAAGTCGGCCAACACGCCGGCGCTCTACGGCGCCATGGGCACGGTAGTCGGCGAGATCGCAGCCCAGGTGAAGGACTACGGTGCGATCAAGGCGATCCCGGCCGCCGCCACGCCGAACGTACGCAACGACATGTATCTCGCCGCCGACGACGTGCGGATCATGGGCAGCAAGGTCGATGGCTTCAGCGACGACGACATGGGCAAGCTGAAGGCCCTTCGCGGCGCGCTCGAGACCGGCACCCGCTTCATCCCGACCTGGGTGAAGGTGTCGGTGGCCATCGCGCTCGGCCTGGGCACGATGGTGGGCTGGAAGCGTATCGTGGTGACGGTCGGCGAGAAGATCGGCAAGACGCACCTGACCTATGCGCAGGGCGCCTCGGCCGAGATCGTGGCCGCGGCGACGATCGGTCTGGCGGACCTCTACGGCCTGCCGGTCTCCACCACCCACGTGCTGTCGAGCGGCGTGGCCGGCACTATGGCGGCCAACGGATCGGGCCTGCAGTGGAGCACGATCAAGAACATGGCGCTGGCCTGGGTGATGACGTTGCCGGCGGCGATGGCGATCTCTGGCTCGCTGTTCGTGATCTTCCGGCAGATCTTCTAAAGCTTTTTCGATGAGCAAGGTCGCTCGGGTGATGCTCTAGCGCGCAATCCTCGAGCTCGACCGAGCAGAAACGCCCCTTCCCCTCCGCTCGCGGAGGGGAAGGAGGCGAACCTACCCGGATAGCGCGAGTGTGGCTTGCGGACCCCGACGGCGCTGGGCCAGCAACATCGGCCCAAGTTCAGGGGACAGTTGCACGGGTCGAAAATCTGCCTCGTGACAAGCGAGTCTCCGACGTTGCTAGACCTGAGTTCCCCCCCGGCTCAAGAGCGCAGCCCCGCCTTCACAGGACGCAAGGTCGGGAGGTGTGGGACCGTCGCCGCCGACCCGGCCAGGTCGAGCAGGATCGGGCAGTCCGGACGGCTATCTCCCCGGCAACGGCGCGCGAGCTCGGCCAGCGAATCCTTCATCGCCGTCAGCGCGCCGATCTTGGCCTCCAGCTCCGCAACCTGCTCCAAAGCAAGCTTCTTCACCTCGCTGCTGGGCCTGGATGCGTCCTGCCATAGACCGACAAGAGCCTTCACCCGATCCATCGGAAGGCCGAAATCACGGGCGCGCCGCACGAAGCGCAACGTCTCTACCTCGCGCTTCCCATAGGTCCTGTAGCCCGCCGAACTGCGTGCGGCGGGAGGGATCAGCCCGATACTCTCGTAGTAGCGCAGCATCTTGGAGCTTACCCCAGACGCTGCCGCCGCTTCCCCGATGTTCATCCGGTCCCCCTCTATCCGTTCAGATAAGGGTTCCCATTGGGGGAAGGTCAACATCCCGGTTGTCCCTCGACCTTCCCACCGTGTGAGTGCTCCGTCGCCCGATCGCTGTCAGGCTACCTTTTGCTTGGACCGCGCCGCGATGCGCTGCCAAACCGGCTCGAGCAGCGGCCCGTGCTCCACCCGCGGGGCGCAGTACACCGCCGGGTCCTCCGACGCGTTCGGATACAGCGCCGCATACTCCCGGGCGTTGTGGAACATGCCACGGCTGTCGTCGTTCACGAACGTCTCGGACGCTGCCCCTTCCGCCAGGATCACGTCATGCGTCTCGAGCTCGATGTGGAAGTATTCCACCAACGTCGCCGCCCGCGCCTGCACGATCGTCTTGCCATTGACCAGCGACTTCGCCGGGATCAGCAGCCCATCGAGATACATCGCGTGTAGCGGCGACACGCTTAGGTCTCGCCTTGGCAGGCCATCCCCCAACGCACCGGCGCTGATCACCACCGGCAGAACCTCGCGGTTGCCCGCCGTGAACCGCCCGCCGAAGGAGCGCTTGCCGAGCCACTTGATCGGGCGCACCGCACCCGACGCCGTGACCAGCCGGTCGCCGATCACCAAGTCCTCCACCGCAACCTCACCCTGCTCCGTCTGGATCCGAGTGCCGCGGCAGTAACAGGGCGTGTTGGTCGTGATCTGCACGCCAGAGGTCGCGTCCGCACCAAGCACGAAGAAGCCCGGCGCATACGTCCCGGCGAAGGTGAACGTGTCGCTCAACCCGCCGCCCGAGATCGTCTCCAGCGTGTTGCCGCCGGAGACCGCACCGGTCAGCGTAGCGCTCACCCCGCTGATGCTCGGCGCGATCGCGGCGACGTCGACCGTAGCACCGGCGCCAAAGCCCGAGATCACCGCCAGGTCACCGAAGCCGGTGCTGGTGACCCCCGTCTCCTCCAGCGTGCCGCCGCCCGAGAAGGTCAGCGTGCCGGTGACGTTCGCCTTCGCGGTGGCAAGGTCGAGCACACCGCCGCTCGCGACGACGGTATTGCTGGCCGTGGCATTGGCGCGGATATGCAGCGTGCCGCCGCTCGATATGGTCAGCCCGGAGATGACCACGCCCGCCACGGACTCGTTCACCACGCCGCCGTTGAACACCGTCTCGTCGCTGATTTTTGCGACGGTGGAGCTGACCAACTGCGAGCCATACACCTGGTCGCCGGTGGCCGAGCCCACCAGCGTCTCGCTGCCACCGCCGGAGATGACCGAACCCGAATCGGTCCCGCTCACCGTCGCGGAGCCGCCGGACAGCACCGTGGCACTGACGATCGTGCCCCCGCTGCTCACCAGCAGCGTGCTGCCGTCGGTGACGGTCAGGCCGCTCGACGTGACGCCGGCGGACACGACCACGAAGGTGAGCGGCGGCTGCACATAGGCGATCTCGGCCTGGCCGTTGGCGTCGGTGGCCGAAATCAGCGACGAGCCAGCCGACCCGGCGAACGTGAAGCTTTGGCTGACGCCGCCGCTGCTGAGCGTCGTGACGGTGTTGCCGTTCACCACTGCCTCGGTGAAGGTCGCGCCGGCGCCGATCGCCGTCACGTCCACCACGTCGCCGGCGCCGAAACCCGAGATCACGCCCGTGACGCCGAAGCCCGACCCGGCCAGCGCCGTGACATCGATCGTGCCCGAGGTGGTGAAGGTAATCGGCCCCGCGAGTGTCGCACCGGGGTCGGCGAGCACGACGCTGCCGCCGCTGATCAGCGTGCCGGTCGCCGTGCCGCCGCTGCCGACCGACAGCGTGCCGCCGGCGGCCACCGTGGTGGTGCTGGCCGTCGCACCGCCCAGCAGAGTGACCACGCCGTTATTGAGGACGGACTCGCCGGTGATGGTGGCCAACGTGGAGCTCACGGTTTGGAAGCCGTGAATTTTGTCGGCGGTGGCCGATCCGTACACCGTCTCGGTGCCGCCTTTGGATATGACGGTGGATTGGTCGGTGCCGAAGATCGTGGCGGCGCCGCCCGAGCGGATCGTCGTGTCGGTGACCACGCCGCCCGATAGTACGCTGAGCGTGCTGCCGCCCGAAACAACCAGGCCGGAGGAGGTGGTGCCGCTGGAGACCACCGTGAATGTCGACTTCGCCATTACAGCCTCTCCCCGCCCACGAGAGCGCCGGCCGGGAGCAGTGCCCAACGCGTGCAGGGAAAGGCCGGGTCGAGCCCAGGTGTGGCGGATTTCAGAGGCGTTCCAGACATGCGGGTTCCAACTTTGCCAAACTTTGGCTCGCTGGTAGTGGGCTAGTCCGGCCGATACCAATGATAGATTGATGTCACGATGACCCTTATTAAACGCACCGCGGCTATTCGTCGTCGAACCGTCGCATCGGGGCGATGATCAGGTCGGGCCAGTTCTGTCCCCCCACCACGAAACTGATGTGCACCCGGATCAGCAACGGCGGGTTGACGTCCCGCCAGCTCGTCACCCAACTGGCCTGGCCAGGTGTCGTGGCACTTGCACCGAAATAGCTCAGGTCGAGCCCGGCGACGCCCCCGAGCAGCACGTCCGTCCGAGGCGGTGGCGGCGACAGCAGGCTTACGTGGAGATGCGGCACCCAGCGCAGCACGAGCCGGCGTTGGCCGTCCACGCCGAGTGCGATGTCGGCAAGCCGGACCGGGGCGATCGGGGCGGCGGCTGGCATCGGCGCCGTCATGACCAGGGTGTGCGCATCACCGGCGATGGCGGGCTGCAGCGGGCCGCCGCCGGGCAGCATGCCTTCGATCAAGGTCCGCAAGGTGCGAGACGTCGAATCCAGCGACGCGTCGTGATCGATCGCCCGCGCCTGGCGGTCCCAGGCGGCCAACCCAAGCCGTGAACCCTGGGCGAGACCGGTCACGATGAAGCCGAGAATGACCAGCGCCACCAGCAATTCCAGCAAGGTGAATCCGGCCTCACTGTCTCGCATCATGGCGGGCTTGGTCCCCCGCTGGCCACGACGCGCTCGCTATCGAGTTCGACGCTACGGTGCAGTTCGCCACCCCAGGAGATCGCGACACTGACCGCCATCAGCGTCACGTGCGGCTTCGGTGCGCTCGCAGTGCCGGGCTGGCTGACGAGGAGCGTGCGCCGTTCGGTCTGGCCCAGGGCGGAGTCGGCGATCGGGGCTATGCGGACGCGCCAGTGGTAGCCGTCGGCTTCATCGCCTTGGCGGTCGCTTGGCACCGGGTTGTCGCCGATCGCCGCGAGATGCGATTGCGCCCGCACCACCGCTTCCTGATACCGGCCGGAGAGCGTGGCGCCGCGGATGCCGTCCATCCCGGCGCGCGCCAGCACGGCCAAGGCAAGGCCGGCGATGATGAAGGCGACCAGCACCTCCAGCAGCGTGAAGCCGCGTTCATCCCGCATCGAGCACGACCCGGCCGCTGATCCAGTCGACGGAAACACCGATATGGCCGGCGCCGCTTCCAAGCAGGACGCGGCCACCCGACGCACTGCCGTCCGGTGCGAACAGAAACACGGCCCGTTCCACTCTGGCACCAGACGGCGACACGGCCTGTATCGCGACGGGCCCAGCCAGCACGCCCTGGGGGACGCCGTTGAACAGCAACGCGTGGGATCGGAGGTCCAGTACGACGGCGACGGTCGCGTCGGCAGCGATCGCACGGCTTCGGGCTAGCCTAAGTGTCTGCACCAGTGTGCCGGCCGCCTGGCGCACCTGCAGTCCTGCGCTGGTGGGCGGACCGCGTGAGATGATGACCGAAGCCGCGAAGCCGAGGATCGCCAGCACGACGAGGATCTCGATCAGAGTGAAGCCGGCCTGCGTTCGAAACCGACGTAGCTCACTGCACAAGATCGTTCAACCCGAGCATGGCTTGCAGCAGCGAGCTCACGATGGCGGCGATCACTGCGCCCATGCCGATCGTGATGGCGGGCGTCAGCAACGACACGAGCCGCTGGACGGCCAGCCGGGTTTTCTCCTCGTGGATGTCGGCGGCGCGCAACGCCATGGCGCCCATCTTCGCCGTCTCCTCGCCGAGTTGCAGCAGATAGGTGGTGCGCGCTGGAAACAGGCCGGTCGCCGCCAGCGGGCCCGCCAGCCCGGCGCCTTCGCGCGTGTCCCGTGCCGCGGTTTCCACGGCGGCCGCCCCGGCCGCATTGCCGAGCGCGTCACGCACCACGTCGAGCGCTTCGACCAGCGGCATGCCATTGAGCAACAGCGTGCCGAGCGTTCGGGTCAGCCGGGCCGCCAGCACTTCACGCGCGAGCGGACCGATCACCGGTAGGCGTAGGACCAGCCTGTCGACGGACAGCCGCGGGCCGGGTCGGCGCAGCAAGCGGGAGGCGGCGAACAGCAGCGGCACCAAAGCGGCGAGCACCCAGGGGCCCCAGTTCGAGACGGCATCACCGGCGGCGATGATGAGGCGCGTGGACGATGGCAGCTTCGCCCCGCTCTCCTCGAACAGGGGCACGAATTGCGGCAGGACGCTGGTGAGCAGCAGCACCACCGAGCCGACCGCCGCCAGCAAAAGCACGCTGGGATAGATCAGCGCCGAGGTCACCGTGGAGGCCAGCGCGCGTTCGCGTTCCAGCAGCACGGCCAGGCGCTCGAGCGTTGACGCCAGCGCGCCGCCTGCCTCGCCGGCGCGGATCAGCCCGACATACAGGCGCGAGAAACTGCCGGGGTGGTCGGCGAGTGCCGCGGCGAAGGCGGCACCGTCGCGCACCGCGTCGCGGATCTGGCCGAGGATGCGCACCACGCGCGGCGTGCGGCTGGTGTCGATCAAAAAGCGCAGGGCGCGGTCCAGGTCCTGCCCGGCATCGAGCATGATGGCGAGTTCGCGGGTGAAGTCGGCGACCTCCTGGCGGCGCAGGCCCCGGCTCAGGGTTGGCCATCTCGACACCGCGGCCAGGCGGCTTTCCTGCGCGAGTTCGGCGCGCATGGGGATGTTGCCCTGGCTGCGCAGCCGCTGGATGACGGTGGCGACGTCGGGCGCGTCCATTGCACCTTGGGTCATGGCGCCGGCCGCGGTGATGGCGACGTAGTGGAAGCTGGGCATCAGTGCTGCTTCATGGCGGGGATGAAGTGGCCATTTGCTTTTCTCTCCCTCTCCCGTGAAGAACGAGAGAGGGAGTAGGCACAACCCTGATCAGGGTGCGGCGGCCCCCCTCCCCTAGCTCCTCCCGCAAGGGGAGGGGGATGAGAGAGGACACCGGCGTCATGCGTCGGAACGTATGCTGCGCACGACTTCCTGGATGGTGGTGTCGCCGGTCAGCGCCGCATCCAACCCGGCGTCGAACATGGTGCGCATCCCGTCGGCCACGGCAGCGCGCTCGATGTCCGAATGGTCGGCGCGGGAGAAGATCAACCGCTCGATCTCGTCGTTGGGGCGCAGGAACTCGGCGATCGCCTGGCGGCCGCGGTAGCCGGTCTGGCGGCATTGCGGGCAGCCGACCGGATGCCAGAGCGTCGCAGGCCCGCCCGCCCCGCGTCGCTCCAGCGCATACCGCTTGACCAACTCGGCCGGCGCAGGCGCGGCACGGCGGCAGGCAAAACACAGCCGGCGCACCAGGCGCTGGGCGAGCACGCCACGCAGCACCGCAGTCATCAGGTAATCCTCGAGCCCCATGTCGCGCAGCCGAGTCACGGTCGCGGCCGCGGAGTTGGTGTGCACGGTCGACAGCACCAGATGCCCGGTCAGCGCGGCTTGCACGGCGATCTGCGCCGTCTCGATATCGCGGATTTCGCCGACCATGATCACGTCCGGGTCCTGCCGCAGGATGCTGCGCAACAGGGCCGCGAAGGTCAGACCGATCTGCGGCTTGACCTGCAACTGGTTGATGCCCGTGAGCTGATACTCGACCGGGTCCTCGATGGTGAGGACTTTTCGCGAGACGGAGTTCAGCCCGAGCAGCCCGGTGTACAGCGTCGTGGTCTTGCCGCTGCCGGTGGGCCCGGTGACCAGGACGATGCCGTTGGGCAGCTCCAGCGTGGTGCGGAAACTGTCGGCGACGGCTGGGGACAGGCCCAGGCGAGCGTAGTCGAATTCCACGGCGCTGCGGTCCAGCACACGCAGCACGACGCTCTCGCCGTGGATCGAGGCCACGGTCGAGACGCGGAAGTCGACCTCCTGGCCGCGCACCACCAGGCGGATGCGGCCGTCCTGCGGCAGGCGTCGTTCGGCGATGTCGAGGTGGGCCATGATCTTCACGCGCGAGATGATGGCGGCGGTCAATTGCGGCGGCGGCGCTTCCAACTCGTGCAGCACGCCGTCGTAGCGGTAGCGCAGCCGCAGCCGTGCCTCGAACGGTTCGATGTGGATGTCGCTCGCCTGGGTCTCGACGGCGCGGGCGATGATCTGGTTGACCAGGCGGATGACGGGGGCGTCGCTGGCCAGGTCGCGCAGGCGCTCGGCGTCCTCCTCGATCGCCGCGGCGGAGCTTTCGACGACTTCTTCACCCTCCGCACGGCGGTCGGAATACAGCCGTCCGAATGCCGCCTCGAGCTCGATCGGCACGCAGATGCGACGCCGGACGACACGCCGGGTCGCGGCGGCGATGGCCTCCACCGTGAAGACGTCGAGCGGGTCGGCCATGCCGAGCACTAGGCCATCGGCATCCTCCGCAAGCGGCAAGGCCCGGGCGTCGCGCAGGAAGGCGATCGACAAGTGGTCGGCCCACAGCGGCTCCGCGGGGTAGTCGTCCGGGGTCACGACTTGCAGGCCGAGCAGCTGCGCATAGCCGGTGGCGAGGTCGCGCTCGGTCACCAGCCCCAGCTGGCTCAACACCGCGTCCAACCGTTGGCCGCTTTCGTCGGCGACCCGGCGGCCGCGCTCGATCGATTTCGCGTCACAGCGGCCCTCGCGCACGAGCAACGCCACGAGCGCTTCGACGCTCTCCGAGCCTTGGGCATCGAAGTCCAGCCCGGTTGGTATGTGTAGCATGGTGGTGCCCGGTAGCATCCTCATTCGGTCAGCCGTGTAGTGTGCGGCGGCCGGGCACGCCTGCAAGCGTCAATCCCGTGACAATCGCGTGCCGGTCCGCCAGGTCACAGTGCCTGCCAGTTGACGATCTTGAACCCAGGCACTTGCCCCGGGATCAGCCGCAGCGTGGCGCGGCGGATGAAGCGGCCGCCGGGGACCGTGGCGGTCGCGGTTACGATCACCGCATCGGTGGGCGAGGCGTCCGAGGAATCGGCCAAGCCGATGTCACCGTTCTGCGCCGCGATCGCCAGCGCCCGCCTTACCACCGGGTCGCCGCTCCGCAGCGTCGGCGAGCCATCCTGGTAGACCGATACATGCGGCGCCAGGCAGGCCAGCGAGGGTGGCGTCATGCCGGCGATCAGGGCGAGTTCATCGTCCGTCTGCATCGGTAGACCCGGCGGCTTGTACACGGCGCCGGCCGCTTGCTGTTCGGCCGGAGGCGGAGCGCCGTCGTCGGTCGTGACGCCACGCCAGCCCATGATCGCGTGGGCGGTCTGCATTGCCTCCGCGGCACCCAGACCACACGCGCCGAGCAGCCCGCGCAGCAATTGCAGCCCGGCGGTATTCAGATTGATCTTGTCCGACAGATCCTCGATCGACACGGCGGCAGTGCCGACTCCGATCCGGACCGTGTGAACGCCGTGCAGCGCCCAGGCGTCCGAGCCGCTGGCCACCAGGTGGAATGCCGCGTCCTGCACCGCCCCGTCCGCGACGGCCTCCGCGGCGGCGGCGGCGCGGAGATTGCCCGCGAGTTGCGCCTCGCCGCGCCCGGCGGAGAGCAGCCGGGTCAGGATGAGGGCCAAGAAGATCAGGCTCCAAAGCACCAGCACCAGTGCGAAGCCGGCCTGCCTGCGCATGCTAGCGTTCCCGTGCAGTGACGCCGCCCTGGAGTTGCGCATCGGCGTGCAGGGCGACGCTGGCGCGCCTGGGCTGGTCGGCCTCGGCGACCCTGAAGCCGAGCACCACGAAGCTGGTCTCCAAGGGGCCCGCGCCGCCCCCACCCGGTCCCATCCTGGCGGCCGCATGCAATTGCAGATCGTCGACCAGAAGCTGGTTGGGGCTGTTCTCGACCGACTGCAGCAGATCCAGCAACACCGGCCAGTCGGCGGTGAGGCTGATCCGCAGGCCGATGCGCCGGAAGCGGCCCTGCTGCTCCGCCGGCAACACCTCCTCGCTGACAAGCGTCGCCCCCGCGCCGGCCGCCATGTCCTGCAGCAATCCCTGCAGCGAGGCGCCGGCCATGGCGTCGTTGTCACCGGCGAGGAACGCTTCACCGACTTCGGTCGGCGATCGAGCGATATCGGCAGCCGCGTTGCGCAGGGCTGGCAGCCCGTCCACCGTATTGCGGGCGTGGTCGAGATAGGCCTGTCGGTCCGCCAGGTGCTCGGACCTGGCCCGGTAAAGCTCGAGCAGTGGCGAGACGAGCACCAGGTAGACAACGCCGATCGCCAGCAACAATAGACCCAGCGCGACAAGCTGCCCGCGGCGGCCTTCCGGTAGGCTCGGATGCATCACGGCACCAGGTCCGCGCCGATGGAGAACAGATCGCCCTTGCCGGCTTCGGTGCGGGTCAACGGTGCATCGAACGCAGCCCCACGCAGGACCCGCTCGGCCGACAGCAGCGCGATCAGGCGCACCGCGTTCGCCGATCGGCCGGATAGGCTCAGGTGTCGCTGATGGAGGGTAAGGTCGGTCAGGTACGTATCGTCCGGCAAAGCCGTCGTGAGCGATGCGACCGCTTGCAACGCATCGCCGATCGACTGCCGGGCACTTGCCGCCGCATCACCGCTGGCGTCCGCAAGTGCCAGGCGGCGGCGGAGCGTCGCTGCCTCGGCCAGGTCCGGAGCGAGATGATCGATCTGCGCTTCCACGTCGGACAAGGCGAGCGACTGGCGCACGAACGGCACGATCACGACGGCGAGGGCGAGCGCTGCATAAACGGCAATTGCGGAGGCCATGACGATCGGCCGCTTCGGCCTGCCTGGAACGGACAGCGGCAATCTGCGCCAACCCGGCGTTGCACCCCCGACCGGTGCTTCCAGAAGGACGGGCGTGAGGCCTGCCGATTGCAGCCAATCGAGGATCGGCGCGAGCAAGGCACGCGGTGCTATGGTGAGGCGTAAGCGGATGCGCCCCCTGACCGTGTCGCGAGCGATCACGTCCCAGCTCCAAAGCGTTTGATCGGCCCGGAATGGCGTCAGACGATCGAGCTCTAGTGCCAGGACCTCGGCCGGCGCACGCTCGGCCGCGATCGGTAACACCAATTCGCGTTCGAGCAACTCGCCTGCCTGGAGGCGGACGCGGATGCGCTGGTGACTTACGACGGCCCTACGCAGCATCGTCAGTTCGTCGGCCGTCATCGCCGAGACATGGTGTGCGGTGACCTGCCCGCGCCGGGCTGGCAATGTGACGTCGAAACGCGCCGGGTGGCTGCCGAGCGGCGTCAGCAACTCCGCTGTTGCAAGCTTCCCGTCGGAGAGACGCGGCGAAAGCAAATTGCCCGGCAGCAAACTGGAAAGCTGCCTGACCCACCAGTACAAAAATGTACCGATCATCTGCTAACGTCCATCCCCGCTGTCTTAGCTGCCGGGGAGGGTGCCGTGTGTTTCAAGTCTGTGACAATCGATTCGGTTGGCTGCGCAGGCGAACAATTCAGCCTGTCGGCCGCACAGGCCGCGTCCGTCCGCAGTGGCTGAGCGCTGACCGGCCGATCGGCGAAGGCGAGCCCGAGCCGCACAATTTGACCATCGCGCGCGAGCACCACGGCGTCGTTCGCAATGTCGACCACCGTCCAGCCGGCGATATCGGCGTTCCGTCGAACCGCCACGAGCCGCGTCGCCGCATCTGGTGCGAACAAGGCGATCACTTCGTCGCCTGATCTGATCGTGCCGGCCAATCTCGGAAGTGGGCTATCCGGCACGACGGCGCTGGATGACGGCCGCCGTCCCGGGGCAAAAAGCGGCCGTGCGCGGGCGGCGTCGACCCATGCGGCGATCGGTCTTGCCGCAGCCGGACGCTCCTGCAAGGCCGCCGGAGGCACCACAGCGCGGTCGCGGTCGGCACGTGCAACGGGGGAAAGCAGCTCGATCGTCAGGACGGATGCAAGAGCCAGGGCGGACACGCCGAACGCTGCAATCCAAGCCGGCGGAAGTGTCAGCCCGTTGGAGTCGCGCGTTCCGGCAGACTTACGGTTGCGACCCATGTTTCCCCGGATGTCCGACCGCCGATGAAGTGGCAGACCGCGTAGTCGCTTCCAACAGCCGAGGCAATCAGCCTATGTGCGCCCCAGCTCGATCGCTGTATGTGTAATGACGTTGGGTCGTCGCTGAATAGGCGACTATGCCGGTGCGTGCTCAAGCATCGAACCCGGCATCCGATCGCGATCTGTCCTCAATTTTGTCATCAAACCGTCGCCGTTGTGACAATGCCCTGAGCACTCACTCCAATTTAAGGAGTGCTCAACGGCGGTGATGGAGCCGCCTCCCAGGAGCCTCCGAGATGATGAGCCGACTCAGTCGACTTAAGGTTACCACGGCTATGACGGTTGCTCTGCTGCAGCCGACGATGGTGTTCGCCCAGACTGCGGACACTCCGACAGAAAACGTCCGCGCGGCGCCCGCGAGCAGCGCCATGGTCAAGGTGAAGGCGACCGACGTGGTTCGCGAGCCGCATCTGTCGGCCGCCGACAAGATCGCGCTGCTGCGGCAAAAGGTGAAGTACGTCTTCGTGCTGTTCCAGGAGAACCGCTCGTTCGACTT
>CAXTWC010000172.1:0-12276 GCA_964247805.1 uncultured Acetobacteraceae bacterium | reverse complement strand
GCGACAGTTTCTTGTTGCCGCTAACGCAGCAGATTTTGGCGGACGCGCTCGGTCTAAGTGTCGTGCACCTCAACCGCATGCTGCAGCAGGCCCGGCAAGACAAGCTTCTCGAATTGCGCCGTGGCCAGGTGACACTGCTGCAACTCGACCCGATGCGTGTCCTGGCGGACTGGGCACATCAGATGGGCACGAGCGCCGCTCTCCTCGCCCAGCCACACCGACCAGGCGTCCGGCTCGAGGATCACAGGCATTCGTTCGTGCAGCATGCGCATGGTGGCGTTGGCGATGGTAGTCAGGATGGTGAAGGTCCGCACCAACGTCTCGTCCGGTGTCTTCCACCACTCCCACAAGCCAGCAAATGCCAAGGGTGATCCGTCCTGCCGGGCAATCATAGGGCTGTTTGCCGTCCGGCCTGATCTCCCATTCATAGAACGCGTCCGCCGGCACCAGACAGCGTCGCTGGGCGAGGGCATCCTTGAACATGCCAGACGTGCTGGCGGTCTCCCATCGGGCATTGATCGGCTGCGCACGCGCCGCCTTCAGATCCTTGGTCCAGGACGGGATCAGCCCCCAACGCAGCAGGTCCAGCCGACGCTCGCCCGTCTCTGGCTGCCGGCGGATAACCATGGCGTTGTTCGTCGGCGCCATGCGGGAGCGGGAACCAGACCGGATGTTGCCAAACAGCGACCGGATCGCGTCAGCCCAGATCGGAGGCATAGCGTCCACACATCGGGGCAGGGTGTGTCAGAGCTGAAGTGCTGGAGCTAGATCCTGCTCATGGCCGCAACTGCCTGGACCGTCACCGCAGAACTTGCGATATGCATGTTTATGCCCGACGCAGGCAAGCGGGACAGGCCACATTATAAGCTAGCACGCGCAATTCGCGTCCAACTAGCCACTCCGTACACGCTTGTGTATGTTGCGCCTATGAGCAGGCTCGTAAACCGCAGCGTTTGGACTAAGGCTGGCCGGACCAGCGTCCGGCTCGAACCCGAATTCTGGGACGCACTTGATGAGGTATGCCGACGCGAGCGGTGCAGCCGTAATGAGGTGCTGCATCGTGCCGAAGAGATCATAACGACGGGCGGCCGGACCAGCGCTTTGCGTGTTTACCTATTCCAGTATTTCGTGGCGGCGGCTACCGATGTCGGGCATGAGGCGTCGGGGCATGGGTGAACTTACGTGCCGGCGCACATCGCTGATCGACTACCCGACAAGATGCAGGCGCGAACAAACGGCTCTGGCGTTATAGCCGCAGCACGCGCAGCCCACCTTTTTTGCCCGTGCTGACAGCGGCTTCGTCCTCCCGTAATCCCGCCCATCCTCAACCTGCCGGTCGCAACGTCGCCAATGAGCTTGGCTCACGAGATCGGATCGCGGGGGCGGGGCAACGGCTTGACTGTCATTAATCCCGGCGCCTTCGAATTACGCACCGCTAGAGTGGCGCTGATCTTGAAATCAAGCATTTTCAGCTTCCGCGCTAGATCAAAGCTCTGGCCCGGAAATCCGCAGGCAAGTCGTCGCGCTTCAAAAAGGTATCTAACTTAGCTCGCAAATCGGCGGTGTCGGGCATTGTTACCAACCTTCAGGAACAAGCCTTGCCGTGGTCGGGATGGTCGCCGGGCTTAGCGCTGAGAAGGAATTGCTATTCGCCCCGTCCCGGCCGGCGGAAGAAGAACGCGGTGGGCTTACCACCATGAACGAGGTGGCCCTATGGCAACGGAACTGTGAGGTGCTGTTTTCGTTGGAAGCGTTTAGCGCTTAGGCGGTTGCAAACTACTGCCCGCGAAGCCGGCTCCAACCTATCTCCGCTCCGCCTGGTCACCAGGTGGGACGGGGGAAATTTTTGGCTCACGTTCTGGAAAAACATCCGGCAAACCGGGAATGGCCTGCGGTATCTGCCAACCAGTCAGGTTTGCGCATTCTTGTAGGAGCGCCCGGTGTTCTGCCCAGCAGGCCCGCAATACTCTCGCCATAGCATCGGCCGCCGTCATCATCCCGATTGCCTGGTCCATCTGCTTTGGACTTGGACCGAATGGTTCAGCGTTAGCCATTTCCGTCTTTCATGACGTTCTTGGGAACGCGAGCGCGCGTCCTAGGCAGTGTCTACCAATGTATCCCGAAGCTGGGAAGCGCCTGCTCCATCGTGTGGTGCGAGGCGGCCTTGAGGCCAACATCCCGCTCGCATGACCTGGCGGTGTCTGCTGGCCACCGAGCCCTCACTCGCGCCAGCTTTCCAGATATTCCGCGCCTGGACTCGCGTTTACAGATTTTAACGAGGGAGACTCAAGGTCCCGCGCAGTTGTAATATCGTCAACGCCGCATAATGAAGCCGTGAACACGACTTAGCGAGCGCCGTCTCGCATTGTTGTCGCTTGTATTTCAAATCAACAGTATGATGCCTAAAAGCCTCGGCATATCTCTACTATGCATGCGTTTAATAGGGTTGGTAGTGTTGTTGCTGCGGTCGTTCTTTAAAGACGCAGAACAAAGCAGGCGCTGCGCTTGAGAGTGGAGGAGTATACGCTGCGGGTGGAGGACCTCTCCACGACTCCTTGGCTGGCCGTCAGCCTTTTTTTGTTACAACGATGCCGATGGACGTGGTGTGATATCCCTGTAGTTCCAGTTTTAGGTGTGGCAGCCCGAACGGAGGCAGGTCGATGTGCTCATCCACCGGTGTGGTGCCAGGCCAGAGATTCAGAGGCTCTACACGGTGCCCCTCATCCGTCAGCTCCTCAATCACCAGCTCGATGTCTTGCTTGCGAAATAGCACCAGTTCGGGTGTCTCCAGGGTAGCGGTGTTGGAGCCGAGGTTGAACTCCGTCGTGTGGACCGACACCCCTCCCGGCCGAACGGTAGTAAGGCAGTTGCGCAGGAAGTCGAGCCCCTGCCGGATCGAGCCGAGATGCTCGAGACAGCAGGCCGACCAGCAGAAGTCAAAGTCGCGTAAGTCGGCCGCGATGACGTTCATGTCGACCGGCCGGAACTGGACGTTGCCAAAAAAAGTGGCGCGGTCGACCAGTTCGGGATGCCAAAGCTCCTCAAGGCTTTGCGACCATTGCGCCGATTGCGCCCAGAGGGCGTTCGCCTCCGACGAACCCGGCGCATCCGAGGCGACGACTGCAACGCCTGCCCGCGCCAGGGTGGAGGGCAAAGGCTCCCGTCCTGTGCCGAAACCCAATCCCCGCCGACTCGGCGCCACCATCCCCTTCGTCTCCAGTGCGGCGAGAATGAAAGCGAACTCCCACGTCTTGCGGTGAGGGACTGCTGGATCCATTGCCAGCCTGCGGCATAGGAGGCGGTAGTTCTCACCCTCCATCTGCTCGGATGTGCAGAGCTGGGATTGCGGGTGATCCAGCGTTGGTTCGGCGAAATTCCAGGGCACCTTCCCCGAAGGCGGCCGGCGCAGGATGAAGGGTGGGATTGTGTAGGGCTTGCAAAACGGCGTGCTGCCGGGTGGGTCGGCATTGGCCGACTCATAAAGTTGCCGAGCCTGCGGTGTGCGGAAGAATGACGTCCGCAGCGCCTCAAGCGAGGTGTAGCCATTTCGGTGGAGCTCGATCATGGCGTCGTCCGAAGGCTCGATCCCGAGGATCATTCGCATTCCCCAGGCGGCCGTTTCCCTAGATACTGGCATGTGCGCGACATCTCTTAATCAAGCAGGGGTGCAGCACGGCCCGCCACGCGGTCCAACTCTTTGCGGATGAGGTCCGTTAGGCGATATTAACGGATATGCACTGTTCGTCCACATGCTAAAGCAGCGGCGCAATCGGCAGGCAAGGAGTGAACGAGGTGAGCAACCCCTATGCCGCGAAGCCACCCACGGCGTTCTGGCGTAAGGCCGTGGCGGGCGTACCCGCCTTCGCACTGGACCCGATGGTGGACGCGCCGTTCGGGATCTCAACCACCGACAAGGTCGCTACGGCTGGAAGCTGCTTCGCGCAAAACATCGCCCGCAGCTTGCGGGCTCGCGGGTTGCATTACTACGTGCCGGAAGGGGCGCCTGCGGGCATGTCGCTAGAACAGGCGCGGGATATGAATTACGGCACGTTCTCCGCCCGCTACGGCAACGTCTACACTGTCCGCCAGTTGGTGCAGTTGTTCGACCGTGCCTATGGCCGGTTTACTCCCGAGCTGACAGACTGGCAGGGCCGGGACGGGCGGTTCGTCGACCCTTTCCGGCCACTGATCCAGCCGGACGGCTTCGCCAGCCGTGAAGCCTTACTGGAAGATCGCGACCGCCATTTTGAGCGGGTGCGGACCATGTTCTCCGACCTATCGATCTTCGTCTTCACGCTGGGCCTGACAGAAAGCTGGCGTCATGACTCAGATGGCGCTGTCGTGCCACTCGCGCCCGGTGTTGCCGGTGGCAGCGAGGACAGCGGGGCGTTCAGTTTTGTCAACTTCACAACCGGCGAGATCGCGGGCGATCTGCGGGCCTTCTGCGCCCGTCTGCGAGAAGTGAACCCGGCAGCGAAGCTGATCCTGACCGTGTCTCCGGTGCCGCTGATCGCAACCTATGAAGACCGACACGTATTGGTATCCACGACTTACAGCAAGTCTGCACTGCACGCTGCTGCGATCGAGACAGCTTCCACACTGCCCGATGTGTCCTACTTCCCATCCTACGAGATTGTCACGTCGCCCTTAAATCGGGACCGGTATTTTGAGGAAGACCTGCGGAGCGTCAGCGCCATGGGCGTCGACCATGTCATGCGTGTGTTCTTCCGCCATTACGTCCGGAATGGCGGAGAACAAGAAGATTTTGTGTCATCGTTCCGCCGCGACACCCGTACCCTGAGCAGCATCGTTTGCGACGAGGAGGCAATCGACTTATGACCTCCGTCTATATCGTTGGCAATTGTCATATCTATGGGATGCAGCGCGGGTTGAAGTTTTTCGATTCGGCTTTACTAGTGGAGGGTTGCCACGTTTGGGAGATGAAGAAGCAGTTCGCCGAAGCTGGGGAATTCATTTCCCACGTCCGGCGGTTCGACCATGTTCTGACACTGTCGTTCGATGACGAGTTCCTGCCCGGGCTGAACTCCGCCGCGATCACCGCGCAGGTGCCGCAGGCGAAGCTGTACCCCACCGTCACTTTCGGTGCGTTTCATCCGGACGTGGTCTACCTGTTCAACAAGGACGGGTCGGGCGACTACGTCTCCTCGCCCCTCGGGCCGTTCCACTCGGCATTGACATTCTATGGGTTTCGCAAGGGCTACGACGTTGCGCGGACGGCCGCGCTGTTCCGCTCCGATATCTACGAGCGACTCGGCTACCTGTCGGCATGGGAAGTTGCGGTTGAGGAGCTTGGACGCAAGCCGGAAGCGAAGGACTTTGATCTCCCCCGGCTGGCGCTAGGCTGGTTGCGGCAGGGCTGTTTCATGCACAACCCGCAGCACCCCAAAGTGTCGGCAGTCTGTGACATCGCGCGGGAAGCCATGGGTCGCCTTGGCATCACGGCCAAGCACGCCTCCGCCGCGCCGTTCCTACCCGACGACCTGTTGGTGAGCCATATTTGGCCGGTTTACCCCGAAATCGGATGCTATTACGGGCTGCCGGGCAGCTATACGTTTAAACGCGAATCGGGTGTCGCGAGATGGCCAGAATTCATGACGCTCGATGAGTTCATTCAAGCAAGTTACGAGTGCTATGGCTGGCAGGATCTCGGCCAATACTATTGCGAGCGGGTCGATGGCTGGCTCGCAGGCGAGGTCGACCTGTGACACGGCGAGGGGACGGGCCATGAGCAACGGGAGCTTTACCTTCCCCGTCAACCTTCGCGAAGGTATCATCTGGGCATACCGGCACCTGCTGGGGCGCGAACCGAACAGCGAGGCGGACATCGCCGCCCATATGGTCCACACGGCGCAATCGCTACGCTCGGCGTTTATAAGCACCGCAGAGTACCGCGTGCTGAACGGCCAAACCCCCAACGCAGCGGCGCTGGCGGCCGTGGTCGACCGGTTTCAGCCGTTCGCGACCGAGCCGCCAGTCTCGGGCTCTTGGCGTGACTTTCTAGGTGCGCAGACCCGCTGCTCGTTTCTGCCGGACATATGCCTCCCCTGGGCGGGGACGGTGCTGAGCGCGCCGGGTCGCGGCATCTCGGGTGTCCACGACGAGACCGAGTGGCTTGGCACATTACAATCCGTGCTGGAAGCGCACGGCCGGTTCGTGGTGGTGGAGCTTGGGGCTGGCTGGGCACCCTGGCTGGTCAGTGGGGCGAAAGCCGCAAAGCGGGTCGGCCTCCACGACTTGCTGCTGATCGGCGTCGAGGGCTCGGTGGGCCATATCGCGTTTATGCGACAGCACATGCTGGACAACGGCATAGATCCGGCACGACACCGGGTCGTGCATGGGGTAGTCGGCACCAACGATGGCCTCGCTCGCTTCCCCAGGCTCGCCCAGCCAAAGGATAACTACGGCGCTGAGGCGGATTACAGCTGCGTCAGCGACGGGGCAGAGATGGAGGAAGTTCCAAGCATCTCGCTGCCGACGCTGCTGGCCGACGTTCCGCGGGTGGACATCCTTCATTGCGACATCCAAGGCATGGAGGGTGAGGTGTTCCGGGCAGCGCAAACGACTCTCGACGAGAGGGTTGCGCGCGTCGTGGTTGGGACCCACAGCCGATCGCTAGAGGGCGAGTTGCAGGCGCAGTTCTCCGCCCGTGGCTGGCTGCTTGAGGCCGATGCCGCCTGCCAATACATTCAGGTGCCTGGAGGCGAGCTGGTCCTATCCCTCGACGGCACCCAGGTCTGGCGCAATCCACGCCTTGCCGCTGGCGTATGATCATGCGGCACGACGTCGAGTCATGGCGGTGAGGTATTTCCGTAAACACGGCGCACGGGTCGCGGCCATGCGGGCCGCGGATGCGGCGCGCGACAGTCGTGATCCGTCACTGGCGGCGAAACTCTATGATTCGGTGGTCGAGCGATGGGGACCAAGCTTCGGCGTACTTGTTCAGCTAGGCAACGCCCTGAAGGACAGCGGTGCCTACGAGCGGGCAGAGCAAGCGTACACCTCCTCGCTCGAGATCGAGCCGCTGGATGGGGACTGCCACCTGCAGCTGGGGCACCTCATGAAGCTATGGGGTAAGTCTGACCGCGCCGAAGGCTACTATCGCGAGGCCAACCGTCTAGATCCGGATCTTCCCGGCCCGGCCGCCGAGTTAAAGCTGATTGAGGAGGCGAGGATGACAGTGCCCGAGAACCCGGGAGATCCGTCACCCGCCCCCCCGCCTCCACCCGTATCGGTGCAGGTGGTCGACCGCTGGTCGCGATCGGTCGTGATGCACCAACGGCTAATCAATAGTTTCGCTTGGCGGCGGGGCTGACGGTTTGAAGCTCGTGATCGACATGCAGGGCGCACAGACCGAGAGCCGCCTGCGAGGAATAGGCCGTCAAGCACGCATGCTTGCCAAAACCATGATCGCGCACGGCACCGCTCACGACATTGCCATCCTGCTTAACAGCGGTCTGACAGAGAACCTCGACGAGCTTCGGCAAGAGTTCCTCGACGTCTTGCCACCGGGTAGCATCAAGTTGTTTGATATTCCTGGCGACGTCGCGGAGAGCGACCCCGCTAATCTATGGCGGATGCGCGCGGCTGAGCTGATGCGGGAAGCTTTCCTGAGCAACCTAAAGCCCGACGTTGTGCACTTGAGCTCCTTGTTCGAAGGCATCAACGACAACGCAGTTACGTCGGTAGGGCTGCTACAGTCCACCTACGCGACATCTGTCACGTTGTTCGACCTCATCCCGCTCTACGACCCGGCCCAGTACCTCGGCGCGCCGGTCGCGCAGCGTTTCTATTACCGACGCGCGCAGTCGCTGAAGCGGGCCGACTTATTACTTGCAATCTCCGAATCGGCACGCCGCGAGGCGATCGAGATGCTCAGTATCCCGGCCGAGCGCGTTGAGGTCGCGCTGCTCGCGGCAGGTGACGAGTTCCATCCGGTGGAAATGTCACAGGCCCATCGTGCGGTGCTGCGCGCGAAGTTTGGGCTAAGAGAATCCTTCATCCTATACGTCGGTGCGATTGAGGCACGGAAGAACGTATCGCTCATCATCGAGGCGTTCAGCCGAATGCCTGCCTCCCTTCAGGAGGCTACCCCGATCGTGTTCGGAGGCCGCATCCTGTCTGAGGAGCGGCTACAATTGCGGGCGGCGGCATGCCGCTTCGGGGTGGATCCCGAGAGAATCGTCTTCCCTGGTTTCATTGACGAAAGCGACCTAGCGGCCCTGTACGGGTTGTGCAGCGTCTTCGTGTTCCCGTCGACGCACGAGGGCTTCGGGCTGCCTCCATTGGAGGCGATGGCCTGTGGCGCGCCAGTGCTGGCAGCACGCAACAGCAGCCTACCGGAGGTGATGGGCCGCGACGACCTGATGTTCGGCACCTTCGACGCCGATGAGCTGGCAGCCAAAATGCAGCGTATCCTGACCGACGAACCCTACGCGGCATCGATCCGGCGTTGGGGAATTGAACAGGCCGCCCGATTCTCCTGGGACGCCACCGGGAAGGGCGCGATCGAATCGTTGGAGCGTCTGCACGAACGCAACCAGCACACCGCAGCAACTCGCATTGCCCTTGCCCGGCGCCCGCGACTAGCGTTCTTCTCGCCGTTGCCGAACGATCGCTCCGGCGTAGCCGACTTCAGTGCCGAGCTGCTGAAGGAACTTGGCCGTTTCTACGATATCGAGTGTATCATTAATGGCTCTGGCGTGGACGACCCGTGGATCGCGAGCAACTTTGTGTTCCGCGACATCGCGTTCTTCCGCCGCCATGCGACTAGCTATGACCGGGTGATCTATAGCATCGGCAACTCCGTCTTCCACGTGCACATGTTCGATCTGCTTGAGCTGCATCCGGGTGTGGTCATCCTGCACGACTTCTTTCTCAGCGGCATTCAGAGTTGGCTGGGCAACGTTGGCAAAGCTCCCAACGATGATTTCGTCCGCGAGCTGTACCTCAGCCATGGGCTGCCGGCGCTCCGGCATCTGGTGGACGAAGGGCGCGAGGGGACGGCTCGGCGCTACCCGTGCAACCGACTGGCCTTCGAGGACGCGCTAGGTGTCATCCTCCACTCGGAATGGGCGGTATCGCAGGCGGTTGCGCTCTACGGTCCGACGATCCGACGCAAGTTGGCCAATTTTCCATTAATGCGGCGTGCCGGCCCGATTCGCTCCCCTGAGACGACCCGATATCGGCTCGGATTCGGCCCAAGCGAATTCATCGTGTGCAGTTTCGGATTTGTCGCGGACACCAAGCTGAGCGACCAGTTGCTGGAAGCATGGGTTCTCAGCAAGGCGGGCCGGACTCCTGGGTCACACCTGCTGTTCGTCGGCGAGAACGGCTTGGGTCCGTGGGCCGATGCGCTGAGGTCCAACTTGGCCGCGCTGACCGGCAAGGTGCACGCTGAGGTGCTGGGGTTCGTTGATCCCGGCACCTACGACGATTATCTGAGAGCCGCCGATTTGGCGGTGCAGCTGCGGACCAACTCCCGCGGCGAAACCTCCCGCGCGGTACTGGATTGCATGGCGGCCGGCTTGCCGGTGATCGTCAACGCGCACGGCACCGCGAGGGAGATCCCCGACGGCACCGTGCTGCAAATTCCCGACGTGTTCCAGACGGCCGAGTTGGCGGCGGCGATCGACCGCCTGTTCGCCGACAAGCACGCGCGGGAGACACTGGGCGCCCAGGGCCTTGAACATATCCGCACCCACCATCATCCCGCTCGGGTCGGCAAAGGCGTGTTCGACGCGATTGAGGCGTTCTACGCAAAGAGCGATGGCGCCAATCAGTTGCGGCTATTGGACAGCATGCGGGAGATGTACGCGCCCACGCTGCCAACCGAGCAAGACTTCACGCGGGTGGGAAGGATCATGGGCGGGATGGTCACCCGCACTGGACTGCGCCGGATTCTGTTCGACGTCACTCTATTGGCGGAGCAGGACATCCATACTGGCATCGAGCGCGTAGTGCGCAGCATGCTCGCCCAATTTCTAGCGGAGCCGCCTGCCGGCTACCGCCTGGAGTTGGTCCGTATTGAGGGTAGCGACCTTCGCTTCGCCCGAACGTTCGTCACCCGGCGCTTCGGCATCCCGGCCAACGTCCTGCCCGATGCATCCGTCGACTACGACGACGGGGATCTATACGTGATGCTGGAATGGGCGGCCGACCGGCTACCCACGATTGTGCCGTGGCTGCAGCGCTTTCGCCAGAGCGGCGGTCGGGTGGTGATCGGCATCAACGACCTGCTGCCCTTGATCATGCCGAAGATGTTTCCGCCTTTCATCGGTCCCGTCGCAGAGCGCTGGTTCGAGAACGTCCTATTGGTGGCCGATCAACTCGTCTGCATCTCGCGCACAGTGGCCGACGACGTGCTGGGGTTCGGCAACGCGCTTAGCGAAGGCCGCAACGGACCGATCGCTGTGGACTGGTACCGTTGCGGGCACGACATCGGAGCTAGCATCCCCACACTCGGCATGCCGGCGAACGCTGCGGCGCTGATAGCCAAGCTGAAAAAGGGCCGGACGTTCCTTATGGTCGGTACCGTCGAGCCTCGGAAAGGCCACATGCAGGTGTTGCAGGCGTTCGGGCTGTTGTGGGCGAAGGGCATCGACGTGACTCTGACCATCGTCGGCAAGAAAGGGTGGATGGTAGAGAGGGTCGAGAAGCTGATAACCGGCAGCCCGGAATACGGTCAGCGGTTGCACTGGTTCCGTGACATCAGCGACGAATTCCTGGTTCGCCTCTATACCTCGTCCAGCGCTCTGATCGCGGCATCGGAGGGTGAGGGCTTTGGCTTGCCGCTGCTGGAGGCAGCGTCTCGAAGCGTGCCGATCATCGCGCGCGACATTCCAGTGTTTCGGGAGGTTGCCGGGGATCATGCCTCGTACTTCTCCGGGACCACGTCCGATGCCCTGGCCAACGCGATCGAGCGATGGTTGACTTTGTCCCGTACTGGACGAGTGCCCGACCCGACGGGTATGCCGATGATGACATGGAGGCAATCGGCGCAGCAGCTGAAGAACTTGATGCTGGCAGATGTGCATTACGGCATGATAAGGGCGCGCGCGCCTATAGTGTCGGGAAAACAAAGCCCGATATAAGTTCTCGCAGGGCAGATAGGCTGACGTCACCGCATTAAGGCGGGTCTTCAATCCCCACTGCCCCGTCCTTAAACAGGTTCATGCTTCGATGCCGTCATCACTTCGTCCGGACGAACGAACTTCGTAATCACCAAGGGTGCATGTGGCTCAGCTCAACGGCACCTTGCGGACTGCGACGGCATCACCACGGGACCTCCGTGCCGTCCACCACCCTCTGAACCCAGTTGAGGGCGAGATCAGATCCGGTCGTCTCATCACCCGCAACCGGACATGAACCCGCCGGGTTGGACAGCCCGAAGCCAGTCGGTCCCATTCTCGATCAAGAGCGTGCCGATGCACACCAACGCAGTATCGGTATCGGTCTACCAACAGCGTTGCGCCTTCGCATGTTGCTGGATAAGTCAACATTAGTTGTGTTTGAAAGATTTCGCCCGGCGAAAATGGAGCTGAGACGATCCAAAACAAATAACGGGGACGCGTCTCATGTCGACATATTCAGTCTACGCGGTGACGCCAAAGGGACAGATGCTTGGGCCCATCCTTGGGTAGAAGCTAATTCCGGTAACAACGCGTTGAACGAGGCACAGACCGTAACCGACCAAGTGGGCGCAAAAGTCTTAGACGGGTTTCGGGTAGTTGGAACTCTACCGCCGCGGAAGCTTCCTGATCAACCCTCCACTCAACGGCTACGCTGGCTGCCTTACGCACTTGTTACATTTGGTTCGGCAATGCGAACTATGTTCGGGCTCCAAGCAGCCGTGCGGTCAACCTGTTCTGCGACATGGGCTTGTCCTGGCCGCACGCATTGATGACAGTTCCTGGGCCGCTGTTTCAGCCTTTTGCTACTCTGGGAGTCTGCCTCGGCGGCTGCGTCGCCGGCTGGATGATCCTGCTACATGGGCAACGTGGCTGACTTCTTCCGCCCCACCCGCATGGATTGCTGCGCAAACCGCTTCCGCCCAGGGTTCTCGCGTGCCTCTGCGGCAGGAATATTTTCAGCCGGCACTTCTACCTCAACCGGCAAGTGCGGCGTCTCGGGTGCGGATTGCTTCGCCGTGCGCAAGGCGGCTCCCAGGCCGAACTGCTTTGCCAGCGCCGACCGATGGGCCACATAGGCAGGTGCCACCATCGGGTAATCTTTCGGCAGCCCCCACTTGGCGCGGTA
>CAXTWC010000171.1:0-12285 GCA_964247805.1 uncultured Acetobacteraceae bacterium | reverse complement strand
CCTCGGAGCCGGTGATGTCGGCCGGCATCAGGTCGGGCGTGAACTGAACCCGCTTTGGCTGCAGCCCGAGCACGGTGCCGAGCGTTTCCACCAACAGCGTCTTACCCAGGCCCGGCACGCCGACCAGCAACACGTGGCCGCCGGATAACAGGCAGACCAGCACCTGGTCCACCACCTCCTCCTGGCCGAAGATGATGCGCCCGACTTCAGCCCTTGCCGCAGTCGCGCGAGCGCCCAAAGCCTCGACATCCGCGACCAGTCCGCCATCCACCGTTACCGACATTGCGAGCCGTGCCCCTTCACTGTCAGCGCCGATATGGCGAGCAGGTCTTTCATCGTCAGGGGGATGCTACCTATATCCGCTGTCAACGGAAGCAGCGGCAGGGGGCGAGAAGCGCGTTGTGAACGATGCCATGCCTGATTGGACTCGCGCGCCGGACACCGGCGAGGCTCCAGCCCCTATGCAAAGCCATGCGGCCCCGACCCAGCCGAAGCCCCGACGCAAGCCCGTAGAGTGCGGCGACTTGCCGTTCATCATCAAGCGCGACGGCACCTGGCTGTATCGGGGCACGCCGATCAACCGTAAGGAATTGGTCTGCCTGTTCGCCAGTGTGCTGAAGCGCGAGGCGGATGGCTCGTTCTGGCTGGAGACCCCCGCCGAACGCGGCCGTATCGAGGTGGAGGACGCACCGTTCGTTGCCGTCGAACTCGGCTGGACCGAGGATGGGCGAGACCAGGTGCTGAGCTTCCGGCTGAACACCGACCAGATGGTGACCGCCGGGCCGGAGCACGCCATCCGCGTCGCGCACGACCTGCTCACCTGCGAGCCCACCCCGTATCTTCGCGTGCGGGAGGGGGTGGGGTCGGCCCCGGTCGAAGCGCGGATCAATCGCGCCGTGTACTACGAGCTGGTGGCACTCGCGGTGCCCGGCTGGATCGGTTGTCGCCGCGTGCTGGGCGTGTGGAGCTGCGGTAAGTTCTTCTCGCTCGGCGATTTGCCGCCCGGCGAGGAATAGCCGCGTGCAGTTGGCGGAACTCCGGGCCCGGCTTCGGGAGCGGGACGGGACTGTGCCCACCCTGCCCGGCGATGCGCTCGCCGCCCTCGTCACCAGCGATGACATGGCGGACTTGGCGGCAGGCCCGTCCAAGCCGGCCGCCGTGCTGGTCCCGATCATCCATGGCCCGGAACCCGGCATCCTGCTGACCAAGCGCACCACCACCTTGTCTTCGCACGCCGGGCAGGTGGCATTTCCAGGAGGCCGGATCGACCCTGGCGAGGACGCGGTCACGGCGGCCCTGCGCGAGGCTCACGAGGAGGTTGGCTTGCCGTCCGACCTGATCGAGGTAACGGGGCGGCTGCCCGACTACATGACTGGGACGGGGTTCCGCATCACGCCGATCGTGGGTCTGCTGGCGCCTGGTTTCAGGCCGGTGCCGTCCGCGGCGGAGGTGGAGGAGGTGTTCGAACTGCCGCTCTCCGTGCTGCTGGACCCGGCGGCGCCGGAAAAGCGGCGTGCCACCTGGAAGGGGCGGGAGCGCGAGTTCTGGGTTTGGCCGCACACGCGCCACTACATCTGGGGTGCGACCGCGGCGATTCTGGTCAATCTGGCGCACCGTCTGCGCGCGGCTGGGGGCTGATGTTCCGGTTCGGCGAGGCGTTCCTGGCGATCGCGCCCCTACTTGCCGCCGCCCTGCTATACGGGATTTGGTTCCGCCGCCTGCCGAGCCGCCGGGCCGTGCTGGGGCTGTGCGTGGCCGAAGTGTTGCTGGCCGGCGGGCTGATCTGGCAGGGCACGGCGGAGGGCTTGCGTCCGCACGAGCGCTACGTACCGGCCAAGCTGCACGACGGCGATGTGGTCGAGGGCCATGGTGGGTAACGTCAGCCCTCAACGCGTTCCACCCCTGTTCTTCACGGGGGAGGGGGACCATGCGCTTGCATGGTGGAGCGGGCATAGGGCACCGACCGTGCGCCCCCTCCGTCGGCCGGAAAAGGCTTGAACTCGCCGCTTGCCGAGCCCGAGGTGCAAAGCCTGCTAACCGTGCTCCCGTCCGCTCGCCTGGTCGGTGGTTGCGTGCGTGACGCGCTCGCCGGCCAGCCCAGTGCCGATATCGACCTGGCCACGCCTCAGCTACCCGAGGCGGTGGCCGCCGCCCTCGCCGCGGCCAACATTCGCGTGATCCCCACCGGCATCGCTCACGGTACCGTTACCGCACTGATCGAAGGCCGCCCGTTCGAGATCACCACCTTGCGGCGTGACGTGCTGACCGATGGCCGGCACGCCGAGGTCGCTTGGACCGACGACTGGCAGGAGGACGCGGCGCGGCGGGACTTCACCATCAACGCCATGTCGCTCTCCCCGGACGGCACGCTGCACGATTACTTCGGCGGGGCGGACGACCTGCGCGCGGGCCGGGTGCGCTTCGTGGGGGCTGCCGCGACGAGGGTGGCGGAAGACTATCTGCGCATCCTCCGCTTCTTCCGGTTCCAGGCCCGCTACGGCGCCGGCGCGCCCGACCCCGAGGCGCTCGCCGCCATCGAGGCTGGCGTGGGCGGCATCGCGCGGCTTTCGGCTGAACGGGTGTGGAGCGAGCTGAAACGGATCCTGCAAGCGCCTGATCCGACGGCCGCCCTGCGTTTGATGGACGCGACCGGCGTGCTCGCCGCAACCGTGCCGGAAGGGGCGGTGCCGGTCGAACTGGGCCACCTGCCGCCCGACCCGGTGCTGCGGACCGCCGCGGTCCTGACCGGGAAGCGCGCCGCCTTCGCCGCCCGGCTGAAGCTTTCGATGGCCGAGACCACCCGTCTGCTCGCCCTGCAAGGTCCGCCGCCCTGGGGGGATGACGCCGACCTTCGCCGCCAGCTGGCCGATACCGATCCGGAGGTATTGCTGGGTCGGTCCCTGTTGGCCGGGCAGCCCAAGGACCTTCGGGATCGCATCCGTGCCATTCCCCGGCCCATCTTTCCCTTGGAAGGCCGGGACGCGCTAGCCATCGGCATCCCGCCGGGACCCGCCATCGGTGCTTTGCTGCGCGAGATCCGCGCCTGGTGGCTCGCGGGCGGGTGTGTCGCTGACGCCACAGTGTGCCGGGCGGAACTGGCTAGGCGTGCCGCTGCCTGATAAGGGGCAGTGCGATGGACGCGACCACCCCAAGGCAATTGCTCACCGACAGCGGCACGAAGTCGCTGCTGCGGCGGCTGTGGCGCGAACACCTGCACCGCCATCGCGGCCGGCTGCTCGTGGTGCTGGCGCTGACGGCCATCATGGCGGGGCTGACCGGGCTTTATCCCGTGGTGATCGACCGCGCCTTCTCCATGTTCGCTGCCCGCGACCGCCGCATCCTGTATCAGGTGCCGGCGCTGGTCGTGATCATCACCGCCGCGAAGGCCGCCGCGACCTATGGCCAGACCGTGCTCACCCAGTCGCTGGTGCTGCGCACCATCCGCGAGCTGCAGGTTCGCATGTTCGCCCATCTGACGGAGGCGGATCTCTCCCGAGTCGAGCGGGAGTCGCCCGCCCAGCTCGCCGCCCGCTTCACCACCGACGCCGCCATCATCCGCGAGGCGCTGACCCGGGCGATCGGCGGCATCGCCAATGCGATCACGGTGGTGGGGCTGAT
This sequence comes from uncultured Acetobacteraceae bacterium, assembly GCA_964247805.1. Lineage (GTDB taxonomy): Bacteria > Pseudomonadota > Alphaproteobacteria > Acetobacterales > Acetobacteraceae > LMUY01. The sequence continues at coordinate 8,667 of CAXTWC010000171.1, read as the reverse complement.
CGCCTCGATGCTGTGGCTGGATTGGGTGCTGAGCCTGATCGCCGCCTGCCTGTATCCGCTCGCCGCGCTGCCGATCCAGCGCATCGGCAAGCGCATCCGCCGTGCCTCGGGCGGCATGCAGGAGCGCATGGGTGAGGCCGCCAGCATGCTGACCGAGAGCTTCACCCAGGCTCGCACGGTGCGCGCCTATCGGCTGGAGGCGGTGGAGACGGCACGGGCGACGCACGCCTTTGGCCAGCTCAACCGGGCGCTGATGCGGATGACGCGCACCCGTTCAGGCGTAGATCCGATGCTGGAGGTGCTGGGCGGGGCTGCGGTGGCCGCGGTGATGGGGTTCGCCGGCTGGCGGGCGGCCACGGGCAACAGTACCGTGGGCAATTTCACCGGGTTCGTGGCCGCCCTGCTGATCGCCTCCCAACCGCTGCGCGCGCTCGGCTCGCTGAACGCGGCGGTGCAGGAAGGGCTGGCGGGGCTGTCGCGGGTGTTCACCGTCATCGACGAGCCACGCGGGATCGACCAGCGACCCGGCGCCGTGGTGTTGCCGCCGGGTCACGGCCGGGTGGTGTTCGAGGCAGTGCGGTTCAGCTACCCGGATGGCCGGTTGGGGCTGCGCGGGCTGTCCTTCGTGGCGGAGCCCGGCACCACCGTGGCCTTGGTCGGCGCCTCCGGGGCTGGCAAATCGACCGCACTGGCGTTGATCCCGCGGCTGCACGACGCGACCGCCGGCCGCATCACCGTGGATGGCGCCGACGTGCGCGACGTCACCATCGACAGCCTGCGGGACGCCATCGCCTATGTCGGCCAGGACACCTTCCTGTTCGACACCAGTGTCGGCGCCAACATCGCACTCGGCCGGCCCGGCGCCACCCAGGAGGCGATCGCCGCCGCCGCCGATGCCGCCGCCGCCGGGTTCATCGCCGACCTGCCGGAGCGATTCGACATGCAGGTCGGCTCGGGGGGCGGCCGGCTATCGGGGGGGCAGCGGCAGCGTGTGGCCTTGGCGCGCGCGTTGCTGCGTGACCCGCGGATCTTGCTGCTGGACGAGGCCACCTCGGCGCTCGATGCCGAGAGTGAGGCGGCCGTGCAGGAGGCCTTGGCCCGGCTGCGCAAGGGACGCACCACCGTCGTCGTGGCGCACCGCCTGTCCACCGTGCGGGACGCGGACCTGGTGGTCGCGATGGCCGACGGCGTTGCGATGGAGCAGGGGACGCACGCGGAACTGATGGCCAAGGATGGGCTGTATGCCCGATTGGTGCGCACACAGGCCTTTGCGGCCTAGCCCGTAATATGCGATGACCGATCGGTCAGTCGCATTGTCACTGCGGGAGTTGCAGCCTTGAGCTTGGATGAACAGGACGCGAGCCGCCACGATGAGGTTCGCTCCGACGAGCAATCTCCGGATCGCACCCGGCCTGCCAAACGCGAGGATGGCAAGGATGCGGACTCGGACAACGACAAGAAATCCGAGGGCAAGTCCGACAAGGACCAGGACGCAGAGAAGAAGCAGGAAAAGGAACAGGAGAAGACTGCCAAGAAATCCTCACCCTGGGTGAAGGTGATTGGTGCAGTCGTTCTCATTCTGGCGGTTGCTGGGGGTGTTTACTACTATTTGTCGACCAAGGATCAGGTATCCACTGATGACGCCTATACCGACGGGCGCGCGCTGACGATCGCGCCGAAGGTCGCCGGCTACGTGATCGAGCTGCTGGTGAACGACAACCAGCGCGTGAAGGCCGGCGATGTGCTCGCCCGCATCGACCAGCGAGACTACATCGTCGCGCGTGACCAGGCGCGCGCCAGTCTGCTCAATGCGCAGGCACAACAACGTGCGGCGGAACTGAACGTCGAGATCGCGCAGAAGAACTTCCCGGCGCGGCTGCTGCAGGCGCAAGGCCAGCTGCAGCAGGCCCAGGGTCAGTTGTTCCAGGCGCAGACCGACTACAAGCGTCAGCACAGCGTGTCCCGCGAGGCCACCACGCAGCAGAACGTGGACCAGTCCACGGCGCAGTTGCAGCTTGCCCAAGGCCAGGTCACGGCGGCGCAAGCGGCGGTGCAACAAGCCGAGCCGGTGCAGCAGAACATCGGCAATGCGAACCAGCAGGTCAACCAGATCGACGCCCAGATCAAGACGGCCCAATCGCAGTTGGACCAGGCGGAGCTGAACCTCAGCTACACCACGATCACGGCGCCGCAGGATGGCTGGATCACCAAGCGCAACATCGAGGTCGGTAATTACCTGCAGGTTGGCGCGACCATCTTCTCCATCGTGACGCCGGAGTTGTGGGTGACGGCCAACTTCAAGGAGACGCAGCTGGACCGCATGCGTCCTGGGCAGCGGGTGATGTTCAGCGTGGACGCGTATCCGGGGCTAAAGCTGGAGGGGCACGTGGATAGCGTGCAGCTCGGGTCGGGTTCGCGGTTCACGGCGTTCCCGCCCGAGAACGCGACCGGCAACTTCGTCAAGATCGTGCAGCGCGTGCCGGTGAAGCTGCTGATCGACCGCGGGATGGACCCGCAGAACCCGCTGCCGCTGGGGATCTCGGTCGAGCCGACCGTGATGCTGAAGTGACCGTCGAGTTCGGCAAACTTAGTTCCTCCCCCACGCTGCCGGGGAGTGGGACCGTGCGAAGCATGGTGGAGGGAGCCCCCGCTCGGTGCAGGCCCCGGCGCCCCCTCCGTCGGCTGCGCCGCCACCTCCCCCGCTACGCAGGGGAGGAACTAGGGCATCTCGTGACGGGAGGCGGAGAGGGCCGGTGAGCGGCTCCGCCCCTCCGGCCTCGGACGCCACCTGGCAGCCCAAGGCGAACCCATGGCTGATCGCCATCGTGGTGACCACGGCGGCGTTCATGGAGATCCTGGACACCACCATCGTCAACGTGAGCCTGCCGCATATCGCCGGCTCGGTGTCGGCTTCGTACGACGACGCCACGTGGGCGCTGACCTCCTACCTGGTGGCCAACGGCATCGTATTGCCGATCTCTGGCTTCCTGGGGCGGCTGATCGGGCGCAAACGCTATTTCCTGATCTGCATCGCCATGTTCACCGTGTCGTCGTTCCTGTGCGGCACCAGCACCAGCCTCGGCGAGCTGATCTGCTTCCGGCTGATGCAGGGCTTCTTCGGTGGCGGGCTGCAGCCGAACCAGCAATCCATCATCCTGGACACCTTCCCCCCGGCGCAACGGGGCAAGGCGTTCGGCGTGGTCGCCATCGCCGTCATCTTCGCGCCGATCATCGGGCCGACCCTCGGCGGGTGGATCACCGACAACTACTCCTGGCGCTGGATCTTCTTCATCAACGTGCCGGTCGGCATCTTCGCCTTCTTCGCCGTGACCGCCCTGGTGGAGGACCCACCCTGGGTGCTGCGGGCCCGGGCGAAGTTCCGCGATTTCGACTATGTCGGGTTGGGGCTGATCGCGGTCGGCCTCGGCTCGCTGCAAATCATGCTCGACCGTGGCGAGGACGACGACTGGTTCGGCTCGCCGCTGATCGTGGCCGCGGCGATCGTCGCGGTGGTCGGCATCTTCGGTGCGATCGGCTGGCTGCTGACCGCCAAGAAACCGATCGTGAACCTGCGCGTGTTCGCCAACCGCAACTTCGCTGTCGGCTCGGTGATGATCTTTGCCCTCGGCGCGATCCTGTATTCGGGCTCCGTGCTGATCCCGCAACTGGCGCAGCAACGCCTCGGCTATAACGCGACCTTGGCTGGCCTGGTGCTCTCGCCGGGAGGCGCCGTCATCCTGCTGCTGATCCCGTTCATCGGCCGGCTGCTGCCCTATATCCAAACCCGCTACCTCATCGGGTTCGGCTTCCTCATCCTCGGGTTCGCCTACAGCTACGCGCACGGTGTCACCCCCGACGCGACCTTCGGCACCCTGGCGCTGATGCGCGCGACCCAGACGCTGGGGCTCGCCTTCCTGTTCGTGCCCACCAGCACCATCAGCTATTCGACCATGCCGCGGGCGCTGAACAGCGACGCCAGCTCGCTGTACGTGATGCTGCGCAACGTCGCCGGGTCGATCGGCATCTCGCTGGCAACCGCCGGCATCACCGAGCGCACCCAGGTCCGCCAAGCCTACCTCTCCGTCCACCTCAACACCTTCAACCCGGCGTTCAACGACTACCTCCACCAGACCCAGCAGGCGCTGATCGGCATGGGCCGGACCGTGAGCGAGGCCAGCAGCCAGGCGATGGGGCTGGCCAACCAGACGCTGAACCTGCAGGCCGCCGTGCTCGCCTATCGCGACGTGTTCGCGTACTGTGCGATCGCCGCGTTCTGCATCGTGCCGATCACCTTCCTGTTCGAGGCGCGCACGTCCAAGGGTGCATCCGCCGGCGGCGGCCACTGAGCGCGTGAGCGGCAGCCAAAACTGGAAGCCGAAGGGCAACCCGTGGCTCATCGCGTTGGTCGTGACCCTCGCGGCGTTCATGGAGATCCTGGACACCACCATCGTCAACGTGGCGCTGCCGCATATCGCCGGCGCGCTGTCCTCCTCCAACGACGAGGCGACGTGGACGCTGACCTCCTACCTGGTCGCGAACGGCATCGTGCTGCCGATATCCGGCTTCTTCGGCAACCGGCTGGGGCGCAAGCGCTACTTCCTGATCTGCATCGCCGCATTCGGCCTGTGCTCGTTCCTGTGCGGCATCGCGACCAGCCTGCCGCAACTGATCATCTTCCGGCTGGCGCAAGGCTTCTTCGGCGGCGGGCTGCAGCCGAACCAGCAGGCCATCATCCTGGACACGTTCCCGCCGGAGAAGCGGGGTGCCGCGTTCTCCATCACCGCGGTGGCTACGATCGTGGCGCCGGTCCTGGGGCCCGTGCTGGGCGGGTGGATCACCGACAACTACACGTGGCGGTGGATCTTCTTCATCAACATCCCAGTGGCGGCGATCACCTTCTTCTCCGTCAGCGCGCTGGTGGAGGATCCGCCCTGGGTCGCCAATCAGCCGAAGCGAGGGATCGATACGATCGGCTTGTGCCTGATCGCGCTCGGGCTCGGCTGCCTGCAGGTGGTAATGGACCGCGGCGAGGATGACGATTGGTTCGGGTCCAACTTCATCATCGGCATGTCGATCGCGGCGGCGGTCGGGTTGCTGGGCGCGATCGGCTGGCTGCTATCGGTGAAGAAGCCGATTGTGAGCCTGCGCGTGATGGGCGACCGCAACTTCGCGCTCGGCTGCTTCTGCACCTTCGCGCTGTTCGGCATCGTGTATTCGTCGGCGGTGCTGCTGCCGCAGTTGTCGCAGGAGGTGCTGAACTACAATGCGACCCTGGCCGGGCGGGTATTAGCGCCGGGTGCGGTGGTGGTCATCTTCATCATACCTATGATCCAGCAAGTGATGCGCGTGGTGCCGACGAAGATAATCATCGCGGTTGGCTTCATGGTGATCGGCAGTGGCATGGTGTATTCGACGCGGTTATTCCCGGCGATCGACTTCGACACGCTGACCATTATGCGGGTTGCCCAGTCGGCCGGCATCGCGCTGTTATTCGTGCCGATCAGCACGATCTCCTACGTGACGCTGCCCAAGGAGCTGAACGGCGATGCGGCCGCGCTCTACACGATGTTCCGCAACGTCTCCGGCTCGATCGGCATCAGCCTGTCGACGGCTGAGGTCACGCAGCGGACCCAGGTCCACACGGCCTACCTCGTCACTCACCTGAACACCTTCAGCCAACCGTACAACGAAACGATCCAGCGCTATCAGCAGAGCTTGCTGTCAACGGGGCACGCGGCGGCAACGACGATGAGCACGGCGACCGGGCAGGTCTACCAGATGCTCCGAACGCAGGCGCAGGTGTTGGCCTATTCGGACGTGTTCCTGTACTGCGCAGTGGGTGCCTTTTGCATCGTGCCGTTCGCGTTCCTGTTCTCCAACGTGAAGGCCAAAGGCGGAGGGGGCGGACACTAGCCTAGGTACTCTCCCTTCTCTTCGCGGAAGAGCGGGACCATGCGAAGCATGGTGCAGGGGGCACGGTGAGCTGGCCGTGCCCCCCTCCTTCGGCTTCGCCGCCACTTCCCCGTGAAGGACGGGGGAGGACCTAGCGACGGGCGGGTCGGTCCTGCGAGCGCATGTCGCACAGGGCCTTGCCAGACAGCACCATCATCCCGCCCAGCGCCGCACCCGAGCTGAAGTGGATCATCGCCAGGAACGGAAGATACAGTAGCCCGATCACTGGCTGGCCATCCGGCGCGTCGCCAGCCGCAAAGCCAGGGCGGCGGAGACGGCGGTGGCTCCGAAGGCCACACCGCTGACCACCGACATCGCGACGACGAGCCCTGTCAGCAGCCCCGGGCGGGGAATGAGGCGTATCATGATGCTGGACGCTCCTGATTGCGTGCCGATGCACATGGCGCGGAAGAAAGATGCATCAAGCCGCGGAACGGAACCCACCCGTCCCTCACGACCCCGGGGTGATCAGCCCGGTGAGCCCGCTGAACACGCCCTGGGTCAGGGCGCCCTTGGTCACCAGATCCTGTGCCGTCGCATAGGGGCGCTTGTCGACGATCTGCTGGGCGCGGACCGGCCCCACGTTCGGCAGGATCTTGGCCATGAAGGCGGCGGTCGCGGTGTTGACGTTCACCAGGGCGATCTTGTCGTCGATCTGCGGCAGCACGTTGGCGGGGATGGCCTTCTTGGTCACCAACTCCTGCTTCTCGGCATATGGCCGATTGGCGACGATTGCCTTGGCGCGCACCGGGCCTACGCCGGGGAGGCTGTCCAGCGTCTTTTCGTCGGCCGAATTCACGTCGATCAGGGTGGGGCCGGCTGGAGCCACCACGTGGCCGGTGCCAACCGGGGCGGACTGCCGGGTCGGCGGATGGTGCAGTGCTGGCGTTTGGGCCAGGGCCAGGCCGGGCAGGGCGAGCATCCAGGCCAGCATGGCGATCAGTCGAAGCGTCACCGGCAGTCTCCGTCGTTCGATTGGCAGACGAGACACGAAAACCACGACTATGGCCAGCTTACCGCCGGCGGCATGCTCATCAGGATGGCGTCCACGTTGCCGCCGGTCTTGAGGCCGAACAAGGTGCCGCGGTCATACAGCAGGTTGAACTCCACATAGCGGCCGCGGCGGACCAACTGGTGCTCCCGGTCCGCCTCGGACCATGGCTTGCCCATGCGTCGCCGGACGATGGCCGGGTAGGCGTCGAGGAAGGCGAGCCCGACATCGCGGGTGAATGCGAAGTCTTCGGCGGGACCGCGGCGGGCAAGATGGTCGTAGAAGATGCCCCCCAGCCCGCGGGGCTCGTTGCGATGCGGCAGGAAGAAGTAGCGGTCGCACCAAGATTTGAACTCCGGGTAATAGTCCGGGTCCCGCCGGTCGCAGGCAGCCTTGAATGCCGCGTGGAAGGTAGCCGCGTCCTCCTGCGCCTCGGTCGAGTCGAACCGCATCGGCGTGATGTCCCCGCCACCGCCGAACCAGCCGGTCGTGGTCACGAGGAGGCGAGTGTTCATGTGCGCTGCCGGGACCAGCGGGCTTTGCGGGTGGGCCACCAGGCTGATGCCGCTGGCCCAGAAACGCGGGTCCGCGTCGGCCCCCGGCATGGTGGCGCGCATCTCGGGGCTGAACTCGCCGGCCACTACGGAGACGTTTACGCCGATCTTTTCGAACACCCGGCCGTGCATCAGCCCCATCGTGCCGCCGCCCTCGAGAGGGGCCCGGGTCCAGGGCGTCAGTGTGAAACGGCCGGCTGGGCGGTCGGTCAGAACGCAGGCGTCATCTTCGATTGCCTCGAACGCCGCGACGAGACGGTCCCGCAAGCTGGCAAACCACTTGGCAGCCTCGTCACGAAGACTATCGTAATCAGACGATTGCAACATTCTCGAAGCTTCCAAAGTGTCACCCTGTCACGAGGGTGTGTTGCAGGGGCGGGTGCCGTCCCCTAGAACATGCGCCGCCGCGCTTGAGAAGGGTCACCGTATCCATGTCCACCACACACCCAGACACGATGCCCGCCACGTTGGGCCATGCGGGTGCTCCACACGCGACGAAACGGGACTTTTTAAAGCTCGTCGCCGGTGCTGGGGCCGTCGTTGGCCTCGGCGCCATCGCATGGCCGCTGATCGACAGCATGAACCCGGCGAGCGACGTGCTGGCGCTATCCTCCGTCGAGGTGGACCTGACGCCGATTTCCGTGGGCATGGGGATCACCGCCGTGTGGCGCGGGAAGCCGATCTTCGTGCGCCACCGGACCGAGGAAGAGATCAAGACGGTCGAGGCCGTGCCGCTCAACCAGCTGATCGAGCCGGCGAGCGACCAGTCGCGGACCAAGGACGGCCACTCGCAGTGGATCATCCTGATCGGCATTTGCACCCATCTCGGCTGCATCCCGCTCGGCAACAAGCCGACCGATCCGCGCGGCGAATGGGGCGGCTGGTTCTGTCCTTGCCACGGCAGCCAGTATGACGTGTCGGGCCGGGTTCGGCACGGCCCGGCGCCGGCGAACCTGTATCTGCCGCCCTACGCCTTCGAGACAGACACCAAGATCAAAGTCGGCTGAGGAAAACGCATCATGGCCGGATTATTCAAAAGCGAACTAAAGAACCCAGTCCTAAACTGGTTCGACTCCCGTATGCCCGTTCTGACGATGATGCAGAAGGAATACGGGACGTTCCCGACGCCGAAGAACTTCAACTACTTCTGGAACTTCGGCGCGCTGGCCA
>CAXTWC010000170.1:2883-12499 GCA_964247805.1 uncultured Acetobacteraceae bacterium | reverse complement strand
TACCGATTTCAAACGAGAGAGCAAATTGAACGACAAACATCCTAGTATCGGGCGCATAGCCCGGCAGATAGCGGGCTCTTCCCTTTTGTAATGACCCTTCGATTTTCAACCTCAGAGTGCATCCAATTGCCAGTTTCGTGCCATAAGAGTTGGCCCGCTCCTAAATGTCTGCCGCCTTGGCGTTATGCGGCAGCCGCCGGGTCCTTGCCCCAGACGAACTCCGTCCTGTCCGCTCAGATCCGGTGCAGCACCGTGGCCGCGGATCACGTCGCCAGACTTAAGCCCAAACCGCGCAGCAAGCCGCGCAGGCGTCTGCTCCAAGTTGATGGCCTTAATGCATCTGCTTGCCCGCACGGTCCTGACTTCCTACGACGGCACCGACTTGCAGCGTATGGAACCGGAGAGTTCCCTGCTCAGGTTGATGTGCTGCCAACCGAGCGCAGCCAGGTAGGCCAGCAGGGATAGCTTCCAGGGTGAATCGCTTGCAACTGACATGCGTGGCCATGACATCTTGCCCATGAGAAAAAAGACTAGACGACCGGTCTATTCCACGCTCTACAGGACGTATGAACAGGTCAGCTTCCCAGGACATGTCCGATGTCCGCGGGAGCATCCTTGCAACCGGCCAGCGCATCATGGCCGGCAAGGGCTTTTCTGCGGTCGGCCTCAACGAGATCCTGGCCGGCGCCGGGGTGCCGAAGGGATCTTTCTACCACTATTTCGGCTCAAAGGATGCGTTCGGTGAAGCGTTGCTTACGGATTACTTCGAGGACTATCTGGCCAACCTCGATGAGATACTGCGCCGGCCTGGCCTGACCATGGCGCAGCGCCTGGAGGCCTACCTGCAGCAATGGCAGGAGACCCAGTCTTTCTTCGACTGCCAGGGCAAATGTCTCGCCGTGAAGCTGAGCGCGGAGGTTGCGGATTTGTCCGAGGCCATGCGTGCGGCCTTGAAGCACGGCACGTCCGGGATCATTCACCGGCTGAAGCACGCTATCGAGCGCGGCGTTGCAGAAGGATCTCTATCGATCGACGACGAGCCGGGCAGCGTCGCCCAGAGCCTCTACCAACTTTGGCTTGGTGCCAGCGTGATGGTGAAAATCGTCCGCAACACCCAGCCTTTCGCGTCGGCTATGATGACGACTCGCCAGATCCTTCACCTCTCCATTTGAGACGGGACGGTGTTGGTTGCACCTCGATCTGAGATGCTCTCGTGCCTAACGACTAGACGACCGGTCTACTACAGATCTTACTAGAAGGGAAAGCAACATGAATATTCTGATGGTTTTGACCTCGCACGACCAGCTCGGCGACACCGGGAAAAAGACGGGTTTCTGGCTCGAAGAGCTTGCTGCGCCCTACTACGCGTTTCGCGACGCCGGCGCTGAGGTCGTGCTGGCCTCTCCCAAGGGCGGCCAGCCGCCGGTCGACCCCAAGAGCAGCGAGTCGTCCTTCCAGACTGACCTGACCCGGCGCTTCGAGGCTGACGCAGCCGCGAAGGCGCAACTGGCGGCGACGCTGCGCCTGGATAGCGTCTCGCAGGCGAAGTTCGATGCGGTGTTCTATCCCGGCGGCCATGGCCCGCTTTGGGATCTCGCCGAGGACAAAGCGTCCATTGGACTGATCGAGTCCTTCATCGCCGCCCTCAAGCCGGTCGCCCTCGTTTGTCACGCGCCGGGTGTTCTCCGCCATGTCAAGGCGCCGGACGGCAAGCCTCTGGTCGAGGGCAAGAAGGTGGCAGGCTTCACCAACACCGAGGAAGAGGGCATGGGCTTGACCGAGGTCGTGCCCTTCCTGGTCGAGGACGAACTCAAGGCCAAGGGCGGCCTTTATTCTAAGGGCCCCGACCTCGAACCTTACGTCGTAAGCGACGGCTACTTGATCACCGGACAGAATCCCAAGTCGTCAGGCCTGGCGTCAAAGTTCCTGATCGATCAGCTCGCCAGGATAGCAGCCTAACAAGCCTCAGTCTTGGGAGGCAGTTCTCGCCTCCCAGGACGTGTGCCCTACAGCCCGGAAAAGATTCGAAACAGGAGTGGGTAAACGGCCCCCTCCAAGATCAAGTGACCTGCTGCGAAAGCAGAGCAAACAGTCCCCGCCGCGAGGATGAAGTGTTGCGACGGTGGCGCGGACTACCACGACATCACCGCGCGCACGGCCCGGGCCGGCTGGCAAGTGCTGCGGCCGCAGCCGTGCAGGATCGCCGGGTCTCGCGTCAGCAGCCATGGCTCCGCTGACTGTTCAGGAATTTGCAAGCCCGGCTGCTATCGTGGTCGATGCCCATTCGATAAAGATCCGTACGCGTGGTGAGAGTTGCCGCCCTTCGGGATAGAGCAGGTAAACCGGAGTGCTCGTCGGTGGATGGTCCGCCAGCACCTCGACCAACGCGCCAGTCTCCAGTTCATGTGCGACGCGGTAGCGCGGCACCTGGACCAAACCAAGACCAAGCTGGGCCAAGGTCGCATTGGTCGCCGCGGCCGACACGGTGACGGACACGGCAATCGAGACCATGCGCGTGCCGCTGCCGACCTGGAACTCGAGCGGCATGACCGCCCGCGTGGCCGAGGACACGAAGCCGATCATCCGGTGCCCGTCCAGATCGTCCGGCGATTTTGGTACGCCATGCCGCGCGAGATAGGCGGGGCTGGCGAAGGTGCCCTCGGCAAGCACGCCGAGTTTGCGACCGACCAAGCCGCTATCGGCCGGCTTGCCGACGCGGATGGCGCAATCCACGCCCTCGGCGACCAAATCGATCAAGCGATCTCCCTCGCCGATGTGAAGCTGGATGTTCGGGTAGCGCTCAAGGAAGTCCGGCAAGCCAGGGAGCAGGTAGTGTTGGGCGAACCGGCTGTGGATGTCGATCCGCAGCGTCCCGACCGGCACCGTCTGCGTCGCGGCAGCGTCCGCGTCATCGATTGCCGACAGGATCGCCAGGCAACGCCGGTAGTAGTCCTTGCCCTCCGCCGTCAGCGTCACCTTGCGGGTGGTGCGGGCCAGCAAGCGGACGCCGAGATGCCGCTCAAGCTGCTGCACCGCCTCTGACGCACGCGAGCGCGGCAAGCCGAGATCGGACGCGGCCTGCACAAAGCTGCGCCGCTCGACGACGCGCGTGAAGGCCTGCATTGCATCGATCCGGTCCACCGATTGTCCCAACTTTTCGGTCAGTAAGAACCAGATAAAGCCTCTAAACGAGACCAGTCGCAATCCGTATGTGCTGAACCAGCAAGAAGGAGATCGTCATGGCTGATACACAACGCTGCGCCATCGTCACTGGCTCATCCAAGGGCATCGGTGCCGCCGTCGCGGAACGGTTGGCACGGGACGGCTTCGCGGTCGTCGTCAACTTTGCAAGCGGGGCACAAGCCGCGGAGGCGCTCGTTGCAAAGATCGAGGCAGCTGGCGGCAAGGCGATTGCCGTCGGGGCCAATGTGAGCACTCCCGCAGCCGTCACGGCGCTTTTCGACCGGGCGATCGACACGTTCGGCGGCGTCGACGTCCTCGTCAACAATGCCGGGATCATGAAGCTGAAGCCGGTCGTGGAGACGGAGGACGCGCTGTTCGACCAGCATATGGCGATCAATCTCAAGGGCACGTTTAACGGCCTTCGCGAAGCGGCACGGCGGATGCGCGATGGCGGACGGATCGTCAGCTTCTCGTCCAGTGTCATCGGGCTGTATCAGCCGACCTACGCGGCCTACGCGGCGACCAAGGGTGCAGTGGAAGCCATGACGCACATCCTGGCCAAGGAGTTGGGCAAGCGCGGCATCACGGTGAATGCCGTCGCACCCGGCCCGGTCGCGACCGAGCTGTTCCTCGGCGACAAGTCGGAGGAGCAGGTCGCCGCCGTCACGAAGATGATCCCGCTCGGGCGCCTGGGCGAGCCGGAAGATATTGCTCGCGTGGTGAGCTTCCTCGTCGGACCCGATGGCGGCTGGGTCAACGGCCAGGTGCTGCGTGCCAATGGCGGCGTCGTTTGAGGAGCTAGACCCATGGCGCAGATCGCCCTGGTCACCGGCGCGTCGAGCGGCTTCGGCCGCATGATCGCCAACGCGCTCGCTGATGCCGGCCATACCGCCTATGCCTCCATGCGAGACCTTTCGGGCAAGAACGCGCATCAGGTGGAGGAGGTCGACGCCTACTCACGAGACCACGGCGTCGATCTGCGCAGTATCGAGTTGGACGTGCAGTCGGAGCATTCGGTCGCTGCCGCCGTGGGCAAGATCATCGCCGAGCATGGACGGCTGGATGTGCTGGTCCATAATGCCGGGCACATGGTCTATGGACCAACCGAGGCTTACACGACCGAGCAGCTTGCTGGCCTTTATGACATCAACGTCCTGGGTTGCCAGCGGGTGAACCGGGCGGCGCTACCACATATGCGCCGCGCTGGATGCGGCCTGCTTGTATGGATCGGGTCCAGCAGCGTGGCAGGCGGCGTGCCGCCGCTGCTCGGCCCATACTTTGCCGCCAAGGCGGGAATGGATGCCCTTGCGGTGGCCTATGCCCGTGAGTTGGCGCCACTCGGCATCGAGAGCTCGATCGTCGTGCCAGGCGCCTTCACCACGGGCACGAGCCACTTCGCCAATGCCGGTGAACCGGCAGACAGAGGCACCGCGAGCGAGTATTCGAGCAATTGGCCGGATGGCTTCGCCGACCGCATGAAGGACGCGCTTGCGCGCACTGTGCCGGATGACGCCGACCCGGCCGAGGTCGCGCGCACCGTGGCAGCGATCGTCGACGCACCGTATGGCCAGCGGCCCTTCCGCGTCGTCGTCGACCCGGCCAGCGACGGCGCGGCAGTGTCCTATGCGGTGATCGACCGCGTTCGGGAGCAGTTTCTCGACCGGATCGGCTTCGCCGACCTGCGGCACCCGGCCGCAATGGCCAAACAAGGGTGAGTTCGCGGCGCGTGCCGGTGATCTGGCGGATACCCCGCTCCGCGCACGCGAGGCACGACCGTTCGGGTAGGCCGCTTCACTAACCCGCCCGATCACCGCCGTTCACGCGGCATTGTTTGATAAAGGAGAGTTCAATGCCATTCGCCAACTTCAAAGTGCCGCAGGCTGCTCTTTCAAAGAGCCAAAAAGCGGAAATCGTGCACCGGACCACGGCCATGTTCACCGAGTATTTCGGTGAAGCCGTCCGCCCCTATACTATGGTACTGATCGAGGAAGTGCCAGACGGGGGTTACGGCCGCGCCGACGAGGTCTTCACCATCCCCGACGCCTACCGAGCGAAGGATTAAGGCTGAGTAAGGGGGGCCGTGTGGCCCCCCATTTTCTAACGGGGCACCGCGTCCGGCTTTAGCCCGATCAGCACGCCGGCATCCAACGGAACAGAAGCTCAAGCGACTGTGAGACGCTGTCGCAACCTGTCCAGCAGCCAACGACCGGCAGGCCCCAGCGCGCGGTCTCGCCGATGTGCTGCAGAGATAGTAAGTCCTTCACCGGGCGTCGGATCGTCCTCAATCCTGAGCCGGACCAACTTCGCTTCAGCTACAGACGCTGCAATGAGATGTTGTGGCATCCGACACCACCCAAAACCGGCAAGCAAGAAATCGAACCGCCGGCCAAGATCCACAAAGCGCCACAGCCGCGCGCTCGAAAGACCATACGCAACACCGCCAGGATCGATCGGGTCGGAAAGCACCAGTTGCACGTGCGGCTCCAGGTCGCCGCGGGTCACGGAACGCCTCAGCAACGCCAAAGGATGGCCGGGTGCCACCACGGGTTGCATAACGACCCGTAGCAGCGGGTAGGCAGCAATGTCCTCGGGAACGTGCGGAAGCAGCAGGCAGATCGCGAGCGCCGCCGAGCCGCTACGCAGCCGCCGCAGCGAGCCGCCCAAGCCCTCGGTCGAGAAGCTGACCGGCAGGTCGGGAAAGGTCTCGCTCAGCGCGCGCAGGCTGTCGATCAAGGGCGCGGTCGGTACCAGCGGGTCGATCGCGAGCGCCAGGTCGGGTTCCAGCCCTTGTCGCGTCCCGGCCGCGACCGCCTCGAAGCGTCCGGCGCTGGCCAGCACCAGCCTTGCCTGATCGACCAGCACGCGCCCAACCTCGGTAAGCTGTGGCCGATGCCCGCTGCGGTCGAACAGCGCGACGCCCTGCATCGCCTCCAGAGTCGCGACTGCTTGACTAATCGCCGACTGCGCACGTCCAAGCTTCCGCCCAGCGGCGGAAAAGCTGCCCATGTCTACGATTGTCACCAGCACGCGCAAGTGGTCGAGGCTGAGGCTGCCGATCACACTCCATCATCCCTGCCGATGGAGAGCATCACAATTCGATCTCTCCCTCAACGAAGAGGTGCAGCCTAAATTGGCGCTATGCAACCGACCTACTTCATCAATCACGGGGGCGGCCCCTGCTTTTTCCTTGAGCCCGGCCCGATGCGGGACACGTGGAGCGAGCTGGAGGCATATCTTCGCGGCTTTGCCGACACGCTCGGCGAGAGGCTACGGGCCGTCCTCGTCGTCTCCGCACACTGGGAAGAAATGCGCCCGACGGTCAACGCCGGCACCGCCCCGGCATTGCTGTTCGACTATAGCGGCTTTCCCGCGCATACCTACCGGCTGACATGGCCTGCGCCCGGCGCACCTGACTTGGCCATACGGGTCCGCGACCTACTCGGCGAGGCAGGGATAGAAAGCGGTTCGGACGTTTCGCGCGGCTGGGACCACGGCGTGTTCGTGCCGTTGAAGGTCGTGTCCCCTCGCGCCGACATTCCCACCGTCCAGCTGTCGCTCCAGCACGGGCTTGATCCCGCGACGCATCTCGCCATCGGCCGCGCACTCAGGCCGTTGCGCAAAGAGGGCGTGCTGATCGTCGGCAGCGGCCAGACCTACCACAACATGGGCGGCTTCATGGGTGGGAGTGGACGCGTCGATCTCGCTGCCGAGGCATTCGACGCATGGCTGCGCGAGGCGATGACTGACGGCACGACGCGAGACCGGTCGCTGATCACGTGGGAGCAAGCGCCCGGAGCCCGTCAGGCGCAGCCGCACGAGGATCACCTACTGCCGCTGATGGTGGCCGCCGGAGCCGCGTCCGGCGAGCCGGGCCGGACCGTCTTTCACGGCCACGCGCTCGGCAAGCCGATCTCCGGCTTCTGCTTCGAATAACCCAAGGAGACCTTCTATGACCAAACTTCTCGTCGTCGAGACCAGCCCGCGCGGCGATCACTCCATCTCGCGCAACATGACCCGCCGTTTCGTGGCGCACTGGCAGGCCGCCTACCCGGACGGCGAGGTGGTGGACCGCGACCTCATGGAAACCGACCTACCGTTTGTGACCGCGCCCTGGCTGCAGGCTTATTTCACCCCGTCCGAGCAGCACTCGCCGGAAATGAAGCAGGCGTTGCGCTTGTCCGACGAGCTGGTGGGCGAGATCCTCGCCGCCGACCACATCGTCGTCGCGACACCGGTCTACAACTACAACGTGCCCGCGGCGCTGAAGGCGTGGATCGACCACATCGTCCGCAAGGGAATGACGCTCGGCTTCGATGGCAAGGGTCTCGTCGCCGGCAAGAAGGCGACGGTGCTGCTCGCTTCGGGTGGCGTCTATACCGAGGGGTCGCCAATTGGTGACCGCGATATCGCGACCCAATACCTCCGCCTCATCCTCAACGTCATCGGCATCACTGACGTGACGGTCGTCGCCGGCGGCGGAGCGAAGGTGGTCGATATGGGCGAACAGACGATGGATGGTTTCATCGCCAGCGTCGAACCTGAGATAGAGCGCGCTGCCGCCGCATAACCATTGCCTACCCAGATTCTCAATTAGGACTGCACTGCTTATCTGACAGACGACCCTTGACAAGGACACGCCCGCGCGTCCGGAGACTTCATGCCGCCACGGCAAAGCCGGCACGTTCGCCTCCAGACAAGAGGACGGGCAACTCTGTCCCACATCCGCAACTCCCGCGCTGCTTCATCCGCTCGCTCTCCGCCTCGCGCTGGGCAAGGCTGGCACCCGCGCGTTCACCCGCTTTCACGGCTAGGGTTAGGGTTTCGGTAGATGCCGAGGGCGGTTCACCCGCAAACCTCGCCGCTACCCCTGTTGCTCGCTATTGGCTTGATGGCGAGTGAAGTTGACAAATGTCCGCTAGCCTACTTGCAAGGCGGCGGAGGCGCGCCGGCTATAATTCGTTCGCGGCGCGGGCTAAGCCGAAAGTCATACGCGACACGTGCACTGGCACGCAGATCTCGCACTCCAGTTTCGGCACATTTGCCGGCAGAGAAAGTGGGCTCTCGGACACCCCGTCTATCGTGCCGTTCCACCCTGGTTTGTAGCACGCACGGTCAACCAGTGATTGTTGGATGAGCCGCCTGGAAACTCTCGCCCCGGATCGCTAATAGTGCTGTGATCTCACTTATTTTTAGTATAGGGCGTGAAGACTGAAAGCGCTGTAGCCAAGCAAGGGCATAACGGCTTGTATTAAATATACTCAAAGCTATTTCAACCACGTGTAGGCGTAAAAGTGCTGGCTGCGAAATCAATGAACGTCCGCAGCTTTGAAGGCTGCGGGCGTTTGGCTGAGAACAGCATGTGTATCGGCCGGGTAAGTGAGGCGTAATTGTCCAAGATTTGCACGAGCGCCCCCGAGGCGATCGCGCCTGCGACGAGAGGCTCGGGCTGAAGGATTATCCCGACGCCATCCAGGGCTGCGGCCAGCAAGGCCCGGCCATCGTTTACCTGGAGGCGAGGGTGTATCCGAACGGCCTGGCTCGATCCGTTGTAGTCGAACGGCCACTCCAAATATGCAAGACCGGACCACGTGACGTAGCCGAGGCAGTGATGATTTACGAGATCCTCGGGCGATTGCGGTACGCCGTGTTCGGCAAGATAGGCTGCTGACGCGCAGGCGATCAGACGATACATGAGCAAAGCGCGTGCCGCTAAGCCGGAGTCCTTCAGCACCCCGACCCGGAAGGCAATGTCGTAGCCTTCGTCTATGATTTCGGCATAACGGTCGGATAGCGTCAGTTCGACGTCCATATGTGGATGGGCTTGCAGGTAGCGCCCGACGAGCGGCGCCACGCATACCGCACCAAACGTGATTGGCGCATTGATCCGCAAGCGTCCGCGCGGCGTCGTGCTGAGGTCGTTGACCAGCGTTTCGGCCGCCTCGGCATCCGCGATGATCCCCCGGCAACGCTCATAAAAAGCCTCGCCGATCGTGGTCAGGCTCTGCTGCCTTGTCGTCCGTTGCAGGAGCTGCGCGCCGAGCCGCTGCTCCAGGAAGCTGACGTGCTTGCCGACCATCTGGGACGACATGCCAAGCGCCGCGGCGGCGGCCGTGAACGAGCCAAGGTCAGCCGCCTTTATGAACACCGCCATGCTGGCCAAACGGTCCATCTATTTCCAACCATCCGTTTCAACTCATGGAACGGATCGACGCTTATCCCGGCGCTGCCGTCAACCCATCTGCCAGGAGGCAGTGGCTTATAGCCTTCGCTGCTGAACAGGCGATTTTTGGGAGGAAATGCACGATGAGCCAAACGGTACCGCATGTCGCCCGGCGCATCGTGCTCGGCAGTTCAGCCGGCGTCACGACTTTGGCCGCCCTGAGCGCCGGATCCGCGGCACGGGCGGTCGGCGCCGAATCTGGAGCCGCCAGTT
>CAXTWC010000170.1:0-2873 GCA_964247805.1 uncultured Acetobacteraceae bacterium | reverse complement strand
CGCCAGTTCGCATAGAGGCGCAATGGAGGAGCTTATGGCAACCGGCGCGACCAACGACGTCCCTGTCGCTCATCATACGGCGGCGATCAGGGGCATCCGGATGCACTATGTGACTGCCGGCTCAGGAAAGCCTGTCGTGCTGGTGCATGGCTCGTCTCGCCTCCATGGTGCTGAGGTCGTTGATGAGCATCTTGGGCGCCTCGGCATCCGCGATGATCGCTCCGCAGCGCTCATAGAAGGCCTGGCGATGTTGTCAGCCTCTGCTTCCAGCGCGTTCGTTGAAGAAGTTGCGCGCCGAGCCGCTGCTCCAGGAAGCTGAAGTGCTTACCGATCATTCGGGACAGAATACCAGGATCCGCAGCGGAAGCCTGAACAATCCAAGATCGGCCGCTTCCACGAGTATCCCGACTTTGGCCTGATGGTCCATGAGTCTTCCCAACCGTCAGTTTCAACTTACGGAGATGATCGACGCTTATCGGGGCTTGGCTGGCGACCCATCTTACGAAGGAGGGCAGAGGGGCGCGGCTGCTGCCGTGCAAGCCGGAGGCATCGTCTAAACGCGCCCGGGGAGATCCATGGCCTTACCAACGCGGGCGCGGAGCCGCTCGGTCTACCTGACCGCGACCACGCCGCCCATCAATCTCGCCCCCTTTTATCAAGAGGCAAGACAGTCGAAGGAGACAGCTCAATGACGACACTACGTGTAGGGATCATCGGCGCTAATGCCGAGAGCGGTTGGGCACGGGACGGGCATGTACCCGCATTGCAAGGTCTGTCCGGACTGGAGCTGGTCGCCGTAGCGACGAACAGCCAGAAGACGGCTGACGCTTCTGCCAAAGCCTTCGGCCTGTCAGCCGCCTACGGCAGCGGCATGCAGCTGATCCGTGCCGGTGGCATCGACCTCGTCACTGTTGCGACCCGGGTTCCGGACCACCGTGAACTAGTGCTCGCCGCAATCGACGCTGGTATGCACGTCTATAGCGAGTGGCCGCTGGGCCGCAGCGTGGCGGAGGCAGAGGAGATGGCAGAAGCGGCAAACAAGGCCGGCCTGCACGCAGCAATCGGATTGCAGTTGCGCGGCAGCCCGGTGGTCCGGCGGACGCAGCACCTGATCGCGTCCGGCGCGCTTGGACGAGTGCTGAGCGTGAGCACCTACTCGGCGACGGCCGGGTTTGGACCGGAAGTGCCAGCGCCGTTTATCTATCTCGAGGATCCGGCGAGCTTTGCCAATCTCGTCACGATCCAGGGGGCGCACACGATCGACCTGGCCATCGCGGTCGCCGGAGGGTTCAGCGATGCGAGCGCATTAGCAACGGCGCAGTATCCTGAGATCAATGCGGACGGCGAGCGGCGTCAGCGCACCACCTTCGACCACCTGCTGGTGCAGAGCCGCCTGCTGTCGGGCGGCACGCTGTCGGCGGAGGTGGCCGGCGGGCGCCCGCCTGAAACCCCGTTCACCATGAACGTGGTGGGGGCGAAGGGGACCCTGCGGCTGGATGGCGGCGCCCCGCGCGGCTTGCAGTCGGGACGCCTGAGGCTCTCGCTCGACGGCGCGGCTCAGCATGTGGACGAAGGCGAGCTGGCCGCCATGCCAGATGCAGCGGCCAACGTCGCGGGGGTCTATGCCGCCTTGCGTGACGACATCGCCGATGGGACATTTACCGTCGCTGGTTTTGATCACGCGGTGCGGCTCACAGAGCTGGTGAATAATCTTCTGACATCTTCGAGTTCGGGAAGGCGGGCAACATCGGCCAGTTGGCCTGAACATTAGAAGCCGTCCTCTCCTTCACGAGACGCACCGGAGAGCCATCTTTGTAAGAGCAGGTGTGCCCTTCCGCCAATCCTGGCTACTGTGGAACGCAACATCCATGGAGTTACGTCTCTTGGACTGGCAAAAGGTGGTTCGCGTCAACCTTACCGACTAGAGCAGCATCTGATCTACTGGAACCGCTTCACGATATCAATTGTCAATTAAAGCTGCTCTACCATAGGATATGTCGGATTTAATCGATCAGAATAGGCTCGACCTCCTTTAGGCGCGTGAGGCGACATGCCTCTTCCAGCGTCTAAATGGGATAAATTTCACCTCTTATTGGAGCGCGCCCCTGTGGGTGGACAGGATGGGGCGATCTGATTGACCCTCTACTGGTGGGCCTTACAGGAGTGAGGTCATGGCCAAGCACCGTGTCCATAGCATCGCGTTCAAACGGCAACTGGTGGCGGAGTGTGCGGCGGGAGAGACGCTGCACACGCTGGTTAAGCCCGCCGAAGCGCAAGGGCGGCGGATACCGCTATTATGGTCCTGACGCGCCGCGTCTGGTCCGGCGACAGTCCGCCGCCCGGCACGATGCAGTGCAGATGCGGATGGTGCTGCAGGGTCTGGCCCCACGTGTGCAGCCCGGCGACCGCCCCGACGTCCGCACCGAGATGACGGCGGTCGGCGGCGATGTCGCGCAGCGCCTCCGCTGCGGCCCGGAACAGGATGGCGTAGATCACGCGCTTATTCTGGAACGCGATCTCCGCAAGCTGCGGCGGCACGGTGAAGAGGAAGTGGTAGTAGGGCACCGGCTGCAGTTCGGCCTGGCGCGCCTCAAGCCATCCGGCACGCGCAAGGCCCTGGCACTTCGGGCAATGCCGGTTGCAACAGGAGTTGTAGGCGTTGCGGATCAGTCTGCAGTCATCGCACTGCTCGGTGCGACCGCCGAGGGCAACAGTGCGGCACTGCTCGACCGCCGACATGACGCGTTGTTCGATACGGCCGAGATGTGGGCGACGAACGGCGTTGGCCTTGAACGGCAAGGTGGAACCCTCTGGACAGCGGTGATCGGCCATCGCATCCGCAGCCTACCTCAGACAACCCGACCCGCCGACCC
>CAXTWC010000169.1:0-12562 GCA_964247805.1 uncultured Acetobacteraceae bacterium | reverse complement strand
CGCGGGGGAGGCATCGCCTTGCATGCCCACGACGAGGCGCAACTGATCTTTGCGGCTTCCGGCACGATGCAGGTCCACACGGATTCCGGCCGCTGGCTGGTCCCACCGCAGCTCGCTGTCTGGGTTCCGGCCAGGGTTGCCCACCGAGTCGAAGTGCTCTCCGACACCGAACACTGGATGATCTATTGGCAAGCTGCGGCATCGCGGGCGTGGGCGCCGTCGGAGGCCCTCGACCGCGCGTTCGCCCTGCGTGTGACACCACTTCTGCGGGAGCTGATCTTTGCGGCTTTCCTGGCAGACGCCCCACCCGAGAAGACCGAGCTCGTCGTCCGGCTGATCCTGCACGAGCTCACCGAGACGCCGGATGCGCCGACCTTCCTTCCCTTGCCCGAGAGCGCGATCGGCCGGCGCGTTGCCGACCTGGCTCTTGGCGATGCGCGTGGCCAAGTCGACATCGGCGAACTCGCTTCGCGTGCCGCAACGTCGGCTCGGACCATCAGCCGACTGTTTCCCGTCGAGACGGGGCTCACCTACAAGGCGTGGCGGCAACGGGCCCGCATCGTCCTCGCGATCGACCGGCTTTCCGCCGGGAGCGCGATTGCCCAGGTGGCCGTCCAGGCCGGCTTCGCCAGCACGGCGGCATTTTGCTTTGCTTTCCGGCAAGTCACCAAGTCGACCCCGACCTCGTTCCTCGCCACCGCCAAACGGCCGTCGGGCTAGACACAGCCTGCGTATCGCACTTTCAGTGTAGCTTGACCTGGGGCTCGGATCGGCGCGAGAGGCCGCGCGCCAGGACGCTGAACAAAACCCTCCGGCCTCCGTGCAACGCAAGCTCGTGCATCTTATAGAGCGACCGATACATGACTCGTGCGAACAGCCCCTCCACACGGTAGCTGCCGGTACCGGTGAAGCCCACCAGGCTCCCGATCGTCTCATACCGTCCCAACGAGATGAGCGATCCGAAATCCCGATATTTGTAGGGTGCGACCGACTGTCCGGCCATGTGGCGCGGAAGCTGCTTGAGCAAGTGGGCCGCTTGCTGATGGGCGGCTTGCGCACGGGGTGGAACGGGGTTGGGAAATCCCTCGCGCGGGCAGGCAGCACAGTCGCCCATGGCGAAAATGTCGGGATCTAGGGTGGTTTGCAATGTCGGTTGGACGACGAGTTGGTTGATCCGGTTGGTCTCCAATCCGTCTAGGTGACACAGGACTTCGGGCGCCTTCACGCCAGCTGCCCAGACGACGAGCTCACTCGGCACGAACTCGCCGCTCGCCAGGCAGATACCATCGGCTCGCACCTCCGACACACGGGCGTCGGTGCGGACTTCGACACCTAGCTTGCGCAGCAAAGCGACCGTCGACTCGGAGATATGCTCCGGGAGAGCGGGGAGGATGCGGGGGCCTGCCTCAACGAGGATGATGCGAATGTCGACCGCCGGATCGATCCGATCCATGCCGAAGGCGACCACCTCCCTCGCGGTGCGATGAAGTTCGGCGGCCAATTCCGTTCCGGTCGCCCCGGCACCGATTATCGCAACATGGAGCTGGCCCGGACGGACGGGTTCATGCTGGGTATGCGCGCGCAGGCAGGCATTCACCAATCGACGGTTGAACCGCTTGGCCTGCTCCGTCGTCTCGAGTGGAATGGCGAATTGACTGGCCCCAGGTGTGCCGAAATCGTTCGTGATGCTTCCGATCGCAACGACGAGAGTGTCGTACTTGATGCTTCGCTCGGGCGTGATCAGGCGCCCCTCATCATCGTAGGTGGCTGACATCATGACGAGCTTCTGCCCGCGGTCCAATCCGATCATCTCGCCGTAGCGGAAGCGGAAATTGTGCCAATACGCCTGAGCGAGATAATCCAACTCGTGCTCGCTGGGATCCATGCTGCCAGCTGCCACGGCGTGGAGTAGCGGCTTCCAGAGGTGGGTCCGCGCACGGTCCAGCAAGGTCACCCGGCCTTTGCCGGAGCGGTGGAGATGGTCACCGAGCTGCGTTGCAAGTTCCAGTCCCGCCGCACCACCGCCTACGACGACCACGTGATGGCTGGCGTGATCGCTCGGACCGGGTGAGGCGACGGGACTCGGGGACGCGGGTCCACTCATAGGTATGTCCAATTGCGGAGGTGGCGTGCCGAGCTTAACTGATCGTCGGAGCGATAGCAGCCGCTCATTCGATGATCTCCGGCGCGAACTCGATGGAAAGGCGAGGGGCAGCTGCAGCTTGGGCCAGGTGTTCTGACCTATGCTGGCTGCCCAACCTCCGCGTGTGGGTTCAGGCCGCCCTTCGACAGCCCGGGACGGCAGAAGCTCTCGTCTTACTCGGACCGGCCAATGACGCCGCTCGCGTCAGCTCCGATAGTAGCGCTTCGCCCGGCGTTGCGCCTCGCTGATCGCGTCCTCGATCGAGCTCTGGCCCGAGGCGACCTCGGCGAACATCTGCACGACTACATAGTCCGCAGCCACCGCCCCGGATGCCGCGTTGATCGGCCCCTTAAAGCCATCCCAACAGGGTGAGTCGCAGGTGTCGCGGTAGGCTGCGATCTTAGGGTCACCCTTCCACACGTCGCACTCGGCATAGGCCTTGAGCGGCTGCGCCCAATACCCGGCCGTCCCCGTCAGCCATCTCTCGTATTGCGGCTGCTCCATCATGAAGCGCAGCAGCTCCTTGGACGCATTCGGGTATTTCGTGTGCTTGAAAACCATGGCGTTCAGGATCAATGCCGATTGCGGTGGCTTGCCGAACACACCCATGGGCATGACCTTGTGGTTGGTGTCGGCTGCGATCTCGGCCTTCGCCGGGTCGTTCTTCAGGGCGTAGTAGATCGACACGCCGTTGCTCGTGATGCTGATGTCGCCGTTGATGAACGCCTTGTTGTTGCTCGGATCCTGCCAGGACAGGGTGCCGTTGATCATCGTCGGATACATCTCGCGCGCATAGGCGAGCGCGTTGCGCGTCTCCTTGCTGTCGATGGCGATCTTGTCGTTCTCGTCCACCAGGTATCCGTTCGATCCCCACAACATCCAGTTGCAGTAGGCATTCGCATCGCCCACCGCGTTGCCCAGCGCGAAGCCGACGGGATGACCGTTCTTCTTGAGGTTCTTGCAAAGCGTGAGGAAGTTGTCGAAGTCGTTGGGGATGGCGTCGTAGCCGGCCTGCTTGATCCAGGATTCGCGATACACCGCTGGGCCGCCCGATCCCCCCATCGGGATGGCGATCCAGTTATTGGTCTTCCAGCGCTTGCCGTAGACGTTCGCCAGATAGTACCAGCCACCGTATTTTTGGCCGAGATATTCTGCGATGTCGCTGAGCTCGATCAGCTTGTCGGCGTAGATGTGCGGATCGCTCGGCCAGCCGACCACGATGTCCGGCCCGGCGCCGGTGTTGGCCGCCACCGCCGTCTGCGGCCGCAGATCCTCCCAGCCCACGAAATCGACCCGCACCGGTACGCCCATTTGGTCGCTGAATGCCTTGATGTTGGCGCGGAAGATCGTCTCGTCCGGATCGACGAACTTGGTCGGGCGCAGCACGCGCAACGTGGCGCCGCTCTCGATCGGCAGCTTCGGCGGGGCGACGTCCGCCACCGTCAGCGCCGAGGCTTTGAAGTCGAGCAGCCCGGCAGCGGCCAGCCCGGCACCGGTCGTAATTACCCTGCGCCGCGTAATGATCGTGGTCATTGCGCCCTCCCCGCGTGCCGTTGTTCCGGCATCGTTGCGGTAACGCTAAGCCGATCACTACGACATTGGCAAGCCGCCCTATTCGCCCTAGCCTAAGTCCAACGGCCATCAGAGCCAGGAGGACGTCGACCATGGCGACGGTATCGATACGCGAGGTCCGCAAGGCGTTCGGCACGACCCAGGTGCTGCACGGCGTGAACGTCGAGGTGGCGGATGGCGAGTTCGTCATCCTCGTCGGCCCTTCCGGCTGCGGCAAGTCTACGTTGTTGCGCATGGTCGCCGGGCTGGAGAATGTCGGCGGCGGGGAGATCGCGATCGGCGGCCGCGTGGTGAACGACGTCTCCCCCAAGGAGCGCGACATCGCCATGGTGTTCCAGAACTACGCGCTGTATCCGCACATGACGGTCGCCGACAACATGGCGTTCTCGCTCAAGCTGGCCAAGGCACCCAAGCCGGTGATCAAGGACAAGGTGGGACGCGCCGCCGCCATCCTCGGGCTGGCACCGTTGCTGGACCGGTACCCCCGGCAGCTCTCGGGCGGCCAGCGGCAGCGCGTGGCGATGGGGCGCGCGATCGTTCGCGACCCGCAAGTGTTCCTGTTCGACGAGCCGCTGTCCAACCTGGATGCCAAGCTGCGCGTGCAGATGCGCGGTGAAATCAAGGAGCTGCATCAGCGGCTGCGCACCACCACCGTCTACGTCACGCACGACCAGATCGAGGCGATGACCATGGCCGACAAGATCGTCGTCATGCATGGCGGCCGGGTAGAACAGATCGGCGCCCCGCTCGAGCTGTATGACCGCCCGGCCAATCTGTTCGTGGCCGGGTTCATCGGCTCGCCCGCGATGAACCTGCTGCGCGGCCGGGTGGAGCCGCAGGGCTTCGCGGTCGGTGGCACCCATCTCCCGTTACCCCCGGGTGCGGTAGCGGGGGAGGCCGTGTATGGCATCCGGCCGGAGCACTGGCGGCTCGACCCGGCGGGTATCCCGGCCGAGGTCACGCTGGTGGAGCCGACTGGCTCCGAGACCCAGGTGATGGCGCGGATCGGCGACACCCCCATCCTGTGCGCCTTCCGCGAACGCGTCACAGCGCGACCCGGCGAGCGCATCCCCGTCTCGCCGGACGCAGCCACCGTACACATGTTCGACGGCGCGAGCGGGATGCGGCTCAATTGAGCATCACGACCGCCACCCCCGCCTGGAGTCCGGTCCGCGCGCCGCCGACCTCGCTGCAACGGCTGTTCGACAACAAGGCGTTCCTGATCACCATCTGCCTGTTTCCGGCCGCCGGGTTGCTGCTGGTGTTCCTCACCTATCCGCTGGGCCTGGGCATATGGCTCGCCTTCACCGACACGCAGATCGGCCGTGCGGGCGAGTGGGTCGGGCTCGACAACTTCGAGAGCCTGTTCCACGACCGCATCTTCATCATGTCGGTGTGGAACACGATCTTCTACACCGCAGCGGCGACGACGGGGAAGTTCGCGCTCGGCTTGTGGCTTGCCTTGCTGCTGAACAACAACATTCCGTTTAAGTCGCTGATCCGCGCCGTGATCCTGCTGCCGTGGATCGTGCCGACGGTGCTGTCGGCCATCGCGTTCTGGTGGATCTACGACCCGCAATTCTCCATCATCTCCTACGTGTTCGTCGACGTGCTGCACTGGAGCAACACGTATTTCGACTTTCTCGGCACGCCGTGGCACGCGCGCTGGAGCCTGGTGGTGGCCAACATCTGGCGCGGCATCCCGTTCGTCGCGATCAGCCTCCTGGCCGGGCTGCAGACGATCTCGCCCTCGCTGTACGAGGCGGCGTTGCTGGACGGCGCGTCATCCTGGGCGCGGTTCCGCCACATCACCGCGCCGCTGCTGATGCCGATCCTCGCCGTGGTGCTGACCTTCTCGGTGCTGTTCACCTTCAGTGACTTCCAGCTCGTCTACGCCATCACCCGCGGCGGCCCGATCAACTCGACCCACCTGATGGCGACCCTGGCCTTCCAGCGCGGCATCCCGGGCGGACAATTGGGGGAGGGCGCGGCCATTGCCGTCTCGATGATCCCGTTCCTGCTGGTGGCGACGCTGTTCAGCTACTTCGCGCTCGCTCGGCGCAAATGGCAGCAGGGCGGCAGCGATGAGTGACCTCGCCGCCGAAATCGTGCAGGGCGAGATCCGCGACAGCGACACCCGCGACACGGCCGTCATGTCCTGGGACAGCCGGGCGCGCCGCTTGGTTACGATCTACGTCCCACTCGCCTGCTTCATGCTGGTGTTGCTGTTCCCGTTCTACTGGATGACGATCACGGCGTTCAAACCGGACGCCGAGTTGCTGGATTACAAGCACCACAACCCGTTCTGGATCGACTCCCCCACGCTCGAGAACATCCGCAAGCTGCTGTTCGAGACGGACTACCCGCGCTGGCTGGTTACCACGATGAGTGTGGCCGCGGGCGCCACCGTACTGTCGCTGTTCGCCAGCGTGCTCGCCGCTTATGCGATCCAGCGGCTACGCTTTCGCGGTTCGAGTTGGGTCGGGCTCGCTATTTATCTCGCGTATTTGGTGCCGCCCTCGATCCTGTTCATTCCGCTTGCAACAATGGTGTTTCAATTGGGGCTATTCGACAGCCCCTGGGCGCTGGTGCTGACGTATCCCACCGTGCTGATCCCGTTCTGCACCTGGCTGCTGATCGGCTACTTCAAGTCGATCCCATACGAACTAGAAGAGTGCGCGCTGATCGACGGTGCGAGCCGGTTGCAGATCCTGTGGCGGATCACGCTACCGTTGGCGGTGCCGGGTCTGATCTCGGCGGGGATCTTCGCCTTCACGCTGTCCTGGAACGAGTTCATCTACGCGCTGGCGTTCATCTCGTCCTCGGAGAAAAAGACGGTGCCGGTGGCGATCCTCACCGAGTTGGTGCAGGGCGACGTGTATCAATGGGGATCGCTGATGGCCGGCGCGCTACTGGGATCGCTCCCCGTGGCGATCCTGTATTCGTTTTTCGTGGAGTATTATGTTTCCAGTCTTACCGGCGCAGTGAAGGAGTAGCCGCGGGTAACCGATGCGAAAAAGATTGTCGGTGCGGCCATCGGAGATATCATCGGGTAGGTAACCCGGAGCAGTGCGGCATGGCTGGAACCATAAAGCGGCGTGACCTTATGGCAGCCGTCGGGGCGGCGGCCGTGACCGTGGGGGCCCCTGCTGCGCGGGCAGCGGACCGGCCATTGACCGCGGTGCTGGAGTCCGAGGTCACCATCCTCGATCCGCACATGACCACCGCCGCGATCACGCGCACGTTCGGATATCACGTGTGGGACGTGCTGTTCGCGATGGACTCGGCCGGCGCCTATCAGCCGCAGATGGTGGGCGCGTATTCGGTGTCGGACGACAAGCTGCGGTGGCGGTTCACCCTGCGGGACGGGCTGCGCTTCCACGACGGCGCGGCTGTGACCGGAGCGGACTGCGTCGCCTCGCTGCAGCGTTGGGCGCCGCTCGACAGCCTGGGCCGCATGCTACTCACCGCGGGCGCCCAGATGGCGGCCGATGGCGAAACCGCCTTCACAATCACGCTGCGCACGCCGTTCCCACTCATGCTGTCGGTGCTGGGCAAGCCGAACGCGCCGGGCCCTTTCATCATGCCCGCCCGCGTGATCGCCGCCGCCGGCACCGGACGCATCAAGGACATCGTCGGCTCCGGCCCGTTCCGCTTCCTGCCCGACCAGTACCGGCCCGGCGACAGAATGACCCTTGCTCGGTTCGACGGTTACGTGCCCCGCAAGGAACCGGCGGACTTCATGGCCGGCGGCAAGGTCGTGCATGTTGACCAAGTGGTGCTGCGCGTGATGCCGGACGATGCGACCGGTGTGGCCGCACTGACGGTGGGCGAGATCGACTACATGCAATACCTGCCGTTCGACTGGCTGGACCGGCTGGGTCACACGCCGAACGTGAAGCTGATGAGCCTGCAGGGCTTGGACATGTTCCAGGGCAATTTCCGCCTCAACACCGCGACCGGCCCGTTCGCCGACCCGGCGGTGCGGGCCGTGCTGTGGAAGCTGGTCAACCAAAAGGAGATGCTGGAGGCCGCCGGCATCGGTCCGAAATACCGGGTGGATAACTGCCCGTCGTACTGGATGTGCGGCACGCCGCTCTCGACGGACGCCGGGTCGGGGGTGGCGGTGTTCGACCTGGCCGGCGCGAAGGCGGACCTTGCCCGCACCAACTACAAGGGCGAACCGGTGGTGATGTTGGAGGTTGCCGGCTCGATCCAGACCGCGGCCGGCAACGTGCTGGCCCAGTACATGCAACAGATCGGCTTCACCGTTAAGGAGGAGGTCATGGATTGGGGCACCGTGCTGGCCCGGCGCGTCAAGAAGGACGGCTGGGGCCTATTCCCGGTCTATGCCAACGGCGTCGACATGGCCTCGCCGCTGACCCATTTCTACGTCAGCAACAACTGCGCCGACTATACCGGCTGGAGCTGCGACGCGACGATGACCCGGCTGTTGGCCGAGTTCGCCGCCGCCCCGGACGACGCGGCCCGCAAGACGATCGCCGCCAGCATCCAGACGCAGGCTTATCTCACCACGCCTTCCGTCATGTGGGGCCAGTTCTCCCGCCCGGCCGGATACCGCAGCCGGTTGACGGGCCTGATCCAGTCGTCCTTCCCGATCTTCTGGAACGTTGAATTGGCGGCCGCCTAAGCATGACCGACACACTCGCCGCGCCAGGCCTGCTGGCCGAGGTCAGCATACTCCGCGACGAATGGGGCATCGCCCATATCCGCGCCCGAAGCGAGGGTGACGCGCATTTCGCCCTCGGCTTCGTCCACGCGCAGGACCGGCTGTTCCAGATGGAGCTGAACCGTCGCCGCGCCCTGGGCCGGGCGGCGGAATGGCTGGGGGCGGAGGCGGCGGAGGGCGACCTGCTGTGCCGCCGGCTGGGGATGGAGGGCGCGTGCCGCCGCGACCACGCCGCCTTGGGTGCGCCGGCGCAGGCGATGCTGGCCAGCTATTGCGCCGGGGTGAACGCCTTCCTGGCCGCCGGGGCGAAACTGCCGCCGGAATACGCGCTGCTGGATGCCACGCCCGAGCCTTGGGAGCCGTGGCACTGCATCGCGGTGATGCGGCGCTTGGGCCTGCTGATGGGCTCCGTGTGGTTCAAGCTGTGGCGCGCGCTGGCCCTGCCGGTGGTCGGCGCCGAGAACGCGGCCAAGCTGCGCTACGATGACGGGGCCGAGGAGCTGCTGTGCATCCCGCCCGGCGCCACGGCCGAGCGGTGGGCTGCCGACCTGGCCGCCCTGCGCCCGGCGATCGAGGCGCTGCTGCAGGCCATGGGCGCCGACGAGACCGGCGGAGGCAGCAACAATTGGGCGGTCGGTCCCGAACGCACCGCCACCGGGCGCCCCATTGTGGCCGGCGACCCGCACCGCGTGTTCGAAGTGCCGGGCATGTATGCGCAGCACCATTTGGCCTGCGACGCCTGGGACGCAATCGGCCTGACCGTGCCCGGCGTGCCCGCGTTTCCGCACTACATGCACAACGGCCGCGTGGCGTATTGCGTCA
This sequence comes from uncultured Acetobacteraceae bacterium, assembly GCA_964247805.1. Classification (GTDB taxonomy): domain Bacteria; phylum Pseudomonadota; class Alphaproteobacteria; order Acetobacterales; family Acetobacteraceae; genus LMUY01. Next base: position 3,335 of record CAXTWC010000169.1, on the reverse strand, counting down.
CCCACGCCTTCGCGGACATCCACGACCTGTACCTGGAACGCTTCGACGCCACCGGCCGGGTGCAGCGTGGCGACGACTGGCAGCCGGTTCGCACCCGCACCGAGACGGTGCACGTCCGCGGCGGGCCGTCGCGCACCATCAAGGTCACCGAGACCAGCCACGGCCCGGTCATCGCCGGCGACCCGGCATCCGGTGCGGCGCTCGTCCTACGCTCCGTGCAGTTTGCCGAAACCGACCTGTCGTTCGACTGCCTGCCCCGGATGCTGCGTGCCGCCACCGTTCCGGACTTGTTCGAGGCGACGCGGGGTTGGGGCTTGATCGACCACAACCTGGTCGCCGCCGACACGGAGGGGCGCATCGGCACCCTGGTCCGCGCGATGGTGCCGCGCCGCCCGCGCGCCAATGGCTGGCTTCCGGTGCCGGGCTGGACGCAGGACGGCGCGTGGCAGGGCTGGATCCCGTTCGAGCGCATGCCCCGGTCGATCGACCCGCCCGGCGGCGTGATCGTCACCGCCAACAACCGCATCGTGGCGGATGGCGAGGATTACCTGTGCACCGACTGCCACCCACCCTACCGCGCCCAACGCATCGCCGCGCTGATCGCCGAACGCCCAGCCTTCGCCGTCGAGGATGCGGCGGTGCTGCACGCGGACGTGCTGTCGCCAAATGCGGCGCTGTTCCAGGCCCGGCTGGCCGCGATGCCGACTCCGACGGGCTCCGCGTCCGACATCCGCCAGGCGCTGCTGGCGTGGGACGGACGGATGGCCGCCGAATCGATTGCGGCCACGCACTACAACTCGCTGCGCCGGGCGGCGACGGCGATCCTGGTGCGGCGCTCGGGCCTGGGCGCCGCCGCGTCGCATCCGTTCGGTGCCGTGTCTCCGGGTGTCTCCCCGGCCGGCCAGCTGTGGTGGACGCTGCCGGCGCTACTGCGCGCGGACGACACGGCCATGCTGGGCGGATGGAGCTGGGACGACGTGTTGGGCGCTGCCCTGGCGGAGGTCGCGGCCGGGCCACCGGCGCGTGCCTGGGGCGAGACGCACCGGCCGCGGTTCCAGCATCCGCTGTCGCCCAGCCTACCGGCCGCGTCGCGGTTCGACCCGCCGTCGTTCCCGATCGGCGGCGACGGGGACACGGTGATGGCGGTGGGGATCGTGCCCGCCGCCGGGCCAGCCGGCACCTATGGCGCGCTGTGCCGCTATGTGTTCGACGTGGGCGCGTGGGACAACAGCCGCTGGGCGGTGTTCGGCGGCGTGTCCGGTGACCCGGAAAGCCCGCATTACGCGGACCAGACGGGGCCGTGGAGCGCGTGCCAGATGGTGCCGATGCGCTACGGATGGCCCGGGATCGAGGCCGCCGCCACCGCCCGGGTCACGCTTCAGCCGGCCTAGAACTCAGCGTGCGACATGGCGGAAGCCGGCATCCGCGGCTTCCAGCACCTGGTCGATATCGGCCTCGGTATGCGCGCAGGACAGGAACATGTTGTGCTTGGGGTGCATGTAGGCGCCGTGGCGCAGCACTTCGGAACAGAAGGCGCTGCCCCGCTTCCACTCCGGATCGTCGGCGAACAACAGCGTCGGCATCTGCACCGGCCCACTCTGGTCGATCGCCAGGCCGTGGTGCGCGGCGCGTTCGGCCAGCCCGTCGCGCAGGCGCTGGCCCAAAGCGCGCATGCGGGCGGGCCCGTTCACCCGGCGCAACTCGGTGAGTGTGGCCAGCGCCGCCGCCATCGGCACCGCGCCGCACCAGAACGACCCGGTGGTGAACACCTGCGTCGCCGCCTCGCGGAACCGCTCGCGCCCCGTCACCGCCGACAAAGCGTAGCCGTTTGCGATGGCCTTGCTCCAGGCCGCCAGGTCCGGTTGCACGCCCAACGGCTCCCACGACCCGCCGAGGTCTAAGCGGAACCCGGCGCGCACGTCGTCCAGGATCAGCGCCGCACCCGCCTCGTCGGCCAACGCGCGGACCCGGCGGGCGAAGTCGGGCGTCGGTAGCTCCTGCCGCTGGCCCATATCGTGCCGGTATGCAGAGACCAGGATCGCGGCCAGGTCGCCGCCTGCCTGCTCCACCGCCCGCTCCACGCTGGCCGCGTCATTGAAGGTGAACGGCAGCAGATGCGCGCGGTCCTCCTCCGTCACGCCGGCGACGCTGGGCGAGCACCACGGGACGGCGCCGTGGTAGGCGCCACTCGCCACCAGCACCTTGCGGCGGCCGGAGGCGGCGCGGGCGACGGTGACGCAGGTGGTGGTGGCGTCGGTGCCGTTCTTGCCGAACTGGCACCAGTCCGCGTGTGGAACCATGTCGACCAATAGCTCGGCCAAATCGACCAGCACCGGGGCCGGGCCGTTCATGCAGTCACCCTGCGCCGCTTGCTCGCGCGCCGCCTGTTCGACGCCCGGATGCCCATGGCCCAGCACGATCGGACCCCACGAGCACATCAGGTCGGTGAACCGCCGGCCGTCTACGTCGACCAGGTGGCAGCCCTCGCCGCGGGCGAAGAACTGCGGATAGCCGTCGGGGAGGCGGCTCGCGTCCAGGTGCCCCCACAGCCCGCCGGGAATGACGGCGCGGGCGCGACGGCGCAGGTCGGTGTCGCGGGAGTTCGCGCGCGTATCGAGCGTGGTATCCGGCATCGGCGAGGCTCCTCCATGCATCCACCGATCTATCCGGGATACGCGGTGTCCGAAAGCCTGGATCACCTGACGCTGCCCGCCCTGTTTGCAAACATTGCCAATCTGGCCATTGTTCCAACCAAACAAAATGGGAAGACCGAGAATGCGCAAAATGCTGCTGCTGGCCTCTGCCGCGGCGTTCCTGACCGCCGCCGGGCCGAGCCAACTGCTACTCGGGATCGACGGCAAGACGTTCTTCGAGGCTACCGCCGTCCGTAACGGACCCGGCGGCAAGGACTCGGTGGCAATACTGGACATCTCGGACCCGGCGCACCCCCAGGTCACCGCGCAGCTCCCACTGCCCAACACCGTGTTCGGGCCGCCCACCAACCTGCAGATCACGCCGGACGGCAGACTGGGCCTGATCGCGAACTCGATCGCGACGGCGGAGAAGGATGGGGCCTGGACGGCAGCGCCGGACGATACGCTGCACGTGCTGGATATGACCACGCAGTCGCCGAAGCTGGTCGAGACGATCAAGGTGGGCCGCCAACCTTCCGGCTTAGCCATCAGCCATGACGGGCGCACGGTCCTGGTCGCGAACCGCGCAGGCAAGAGCGTGTCGGTGCTGCGGATCGACGGGACGAGCGTCAAGCAGGTCGCCGAGGTGGCGCTGCCCGACCAGGCGGCGGCCGTCGCGATCGCGCCGGACGGCAAGCGCGC
>CAXTWC010000168.1:0-12563 GCA_964247805.1 uncultured Acetobacteraceae bacterium | reverse complement strand
CTACACACGCTGGATCGATGCGCCGGACGACGCGGCACGGCGGGGGCTCGCGGCCGACCTGCAGACGCAATTGGCCGCCGACGTACCGTTCATCCCGCTCGGCCAGTATTTCGACCCGACAGTGTATCGCCGCTCAATCGCCAACATGACGCCGGGTGGGCTGATCCGGTTCTGGGGCCTGACAAAGGACGCATGATGGGTCCGCTCGTCCAAACGCAAGCCGGCCTGCTCCGCGGTGCGATGAAGGGCGATTGCGCGGTGTTCCGCAATGTCCCCTACGCCGCCCCGCCCGTGGGCAAGCTACGCTTCCAGCCCGCCCAGCCCGCGCTGCCCTGGGGCGGCGAGCGCGATGCCTCGCGTCACGGCCCAATCGCTCCGCAGAACCCGTCCGACTTGCGGCACTTCATGGGCGATTTCAACAACCCCCAGGGCGAGGACTGCCTGACGCTCACGGTGTGGACGCCGGCCACGGATGGCGCGCGCCGCCCGGTGCTGCTGTGGCTGCATGGCGGCGCCTTCGTGTCCGGCGCCGGGTCGCTCGACTGGTACAGCGGCGCCACGCTGGCGGCGGAGGGCGACGTCGTCGTCGTGCACGCCAACTACCGCCTGGGCGCGCTCGGCTGGTTGCATTGGCCGGGCGTGGCGCCGGGCAACATGGCGCTATCCGACCAGGCGATGGCACTGCGCTGGGTGCGCGACAACATCGCGGCGTTCGGCGGCGACCCGGCGTGCATCACCCTCGGCGGACAGTCGGCCGGCGCCAACGCCACGGCGCGCCTGATGCTCGACCCGGCGTTGCGGCCCCTCGTGCGCCGGGTGCTGCTGCAAAGCGGCGGCTTCGGCCGGGAGCCCTCCACCCCGGCCGATACCGAACCGACAAGCCGCGCCTTCCTGCAAGCCTTGGCCATCGACCCGGATGGCACCGACGTCGCGGCCCGGCTGCAAACGGTTGACGATACCGCAATACTGCGCGCCCAGGCGGCCGCGGAAGCGCTTGGCTTCACGCTTGCTGTGCGCCACCAGGCGTGGCGGCCGCTGCTCACCGAACGCATGAGCGCCCGGCAACTGCTCGGCGCAACGGCGTCTGCCTTGGCCGGGATGGACGTGCTGATCGGCGTGACCTGTGCCGAGGGACACGCCTTCATCGGCGGTCCGATCCCCGTCGATCCGACACCTGAGGCCGTCGCCGCGCGGTTCGAGCGTATGACTGGCGATGCCACGGCGCTCGCCCGCTATCGCGCCACGCTGCCAGGTGCGACGGGCGCGCAGTTGCTGGCCGAGTTGCAGTCCGACCTCCATTTCGTGCACCCCGCGCTGGACCTGGCGGAACGCGCGGACGAGGCCGGGGCCAATGTTCATGCCTATTTGTTCGACTGGGCGCCACCAGCTTCGCCCTACGGGGCCGGCCACTGCATCGACCTCGCCTTCGTCTTCGGCACTTGGCCGGGCTGGGCCGGGTCACCCATGCTGCATGGAGCCGACAGCGCCGTGATGGACGACCTCTCGGCGGCGATGCGGCGGACGGTGGCGCAGTTCGTCACAACCGGCGTGCCGCAGGCCGGGACCTATGAGGAGTGGCCGACGTATCGTCCAGGTCGCATGGTCATGCGATTTGGCCGCCGGATCGGGGCTTTGGCGGAGGCAGGGGGCCTGCTCGGCCGCAGGTCGGCACCGGCCTGATCGCCAGGGGATGGTTCCGTTGGCCGGCAATGGTCAAACGCCTGGGGCTCCGGTCGAGTGCCAGCCCATCGGCGCAGGCGGGCAGCGGACCGATCGCTTGCGGTCAGATCCGCCGTGACCCGATCGCCAGCAATGCGCCGACAACCGCTGTCGCCAATCCGCGGTAGATCCAAGGGCTCTGGTCGATCATGAAGCTACTGGCCGGGTAGGGGAAGTATCCCGATCCCTGTCCCATCCAAACCAGGCCGGTCAGCACGGCGAGCAGGCCGATGCCCAGCAGTGCCCGTCGCAAGATCGTCACCGATACCGTCCGTGTCGATCGCGCTGCGAGTCGGACATCAAGCGGCGTCCACGGGGCGGCCCCGGACGGCCGCTCCCTCGTCCATGATCAGGTGGTAGACCCGGCCCTTGAACAGCGGCATCACGGCGGCGATCGTTTCGCGCACTTTCAGGCGGACCTCGCTTGCGAGCGCCGCGTGCATCGTCGCCAGGGACTCGAAGGTGAGATCGAACTGGACATACACGGGCGGGGCGCCCGGTTCCGTCTCCGCCGGGCGCCGAAGCCGCACCTCTATCAGGCCTGGATATGTGGCGATCGCTTGCAGCACCGTTTCGGCCATGTGGCGGTCGAAGGTCTCGCGGTCGGCGTCATCGACACTGCCTTCTAGAACAGCCGTGCGAATGATCAAGATGTTGGCTCCGTAGCTACGGGCCCGTTCGTGACGGCGAGGGAGAAGGCAAAAGTCACGAGCCGGCTAGGTCACGGAAATAGGGTTCGACGGTTCCGCTCAATTTCGTGGTCAGGGGGTTGCCGCGACGGTCCAATGTCTTGCCCACCGCCACCCGTATCCAACCCTCGCTGACGCAGTATTCCTCGACTGTGGTTTTCTCCACGCCGTTGAAGCGGACCCCGATACCCCGTACGAGGAGATCGGCGTCATGATGCGGGCTTGCTGGGTTTGTGGAAAGACGATCGGGCGGAGTGGATGTCGCGGTCATGGACACGGGCCTTAGCTAGGGGGCCTCAAATAGGCAGCCTTGGAAGTTTGACTGCCTGGCTTCGGGCAGGTCGCCGGCGCTGCCGTCTAGCGACCTTTGTTCTTCCGACGCGCATACCGTTCGTCCCGCGCCGCTTTCTGTTCGGCGGCTAGCGCGAGCGCGCGGGCTTTGTACTCGGCCTGCGCCTGGGCGGCGTCGTTCGCCTTTTTGGCGATGTAAGCCGCCTCCGCAACCTTCTCGGCTTCCAGTTTGGCGACCTGTTCGGCCTTTTCGGCGGCGATCCTGGCAGCCTCCGCCTCTCGCGCAGCTCGGCGTTCCGCCGCGCGTTGTTCGCGCGCCTCGGCCACGGCCTTCATTGCCGCCTGACGCTCGGCGGCGGCTGGGTCGTCAGCCGCCTGCTTGGTTTTGAACTTCTCCAGCAGGGCTTGTCGCGCCTTGGCTGAAGCGTTGAGGCGGTCGGCGGCGTTCGGTTGCTTGTAGGCAGGCATGCGGTGGGTCTTAGAAATTTCTGCGGGCGCCGCCAAGGGGCTGATGCGCATTATCTTCCCGAGGCGCGGGCTGGAGCGGTCACGTTATCGACTGTATCTGGTCCCGCGGTCGGAAAACCGCTTACTCTGGCGTCGTTCGAACGAGGGGATATCGGCATGCCAGAGATCGTTGTGTTTGCTGCCACCGGGCGCACGACGGAGCAGAAGCGAGGGCTCGCCAAGGACCTGACGGAGGCGATGGTTCGCAATTTTCAGGTTCCGGCAGAGTCCGTCACCGTCCAGATCGTGGAGTCCGCGTTGGATTCGAAGGCAAAGGGCGGCGTTTTGTTTTGTGACCGATAGCCGGGTCGAGCATCTTTGGATGCAGTCGCAACGGGCGAAGCGGCTGCGTCCACGGGTGGAGGGGGGCAATCCAAGCCGGAGTGCAGTCATCGCATTTCGAAACGAAGGCATGTCCCCGGCGGGATTCGAACCCACGGCCCCAGGATTAGGAATCCTGTGCTCTATCCTGCTGAGCTACGGAGACGCCCGCACAATCTAACCCGGCCGGCCGGCCACGTCACGCCCCCGCCTCTAGGCGAATTGCACGGCACGGCGCAGGATTGGCCCGCAATCAACAGGAGCTTGGCCGGCCTCCGGCTCGATGCAGATGCAACCTGATCACACCGACGACCCAACCCTGCACGCCAACCTTCTAACCCTGGATAGTCATATCGACATCCCATGGCCCGATACGCCAGACCCGTTCACGCCCACGAAACGCCGGGTCGACATCGGCAAGATGACCAGGGGCGGGCTCCGCGCCGGCTGCTTCGCGGCCTACGTGCCGCAAGGGCCACGCACCCCGGAGGGCTGGACCGGCGCGCGGGAACGGGCGTTGGGCATGCTGGAGACCATTCGCGGCATGGCGGCCGAGCGCAACGGCCTGCGCGCCACACTCACGACAACGGTCGCCGAGATCCGCCAGGCCGCGGCGCAACCCGGAGTCGCGGTCATCCCCGTGGTGGAAAACGGCCACGCGCTGGGCGAGGACGTGGGCGTGCTGCGGCAATTCCGCGCCCTCGGTGCGCGCTACATGACCCTCACTCACAACGGCCACAATGCCCTGGCGGACAGCAGCAACCCACGCACCGACCTCGGCGATGGCCCCACCCTGCACGGCGGGCTGAGTGCGCTCGGACGCGAGGCGATCGGCGAGATGAACCGGCTGGGCATGCTGGTGGATGTCAGCCACGTCTCCAAACAGTCGATGATGCAGGCTGCGGCGCTGTCCGGCACGCCCGTGATCGCCACCCACTCCTGCATGCACGCGCTCTGCCCCGTGCCGCGCAACCTGGACGACGAGCAGCTCGATACGCTCAAGGCCACCGGGGGCGTGGTGCAGATCACCGCGGTCGCCTCGTTCGTCAAGCCGCAGGGCCGGGCGGATGCCGTCTCGGTCGCCGACTACATGGACCACTTGGACTACGCGGTGCGTCGCTGCGGGATCGAGCATGTCGGCATCAGCTCGGACTTCGACGGCGGTGGGACGCTCGTGGGCTGGCGAGACGCCGCCGAGAGCGCCAACCTGACGGCCGAGCTGTCCCGCCGCGGCTATGACCGGTCGGAGATCGAGGCGCTCTGGGGCGGCAACTTCCTGCGGTTGCTGGCCAGGGCGGAGGAGGTAGCAGCGTGACGATTGCCGCCCTCGGCCCCTATCTGCAATGGACCAAGTCGTTCCACGTCATCTCGGTGATCGCCTGGATGGCGGGGCTATTCTACCTGCCCCGCCTATATGTCTATCATTGCCAGGTGGCGCGCGGCTCCGAGAGCAGCGAGCGGTTCAAGGTGATGGAGCGGCGGCTGCTCAAGCAAATCACCACGCCGGCGATGATCGCCACCTGGAGCTTCGGCATCCTACTGGTGCTGACGCCGGGTGCGGTGGATTGGGGGGCGACCTGGTGGCACGTGAAGCTGACCGGGGTCATTCTTATGAGCGGGTTCCACGGGGCGATGTCCAAGTGGCGGCGCGACTTCCTCGAGGATCGTAACGTCCGCCCGCAGCGCTTCTACCGCATGGCCAACGAGGTCCCGACCGTGCTCATGGTGATAATCGTGATCATGGCGATCGCCCAACCCGGCTGAGTTGAGTTGACTATGCCACAATACCGTGCATAGGGTGCGCCGTGACGAAAGGGTTGTTCTGACCTGGCGTCCTTCACCCACCCCGTCCGGATAGTCGTCGTGCGCGGTTGACCCGCCCAGTAGATCGACAGACCGGCCGCAGCGTCTGATCTGCTCCCACTCCGACCCCCGAGGCTTCCCCCAATGCATCTTGCCGAACTCAAGGCAAAATCTCCGTCCGACCTGCTGTCGTTCGCCGAATCACTCCAGATCGAAAATGCATCGAGCCTGCGCAAGCAGGACATGATGTTCGCCATCCTCAAGAACCTGGCCGACAACGAGCAGGCGATCCACGGTGAGGGCACGCTGGAAATCCTGCCCGACGGGTTCGGGTTCCTTCGCAGCGCCCAGGCGAACTACCTGCCGGGCCCGGACGACATCTATATCAGTCCGAGCCAGGTGCGCCGGTTTGCACTGCGCACCGGGGACAGCGTGGAGGGCCAGATCCGCGCCCCCAAGGACGGCGAGCGGTATTTCGCGCTGCTGAAGCCGAATACGATCAACTTCGAGCCGCCCGACGCGGTGAAGCATCGCATCAACTTCGACAACCTCACCCCGCTATACCCGGACCGCCGGCTGAAGATGGAGGTGGAGAACTTCCAATCCGTCGCCAAGGGCCCGGGGAAGGACCTGACGCCGCGGGTGATCGACCTGATCGCCCCGATTGGCATGGGCCAGCGCGCGCTGATCGTGGCGCCGCCGCGTACCGGCAAGACGGTGATGCTGCAGAACATGGCCACCGCCATCGCTGAGAACCATCCCGAGGTGTTCCTGATCGTCCTGCTGATCGACGAGCGCCCCGAGGAAGTCACCGACATGTCCCGCTCGGTAAAGGGCGAGGTGGTCGCCTCGACCTTCGACGAGCCCGCGACCCGGCACGTGCAAGTCACGGAAATGGTGCTCGAAAAGGCCAAGCGTTTGGTAGAGCACAAGCGGGACGTGGTGATCCTGCTGGACAGCATCACCCGGTTGGCCCGCGCCTACAACACCGTCGTGCCGTCCTCCGGCAAGGTGCTGACCGGCGGTGTCGACGCGAACGCGCTACAGCGGCCGAAGCGCTTTTTCGGTGCCGCCCGCAACATCGAGGAGGGTGGCTCGCTGACCATCATCGCCACCGCGCTGATCGACACTGGCAGCCGCATGGACGAGGTGATCTTCGAAGAGTTCAAGGGCACCGGCAACAGCGAGATTATCCTGGACCGCAAGCTGTCCGATAAGCGCACTTTCCCCGCCATTGACATCACTAAAAGCGGCACCCGCAAGGAGGAGCTGCTGGTGGAGCGCGGCATGTTGTCCAAGATGTGGGTGCTACGGCGCATCCTGAACCCGATGGGTACTACGGACGCGATGGACTTCCTGTTGGACAAGCTGAAGTACAGCAAGACCAACCAAGACTTCTTCGACGCCATGAACACCTAACCACTGCCTTCTCCCTCTCCCCTTGCGGGAGAGGGCCGGGGCGAGGGGTCACACGAACACGGACCTACCCCGTAGACCCCCGCCCCAAAGCCGCATTCGGCCGCGAAAACACTCCCGCCAAAAACCGCCCAAAGTCCCTGTTCGACTCCGCCCTGACCGCATCATCCCGCCCAATCGGATATGGCCGTGCAGCCACGCAAAGCAGCAAAAGGGCCCGCCGGGTCAACGGCCCCGACATCACCACGCCTGTATCCGCATCGTGTATGCGGCCATCCCGGTCCACCCGGAACGAGCAAGCCGCGAGGTTGTGCCCGATCATCATGCGCGGCAGCCCGCCATCCCACTGGTGCACAGCCCCCGGGTAGCCTTTGACCTCCACCGGGCTACCCCCAGCGCGCAAATCCGCCGCCACCGCTGCGCAACGATCGGGACGGATCAACTCGTCCTGCTGCCCATACAGCATCAGCAGCGGCGCCTCCGTTGTCCGGATGTCGTCGAACCGCGCAATACACGGCCCGTAAAACGCCACGTGCCCGGCGAAGCGTAGGTCCGCCGGCACCAAGCGGTCAGCCATTTGGGCATACAGCGCATAGGTCGTGGCCATGCCGCCATAGGAGAAACCAGCCAGCACCACGTGCTGCCGGTCGATCTCCGCCCGGCTCGCGAGATAGCGAAGCCCGGCATAGGCGTCGGCCACGAACATCGTCTCGGTGATGTTCAGCAATCGCTGATCGAATGAGCCACCGAGATCCGGCCTTGAGCCGAACGTGTCGATCACCAACACCGCTACCCCCATCGTGGCGAGTTGCGGCCCATACGTGGCACCTCGCTCGGCGATATTGCCAGCCGCCCCATGCAGCATCACGACCGCGGGCGTCTGCCCGTTCCGTGCCGCACCCGGCGGTAGGTACAAGGTCGCTTGCACCGTCGCCGGCGCAGTATCCCGTTGGCCGATATCGGACGGACCGAACGGGCTGGAGGATGGAAAGCTCACCGGCTCGATCGTCACAGCGGCCACATGGGCCGGATCCGGCCAAGGCTCGGTGATGTGCGGCTGTGCCATCACGGCGCAGGGAAGGAGGAGGGCGGCGAGCAGGAAGAGTCGTGTCAGCATGCGACGGAAAATGAGCGTGTCGGCGCGCAGCGACTACGGGGCTGCCGTACAACTTCGCGGGCGTTGTTTAGCGTTCCGTTTACCAACGGCGACCATAGTGCGGCAGTACCGCCGATCCCCGCATGATCGGGACGAGCTGAAGGACCTTACGCAATGGCTGCCCAACCGGACGTTCCAACGAACAGCGCTTCCAAGCGCGAGCTGCTCTCGTTCCGGATCGCCGAACAGGAATTCTGTATCGACATCATGGCGGTTCGGGAGATCCGTGGTTGGACACCCACGACGCCGCTGCCGTTCTCGCCGCCCTATATGCGCGGGGTGGTCAATTTGCGGGGCAAGGTGATGCCAATCATCGACCTGGCGGAGCGTCTCGGCTTGCCGGTCGTGGAGCCGACGGCGCAACACGTGATCATCGTGGCCGAACTCGGCTCGCAAACGGCGGGGCTGCTGGTGAGTGCCGTCTGCGACATCCTGACGATGAGTGACGCCGTGATCCAGGCCGTGCCGGATATCGCGTCGAACGTGGCGAAGGCGCATCTGTTGGGTCTGCTGACCGTGAACGACAAGATGGTCGGTCTGCTGTCCACCGACCAACTGGTGCCGGCTGGTGTGGCCGCCGAGATCGAGGGCGCGCTCGAGCCCATGGCGGCTTGAACCGCGCTGCTAACCTTCTCCCTCTCCGTTGGGAGAGGGCTTATCAAATCGGCAGACCGACGTAGTTCTCCGCAAGCACGGTCTGCGCCGCCGGGGAGCCGACCAAATAGTCGAACTCAGCCCGCTGGATGCGGCGGGAGAAGCGGTCCGTGTCAGGGAAGATGTGCAGCAGAGACGTCATCCACCACGAGAACCGCTCCGCCTTCCAGATCCGCTTGAGCACCCGGCCGGAATACCCATCGATCCCCGACCGAGAGTCTCCGCGGTAAAAGTCGGAGAACGCCTCGAACAAGCAGCGGACATCGCTCATGGCCAGGTTCAGCCCCTTCGCACCCGTCGGGGGCACGATGTGAGCCGCGTCGCCGGCCAGGAACAGCGACCCGTAACGCAACGGCTCCGCCACGAAGGACCGCAACGGTGCCACCGACTTCTCGATCGAGGGGCCGGTTTGCAACCCCTCCGAAGCAGGCCCGAGACGAAGCCGCAGCTCGTCGTAGAACCGCTCGTCCGGCCAGTCGGCCAAAACCTCGTCGGCCCGGCATTGCACGTAGTACCGGCTGCGCGTGGTGGATCGCATCGAGCTGAGGGCGAACCCGCGCTCGTGGTGGGCATAGATCAACTCGTGCTTGATGGGCGGCTTGTCCACCAGGATGCCCAGCCAGCCGAACGGATAAACGCGCTCGAACACCGACAGCACCTCCGCTGGGATCGCCTTGCGCGCGGCACCGTGGAACCCGTCGCACCCAGCGATGAAGTCACAGGACAACTCGTGCGGCTGACCCTCCACCGTGTAGCTGATCCGCGGCGACGGGCCAGACACATCGTGCAGGGCCACATCCTTCGCCTCGTAGACCGTTACCGCCCCAGAGCGTTCGCGCAGGCTCATCAGGTCGCGGGTGACCTCCGTCTGCCCATAGACCATCACGCGCCGCCCGGTTAACGCGGTGAGGTCGATGCGGTGCATGTCGCCATCGAACGACAGCTCGAACCCCGAATGCGGCAAGCCTTCAGCGTGCATCCGCAAGCCCGCGCCGGCCCCGTCCAGCAGGTCGACCGTGCCCTGCTCCAGCACGCCGGCCCGGATCCGCTCCAACACGTAACCCGGCGTTTGGCGCTCCAGGATGACGTTGTCGATGCCTTCGCGGGTCAGCAACTGGCCGAGCATCAGCCCAGCCGGGCCCCCGCCGATGATGGCGACTTGGGTGCGCATATGGCTACTTCCAGTTGGTTGCGTCTACCGAGCGGATCAAGCGGCAGGCAGCCGACCGCGGGCCGCCTCCGCCTCGCGGATTGCGCCGGCAAGATCGAGGATGCGTGTTGCATTGGTCACGAACAGCTTCTCAGTCACGCCTGGCTTGAACCCCTCCATCTCCCACTCGTCGCAGCACTGACCGGGGCTCCATCCCGGGTAGTCGGAGCCGAACATCACCCGGTCCTGTAGGCGCCGCTGCATGTCGTGCTTCAGCGCCGCTGGCATGTATTTGGGGGACCAGCCGGAAATGTCGATCGACACGTTGCGCTTGTGCAAGGCGACCGCGATCAGCTCCTCCGTCCAGGGCCAGCCGGGGTGCGCGGCGACGATGTTCAGCCGCGGGAAGTCGGCCGCGATGCTGTCGATATGGATCGGGCGGCCGTGATCCAGCTTGAACCCCAACCCGCCGGGTTCGTTGGCGCCGATCGCCGTGGTGCCGCAATGGATCAGCACCGGCGCGCCGAGCGACTGCAGCAGGTCCCAGATCGGATAGAACTGCCGGTCGCTGGGGCAGAATGCCTGCACCGGCGGCTGATATTTCACACCCATCAGCCCGAGCTTGGTGATCGCGCGATCGATCTCTTCCAGCCCGTTGCGGCCGCGCCACGGGTCGACCACTGCCCAGCCCGGCAGGAACACGTCGGGGTAAGTACGGCACAGCTCGGCCAATTGGTCATTGGTGTAGACCGTGCCGGCGGCGCCGTGCTGGGCATCCCATGCGATGGGGATGGCCAGAGCGTCGTCGCGGCGAAAATCCTCGGCGATCTGCTCGTCCGGGCGCGCCTCGAACTTGCCGGGGAACATGCGCTGGGCGGCTGGGATGAAGTGGATGCTCGCCTCCACATAGGCGGCGTTCATCGGGTGGACGTGGACGTCGATCGCTCTCATGCCGGAACTCCCTCGGCGGTCAATTCGGGTAAGGTTTGCTGCCAGGACGCTGCAATGTCGCGGGCCAACCCGGCGCCGCGCACGATCACCACCAGTCGGGAGCGGTGGTCCGCGCTGGGCCAGTCCGGCAGTTCGGCGGGCGGGTGCAGCACATGATGGACGCCCTGCACCACCACCGGGCGTGGCCGACCAGCGATCGCGAGCAGACCCTTGATGCGCAGGATGTCTTCGGCATGGCCGGTGCGCCACTGCCGCAACCACGCATCGAACGGCCGCCATTGCATTGCCGCCTCGGCCACCAACGAGACGGAGGCCGTCTCGGCGCTGTGGTGGTGATGGTGCGGAGTGTCAGCGTGCCGGTCGATCCACTCGGCGACGGGGGAACGGGCGGAACCAGGGTCCAGGAACGAGCCGGAGAACAGCCGCGCCGGGTCGACGATCCCGTCCCGCACCTCCATCACCGGGGCGGCCGGGTTGATCTGGCGCAACCGGTCCAGCAGGGGGCCGGTGTCGGCCAAATCGCCTTTGGACACGACGCGGATATCGGCGATCTCGGCCTGTTTGCGCGCCTCTGGATGTTCGGCCAGTTGGCGCAGGCCGAACACGCCATCGACCACGGTGACGATCGTGTCCAGCCGCATCACGCGCGACAGGGTGGGTTGCCGCAGGATGGCCTGAGCGATCGGCGCCGGGTCGGCGAGGCCGGACGGCTCCACGATCAGCCGGTCGAAATGCGGAATGGCCCCACCCTCGCGGCGGCTGAAGATGCGCATGACAGCGTCCTCCATGTCGCCGCCGACGTTGCAGCACAGGCAGCCATTGGCCATCACCACGGTCTTGTCCGCACCGTGATCGATCAGGTGTTGGTCCAGCGGGATTTCGCCGAACTCGTTGATGGCGACCGCGGTGGCAGCCATCCGAGGGTCCTTCAGCACGCGGTTCAGCAGCGTGGTCTTGCCGCTGCCCAGGAAGCCGCTCAGCACCGCAACCGGCAGGCGGTCCCGATCGGCAGCGGGGCTGAGCGGGTACAGGCTCACTGCTTCACCAGGGGGCAGTCGCTTTCGGCGAGTGGCCGGAACGCCTTGTCGCCGGGGATGGTGCTGACGATGCGGGCCACGTCCCACGGGCCTTTGCTGTCCGTGGGCTGCTTCACCTGCAGCACCTGGATCGGGCGGATCACCCGGCCATCGATGCGGACGCTGCCGCCGCCGGGCGTCATGAAATCCTGCACCGGGAGTTCGCGCATCTTGGCCATCACCGTGGCGGTGTCGGCCGTGCCCGCCGCCTTCACCGCCTTCAGATAGTGTGTGATCGCGCCGTAGATGCCGGCCTGATAGCTGTTCGGCTCGGCGCCCACGCGACCCTCGAACCGCTTGGACCAGGCGCGGGCGGCGTCGTCCTGGTCCCAATAGAACGCTTCGGCGAAATAGATGCCGGCCGCAGTCTCCAGCCCGATCGCGTGCACATCCGTCACCGTCATCCAGAACCCGGCCAGCTTCTGTCCGCCCGCGATCAGGCCGAACTCGCTGGCCTGCTTGGCGGCGTTCACCAGGTCGCCACCGACATTCATCAGCGCCACCACTTGCGCGCCGGAGGCTTGGGCTTGCACGATCGGCGACGACATATCCGTGGTGAACAGCGGGTGCAGCGCCTGGCCCACCACGGTCCCGCCGCCCGCCTGCAGCACCGGCAGGATGTCGCGGATCAGCGCGCGGCCCAGCGTGATATCCACTGCCAGCAGGAACCACTTCTTGTCACCCTCCGCCAGCAGCGGCGCGGGCACGGCGTGGTCGATCGCGTAGGTGTCGATCACCCAGTGCAGGCCGTTCGGCGAGCATTGCGCCCCCGTGATCTCCGGCGCGCCCGACCCGGTGATGATGCTGATGCGGTTCTTCTCCCGCGCCAT
>CAXTWC010000167.1:0-12614 GCA_964247805.1 uncultured Acetobacteraceae bacterium | reverse complement strand
CCGCGAGAACATGTTCCTGGCCACGGTGGAGCACGAGCCGGACAAGCTGCTGGCGCTGAAGCCAATGAACTGCCCCTGCCACGTGCAGATCTTCAACCATGGCCTGCGCTCCTACCGCGAGTTGCCGCTGCGCATGGCGGAGTTCGGCTCCTGCCACCGCTACGAGCCGTCGGGCGCGCTGCATGGCATCATGCGGGTGCGCGCGTTCACGCAAGACGACGCGCACATCTTCTGCACGCCCGAGCAGATCGCCCCCGAGACGGCGCGCTTCGTGGAACTGCTTGCCTCCGTCTACCGCGATTTCGGCTTCGACAGTTTCCGCGTGAAGTTCGCCGACCGTCCAGATACCCGCGCCGGCACGGATGAGACCTGGGATCGGGCCGAGGGTTCGTTGCGCGAGGCCTGTGCCATGGCCGGCGTGGATTACGAGCTGAACCACGGCGAGGGCGCGTTCTACGGCCCGAAGCTGGAGTTCGTGCTGCGGGACGCGATCGGCCGCGATTGGCAGTGCGGCACTTTGCAGGTCGATTTCGTGATGCCTGAGCGGCTGGACGCCAGCTACATCGCCGATGACAGCTCGCGGCAGCGCCCGGTGATGCTGCACCGGGCGATCCTGGGCAGCTTCGAGCGCTTTCTCGGCATCCTGATCGAGCAATTCGCCGGTCGCTTCCCGCTTTGGCTGGCGCCGGTGCAGTTGGTGGTGGCTTCCATCGTGACGGACGCGGCGCCTTATGCCGAAGAAGTCGCCGAGGCTTTTCGGAAGCGGGGCGTGTCGGTGGTGACCGACGTGCGCAATGAGAAGATCAACGCCAAGATCCGCGAGCACAGTCTGCAGCACATCCCGATCATCGCCGTGGTCGGCCGCAAGGAGGCCGAGGAGCGCACGGTGGCGCTGCGACGGCTGGGCGGGCAGGCGCAGGAGGTACTTTCGCTGGCCGCGGCCCTGGATGGGCTTGCGCGTGAAGCGACACCGCCCGATATTGTAAGGTCAGGTGCTCCGGATCGCGAGTTTTCTTGATTCGTTAGCTATTCTCCGGCAAGACTGTGGCCGGACATTCAATTTCGACAGGAGAGCACAATACCTAGAGGCCCGATGCCAAGCGGTGGCGCACCAGGACGAGATGGTCCGCGCGTCAACGAAGATATCCGCAGCCCGCAAGTCCGCCTGATCGATGCCGAGGGCGAGATGCAGGGTGTGATGAGCGCGCGTGATGCGATGCTGCGCGCCCAGGCGGTCGGCCTCGACCTGTTGGAGATCAGCCCGAACGCGGATCCACCGGTGGTGAAGATCCTCGACTACGGCAAGTACAAGTACGAGTCGCAGAAGAAAAAGAACGAGGCGAAAAAGAAGCAGAAGGTCGTCGAGATCAAAGAGGTCAAGGTTCGGCCCAATATCGACGAGAACGACTACCAGGTTAAGATGCGCGCGATGAACAGCTTCATCGACGAGGGCGACAAGGTGAAGGTGACCTTGCGGTTCCGTGGGCGCGAAATGGCCCACCAGGACATCGGCATCAAGGTGCTGGAGCGGATCCGCGGCGACATGGACGAAAAGACCAAGGTCGAGCAGATGCCCCGGATGGAAAACCGCCAGATGATCATGGTGCTGTCCCCCCGCTGACAATCTACTCCCTCTCCCTCAAGGGGAGAGGGAGAAGACGGTGCGGTCTCGGCCGATTAGCGCTAGCCCCTCGGCTACCGACACGAACTCGCCACCTCCCATCACCCGCTGCGCGCCGAACCGCCGGGTGAACAGTCCGCGTACCGCAGGCACCAACGACGTACCGCCGGTCAGGAACACGCGGTCGATCCCCTCCTCCGTCAACCCGGCCTCCGCCATCGCCGCATCGACCGTCGCCTCGACACGAGAAATGTCCGGCGCGATCCACTCCTCGAACGCCGCCCGGGTGATCGTCTCCTCGATCACGACCTCCGCGTGCTTGAACCGCAGCACCGCTGTCTCCGCCCGGGACAGCTCCGCCTTCACGCCCGAAACGGCGCGGTACAACTCATACCCCATCTCGTCCCGGATCAGTGTCAGCAGCGCCTGCAGCCGGTCTGGGTATTCGGCCGTGCGCGCCACCTCCTCGATGTCGCGCATCGTCCGGGGCGCCCGCATCAGCGACAGGCGATGCCAGCGGGCGAAGCTGGAGAAATACTCGGCCGGCACCGGCATGTCCTTGCCGAACACCCGGTAATTACTGCCCTTGCCCAGGCGCGGCGACACCACGTGGTCCATGATGCGGTAGTCGAACGTGTCCCCGGCGATCCCCACCCCCGAATGCCCGAGCGGAACCACCGGCCGGTCGCTCCCCGGCTCGAACCGCAGCACCGAGAAGTCGCTGGTGCCACCGCCGAAATCACCGATCAGCACCGTGGCCGGCGCCGTGAGGCTGCGGGCGAAGCGATACCCGGCGGCCTCGGGCTCCAGCGCCGTCTGCACCGCCCCCCAGCCGATGCCGGCATAGGCGCGCCGCAGCCGCTGTTCGCCCAGCGCGTCGTCCGCCCCGTCGCCGACGAAGCGGACCGGGCGGCCCGCCACCAGCACGGCGCCCTCGCTGGCCGCGGGCACCACGGGGCGAAGGAACAAGGCGATCAGTTCCTCCAGTGTGAAGCTGCGGCCGAACACGCGCGTCTCGGTGAAGCTGCGCTGCGCCAGGTAGCTTTTCAGCGACATCATCAGCCGGCTCTCGAGCGGGTCGTCCAGATAGGCCTCGATCGCCGCCGGGCCGACGCCGTTGCGCAGCACCAGGTGGCGGCCGTTCCCCTCGTTCCAGAAGCACAGCAGGGTGCGCACCACGTCCAGCTCGGCCGTGCCGAAACGGTGGCGCACCGTCTGCGCCGTCCCGTCGGGCAGCAGCAGGCTCACGACGGTGTTCGTCGTGCCGAAATCCACCCCGATGACGGTCATGGCTGCGCCGTCTCTTTACCCGAGCGCAGCGGCCAGGGCTTCGGCGCTGCGGCCATTGGCGATGGTGGCGGCCAGCCCGCTCCAGTGATTGCCGTTCACCCGGGCGAAACCGTGGTCGGCGCCGGCGTAGTTGTAGGCCTGGACATGCGCCGCCCCCTGGGCCGCCGCAATCACCTGGGCGCGCTTGTCGGCTGGGAAAAAGCCGTCCTCGCCGGCGATGTGCATTACCAGTGGCGCGCGGATGGCGGCGAACTGCGGGATCTGGTCGTCGATGCCCACGCCGTAATACGACACGTTCACATCCGCGTCGGATCCGGTGGCCATCATCACCGCCAGGCGCCCGCCCAGGCAATAGCCCATGGTGCCGACATGGCCGTTGCAGCCGGGCATGGTGCGCACGGCCGCGACGGTCGCCTTCAGGTCCTCCACGCCCTTCGCCTGGTCGAAGCGATTGAGGAAGTCCATCGCCTGCTTCCACTCGGCTTCGGTCTTGTCGGTCAGGTCGACGCCGGGTTGCAGGCGCCAGAACAGGTCGGGGCAGACGGCGATGAAGCCGAGATCGGCCACCTGGGCGGCGGCGGCGCGCATCGCCTCGTTCACGCCGAAGATCTCCTGGATCAGCACCACCGCACCGGCCGGGGTCTTCGCGGGCTCCACGACCAGGGCGGAGAAGCTGCCCGAACCGTCCGCAGCCTGGATCATAGTATTTGGCATTCACGTGTGCTCCAGTTTTAGGCGTTTGCACCATAAAGCGAGGCGAATGAGACGCCACCGCATGATTGCCGATTTACTCTCCGGCCGCGCTTGCATTAGCGTCCCCTGCAATGCCGGGAAACCTCCGGCGCGTCCAAGGAGCCCCGATATGTCTATCCTGCGCCTGTTGCCGGCCCTCGCTGTCGTGGCACTTCCCGTTGCTGCCATGGCCGCGGACCCGATCAAGATCGGAGTGATCGCCGAGAACTCCGCCATCTCCGGCATCGCCATCCCGAACGCGGCGCAGATCGCTGCCGACGAAATCAACGCCAAGGGGGGCGTGGACGGTCGCCAGATCGAGATCGTGGCCTATGACGACCACAACTCGGCCGCCGATGCAGTGCGCGCGTTCCAGCGGCTGTCGTCGCAGGACAAGGTTAGCGCGGTGATCGCCAGCTACACCAGCGAGGTCGCCTTGGCTCTGGAGCCCTGGTCCGGCCGGCTCAAGATGCCGACGGTGACGCCGGGTGCGGCCAGCGACGACATCAGCAAGCGCATCCACGCCGATTACGACCACCTGAAATACTTCTTCCACGGCTACCTGGCGTCGAGCTTCCTGTCGGACGCGACCTGCGACGCCGCCAAGGATCTGCTGGTGGACAGCAAGTATCACATGAAGACGGCCGTGATCATGAGCGAGGACGCCGCCTGGACCGGCCCGCTCGACGCCGAATACGAGAAGTGCCTGCCCAAGGTCGGGCTGAAAGTGGTGGACCACATCCGCTTCTCACCCGACACGACGGATTTCACGCCGATCTATAACGGCATCGAGGGCAAGAAGCCGGACCTGATCGTGACTGGCATCAGCCATGTCGGCGTGCAGCCGACGGTGCAGTGGGCCAACCAGCAGGTGCCGATCGCGCAATTCGGCATTTCGTCGCAAGCCACGTCCTCCACGTTCTGGAAGGACACCAACGGCGCCACCGAGGGTATCGTGCTGCAGTTGATCGCCGTCGATAGCGTGCCGACCACGCCCAAGACGGTCCCGTTCGCCTCGGCCTACATGAAGAAGTACGGCATCACCCCGGCCTACACCGGCTACACCACGTATGACGAGGTGTACTACATCGCCGACGCCATCCACCGCGCGGGCAGCACGGATCCGGACAAGATGGTCGACGCGCTGGAGAAGACGGATTGGCAGGGCACGGTCGGCCGGGTCGCGTTCTTCGGCAAGGACGACCCGGCGACCCACGCCATGAAATACGGCAAGGACTATGTGAGTGGCCTGTTCGTGCAGTGGCAGGACGGCAAGCAGGTCCCGGTCTGGCCGGCGTCGGTGGCGGGTGGCAACACGCTGCGGTTCCCGTCGTTCGTCAAGCTGACCAACTGAGCCGGTCGGTGCAAGCGTCTGAACGCCGCCTCCTTCTCCCTCTCCCCTTGTGGGAGAGGGTCGGGGTGAGGGGTAGGCGCACAAACCACTCGCGGATGGTTAACACCACTGTCCTGGCTGAACCGGTGCGGGTGCCCCCCCGCACCCCGGCCCTCTCCCGCAAGGGGAGAGGGAGAAGCGGTTCATGCTGACACTTCAGATCCTGATCGATGGGTTTGCCATCAGCGCGCTGTATGGCCTCGGCGCCGTCGGCTTCACGCTGATGTTCGGCGTCTCCGGCGTGCTCAACCTCGCTCATGGCGGCACCATGGTCACGGCGGCGACAGTCGCCTGGTACACCGCCGACATCGTGGGCGCGGATTGGGGCGCGCTGGCCGGGGTGGCTTCCGGTGTCGCGATCTCGTTCGCCACGTATTTCTTCGTGGTGCGGCCCATCCAGCGTTCCCGCTCCATCCCGCGGGAGGAGACCGAGATCTTCGTGCTCACCGGCACGCTGCTGTGGGGGCTGATGATCCAGGTGGTAATCGCGTACCTCACCACCACCAGCCCGCACACCGTGCGCCCGCTGATCGCCGGGGTGACCACGCTCGGCGGCGTCCGCACGCCCACCAACGAGATCCTGACCGCCGTGATCTGCTGGGCCGCGATCGGTGCGCTGTGGCTGCTGATCAACAAGACCCGGGCGGGCAAGGCGCTGCTGGCCGCCTCCATCAACCCGCGCGGGCTCACTCTGCTCGGCTACGAGATGGAGCACATCCGCCTGCTGGTCTGGGCCATCTACGGCGTGTTGGCGGGAGTGGCCGGGGTGCTGCTCGGCGCCTTCCTCGGCGCGTCCTCCGACAACGTCGGCAGCCTCACCGCCAGCGCGTTTTCCATCGTGGTGTTGGGGGGCCTCGGCAGCGTGTCCGGCTCGCTGGTGGCGGCGTATTGCGTGGGCTATTTCGAGACGGTGACGGCGTACCTGATCTCGCCCGGCCTGCGTAACGTGCCGGCGCTGATCCTGCTGGTGGTGGTCGTGTATGTGCGGCCGCAGGGCTTGCTGGGGCGGCGCTGATGCGGGGTCTGTCACGGTCACGGCTCTTCTGGGGCTCGCTCGGCGGGCTGGTGCTGGCGGCGGTGCTGCCGTTCTTCGCCTCCTCCTACGTCATCGGGGTTGCGATCCCGGCGTACTACTTCGCCGTCTTCGCCATGTCGTGGGACCTGCTGTTCGGCTTCGCAGGCGAGGTGAATTTCGGCCCAACCTTCCTGGTGGGGCTCGGCGCCTACGGGGCCGGCATCCTCGACGCGCAAACCGGGCTGCCGATCTACGTCTGCGTCGCGTTCGGCACCTTGCTCGCTGTGGCCGGCGGGCTGCTGCTGGCCCTGCCGGCGCTGCGACTGTCCGGGCCGTATTTCGGCCTGATCACCCTGGTGGCCGTACTGTTGCTGCAACAAGGCATCACCGTGTTCGCGCATTGGACCGGCGGCGAGATCGGGCTGACCATCCCCGACGTCATCTCGATCGACGACAATTTCAACTACTACTTCGCCCTTGGCTTCATGGCGATCGCCGGCCTGATCCTGTTCACCCTGTCCCGCTCGGCCCTCGGGCTGATCCTGCAGGCCTGCGGGCAGGACCCGATCGAGGCACAGGCGCTCGGCTTCAACGTCGCCAAGCACAAGCTGGCCGCATTCTGCGTGTCGGCGTTCTTCAGCGGCATGGCTGGCGCGTTGCTGGTGTTCTACGAGAGCACTGCCTCGCCGGGCACGCTGATCGACATCGCGGTCGGCGTGCAGGTGATCATCGCGGCCGTGCTCGGCGGCCGGCGCACCATCGTGGGCGCGGTATTGGGTGCGATCTTCCTGGTGGCGGCCGGCGAGGTGTTGCGACCGCTGGGCCAGCTCAGCACCTTCGCCATCGCGGCGTTCGCCCTGGTGGTGATCCTGGTAGTGCCGGCCGGCTTCCTCGGCACGCTACTGCATCGGCGGGGTGAGGCATGAACGTCGTGCAGCGTTTAGTCCCCCTCCCCTTGCGGGAGGGGTTAGGGGAGGGGTGGTCGCGGCACATAGTTAAGGGGCGTGCGTCCCCAATTCGCCGTCTTCGGTGCGTGCGCCACCCATCCCCCCGGCCCCCTCCCTCAAGGGGAGGGGGAGAGTTGCGGGGGCTCGTCCGATGAACGTGGAGTATGCGCCGCCAGTGACTACAACCACGGGCCTGCTCGAAGTCTCCGGCCTCACCAAGCGCTTCGGCGGCCTGCTCGCGGTCAACAACATGGGCTTCTCCATCAAGCCCGGTGAGATCCTCGGGCTGATCGGCCCCAACGGTTCCGGCAAGTCCACCGTGATGAAGCTGATCATGGGCATCGAGCGGCCCAACGCCGGCCAGGTTCGCATCGACGGCGTGGACGTGGCCGGTTGGCCGTCCCACCGCGTCGCGCGGCAAGGTGTCGGGCTGGTGTTCCAACACTCCCGCCCGCTGCACCGCCAAACGGTGGGGGAGAACATCAAGCTCGCCCTGCTCCCCGACTCACTGCTGAAGCTGTTCGCCGACCCGGCGGTCGACGGCCAGGCCCGCGCCATCGCCGAGCGCGTCGGGCTGGGCGCCGTGTTCAACCGGCATCCCTCCACACTGCCCTTCGCCGACCTCCGTCGCCTGGAACTCGCAAAGGCGATCGCCCGCAACCCGAAGGTCGTGCTGGTGGACGAACCCTTCGCCGGGCTGACATCGGGCGAGGTGGGCGCGTTCTCCGCCCTGATCGCCGGGTTCCGCGAGGAGGGCCGGGCGGTGCTGCTGGTGGACCACAACGTGAAAAGCGTGGCCGCGCTCGTGGACCGGGTGCTCGCGATGTATCTGGGCGAGCACGTCGCCGAGGGCACCGCCGAGCAGGTGATGGCCAACCCGACCGTGCGCCAGGTCTATCTCGGCGCCGGCAGCATCGAGATTGCCTCCCGCCCCGAACTGGACCGCAAGCCGGGGCCGCCTTTGTTGGACGTGAAGGACCTCAGCGTCTTCTACGGCAAGGCGCAGGCGCTGGACCACGTGTCGATCCACGTCCGAGAGGGCGAGTTCGTGTCCGTGGTTGGGCTGAACGGCGCCGGCAAGACGACGCTGTTTAACGCCATCTCCGGCCTTGTGCCGCATACCGGCACGATCGGCTGGGACGCCAAACCGCTGGCCGGCAAGACCGCGGCGGGCATCGCGCGCGGCGCCGACAAGCGGGGCGGCATCGTGCAATGCCCCGAGAGCCGCGAGCTGTTCGGCAGCATGAGCGTGCGGGAGAACCTCGATCTCGGTGGTGGACGCCTGACCTCGGGCGAGCGCGCCAGCAAGCTGGAGTGGCTGTTCGACCTGTTCCCGATCCTGAAATCCCGCGCCAACCAGGCCGCCGGCAAGATGAGCGGCGGCGAGCAGCAGATGCTGGCCATCGCCCGTGCGCTGATGATGCAGCCCCGCCTGCTGATCCTGGACGAACCCACGTTGGGCTTGGCGCCCGTGATCCTGGAACAGCTCAGCCACGCGCTGGAACGGCTGCGCAACACCACCCCGATCACCGTGCTGCTGGGCGAGCAGAACGTGACCTTTGCATTACCGCATGCCGACCGGGTCTATGTGCTGGAACACGCCCGCATCATCTGGGAGGGTGACCCGGCGCGTTTCGCGGTCGAGGCGGGGAAAGCCTACCTGTGATCGCTCGCTCCTTCGTCGTGACTGCCACGCTACTCGGTCTATCTGCCTGCCAGCCAGTGCCGAAAGGCCCGGGGGAGAGTGGCCAGGCGGTCTACTACCTTCCCCAGAGCGTGATCAGCAGCGACGGCGTCGTCTACCCACGCCCCCAGTGAGGGGCAGCATCGCGTGAACTAACTTTTTAGACTGGCGTTGCCTCGCCAGCGTAGGCGAATGCTTTGCGCGCGAGGAGATGTTTATGTCTATCAAGATCACCGGCGTCGTCCTGCTTTCCTGCCTCGGGCTTGCTGCTTGCAACGGCGCGGGGTCGAGCCCGGCTACGTCCGCCGCCATGTCGCCTGTCAGTGCCACGTCGTCCAACGGCGGCGGCCAGCGCGCTCTTGGTGACATCCCGAGTCAGGGCGTGAATTCCAGCGTTGGCGCCACCAGCACCGGCGTGCCGAACGGCAAGGGCAACGCTTACTAAGCTCGCCGATCGAAGCCCTCTCCCTCTCTGGGAGAGGGTGAAGGACGGGAGAGGGAGAAGTCGGTGGGTGCCTCCGCCGGACAAACCCAAGTCTCCCCGCAGTCGGGGCTGTTGTCACACGTGCAACGCCCGCTCCACCGTCTCCCGTTCCGCCAGCAAAGCGGCACTATTCCCGGCCCAAACCACCCGCCCTCGCTCGATCACCACGTGCCGGTCGGACAGCAGCATTAGCGCGTCCAGCGTCTTATCGATCACCAGCATCGCCACGCCCTCCGCCTTCAGCCGGTGCAGGCACTCCCAGATCACCGCGCGGGTCAGCGGGGCGAGCCCCTCCGTCGCCTCGTCCAGGATCAGCAGGCGCGGGTTGGTCATCAACGCGCGGCCGATTGCCAGCATCTGCTGCTCGCCGCCGGACAGTTGCCAGCCGCTGAAACGCCGCCGCTCCTCCAGCCGGGGGAACAGGGTGTAGATCCCGGGCAGCGTCCAGCGCGCCGGGCCGTGGCGGTGGGCGGCGCAGGCCAGCAAATTCTCCTCCACCGACAGGCGCGGGAAGATCTGCCGCCCCTCCGGCACCAGCCCCAAACCGGCGCGCGCGATGCGGGTGGGGGTCGCTCCGTTCAACCCCACCCCACCCACGGCGACGCTGCCCGCCCAGGGCCGCAGCAGCCCCATCACGGCGCGCACGGTGGTGGTCTTGCCCATGCCGTTGCGCCCGAGCAGCGACACCGCCTCTCCGTCGGCCACTGCCAGGTCTACGCCGAACAGCGCCTGCGCGCCGCCATACCCCGCCTGTAACCCGCGCACCTCAAGCATTGTCATCACCGAGATAGGCGGCGCGGACCGCCGGGTCGGCGCGGATGGCGGCGGGTGGGCCGCTGGCGATCACGGCGCCGGCCACCAGCACCGACACTCGGTCGGACAGGGCGAACACCGCGTCCATGTCGTGCTCCACCAGCAGCATCGCGAACTGGCCGCGCAGCCCCTGCAGCAGCGCCAGCAGCCGGGCCGCCTCGTCGTGCCCGACGCCCGCCATCGGCTCGTCCAGCAGCAGCAGTTTTGGCGCGCAGGCGAGTGCCACCGCCAGCTCCAGGTGGCGCTTTTCGCCGTGACTCAGGGCGGACGCTTGGGTCGCCGCCCGGTCCGCCAGGCCCACGGCCGCCAGCGCTGCCTCCGCTTCGGTGTTCAGCGCCCGCTCCCGCCCGGCGTCGCGCCAGAAGTGGAACGAGCTGCCGTGGCGTCGCTGCACTGCCACCGCCACGTTCTCGCGTGCGGTGAAATGGGGCAGCAGGGTGATGATCTGGAACGATCGCGCCAGCCCCAGCCTGGCCCGGCGTTGCGGCGGCAGCGGCGTGATGTCCCGCCCGCCGAACACGATCCGCCCGCGGTCCGGCCGGATGCTGCCCGCGACCTGCCCGACCAGCGTGGTCTTGCCGGCGCCGTTGGGGCCGATCAGCGCGTGCACCTCGCCGGGTCGCACGGTCAGCGATACGTCGCGGGTGACGGCTAGGGCGCCGTAGCTCTTGGCCAGCCCGTCGAGTTCCAGCAGGGCATTCACCGGCGGCGCACCAGCACGGCCAGCACCAGCAAGGGGCCGAGCACGATGCGCCAATGCTCCGTCCAGTCCGCCAGCCAGTCGGACAAGGCGAGATAGCCCAGCGTGCCCAACACCGGCCCCCACAGCGACCCGGCGCCACCGAGGATCACCGCCACCAGCAGGTCGCCGGAGCGCGGCCACGCCATGGTGGCCGGGCTGGCGAACTGCGTCAGCTCGGCCAGCAGCGCGCCGGCCACCCCCGCCACCGCCCCGGACACGGTGTAGGCGAGCAGGCGATAGGGGTATGGGCTGTAACCCAGTGATTGCATCCGCGCCGGCGCATCCCGGCACCCGCGCAGCACCCGGCCGAAGCGCGACCGCACCACCTGGCCCAGCCCCAGCAGCACGACGGCCAGGGCGGCGAGGGTGGCGTAGTACAGCCCCAGCCGATTTGCCAGCAGCGCCATACCGAACAGGGTGGAGGGGCCTGGCAGCGTCAGCCCGTCATCGCCGCCGTACTGCGCCAGGCTGCCCGCGGTGAAGAACGCCATCTGCCCGAAGGCGAGCGTGATCATAATGAAATACACGCCGCTGGTGCGCAGTGCGATGGCGCCGGTGACGAGTGCGAACGCCCCCGCTGTAACCGCGGCGAGCGGCAGGGTGATTGCGATGTCGGTGATGTCGTTTACGGCGGCGATGCCCAGCGTGTAGGCGCCGATGCCGACAAACGCCGCGTGCCCGAAGCTGACCAGGCCACCGAAGCCGAGCACGAAATCCAGCGCTACGGCGGCGATGGCGTAGGCGAGGATGCGGGTGGCGGGGAACAGGAGGAACTCGGTGTGGGTGGTTCGGAACAGCAGGGGTGCGAGAGCGAACAGCACCAGGATCGCGATGGGAGCCCATCCGCCACTCTTGCCCGCGAGGGGCATCATCGAACGACCAACGTCAGTGCCCGACCTCTCCCCCCGGCGTTCCTCCCCTGCGCAGCGGGGGAGGTGGCGGCAAAGCCGACGGAGGGGGTGCTCGGCCGGTGCGCACGCCCCCTCCACCATGCTTCGCACGGTCCCCCTCCCCCGCTTCGCAGGGGAGGAATGGCACACGGAGGTGACGGCTGTTTCACTTGGCCGGCAGCAACCCGGCGGGCCGGATCGCCAGCACCACCGCCATCAGCACGTAGATCGCCATCGAGGCCAGCGCCGGCCCTGCCGTCGTCGCCGCGGACGGGCGCAGCACCAGCCGCAGCAGATCCGTGGCGAACGAGCGTCCCAGCGTATCCACCAGCCCCACCAGCAGCGCCGCCAACGCAGCCCCGCGGATCGACCCGGTGCCGCCGATGATGATCACCACGAAGGCCAGGATCAGCACGCCGTCGCCCATGCCCGGCTCCACCGACAGGATCGGCGCCGCCACCGCCCCGGCGAACCCGGCCAGCATCGCCCCGCCCGCCGCTACCAGCGCGAACAGCCGCCCGGTATCCACCCCCAGCGCCGCCAGCAGATGCGGATGCGTCGCCCCGGCGCGTAGTTGCATGCCGAAACGTGTGCGGGTCACCACCACCGCGAGCCCCACCCCCGCCAGCAGCCCCGCCGCCAGGATCACTAGCCGGTACACCGGGTAGCGCAGCCCGGATGTCAGCGCGATGCTACCCGACAGGGCGTCCGGCACCGCCAGGGATAGCGGTTCGTTGCCCCAAACCATGCGCACCGCCTCGTTGGCCGTCAGGATCAGGCCAAACGTCGCCAGCACCTGGTCCAGATGCGAGCGGCCGATGAGGAAGCGGAACACCAGCCGGTCCAGCACCAGGCCGAACACCACCGTGCCCACGCACGCCGCCAGCAGCCCAAGCACGAAGCTGCCGCTGGCCGCCGCCATCGCCACGGCGAGGTACGCGCCCAGCATGTATTGCACGCCATGCGCCAGGTTCAGGAAATCCATCACGCCGAACACCAGCGT